>NZ_JBKETB010000011.1:0-95587 GCF_056355835.1 Bifidobacterium sp. LH_730
GATGACCTCGACCCGCGCCCCGGCCCTCTCGGCCGCCTGCTGGGCCACCGTCAGACCGAACAAACCCGCACCAACAACCACCAAATCCACGCCATTGGACTCGTCCATATGATCCTCCCTGAACAACGAAAACAAAACATGACCCAGCCTACCCCACGGGCGTGAGTCCGTCAGCTCCCGCCTTTCGGGCGGACGGCGATAATCGAGCCGCCATCGCCCGCGGCAAAACACCGCCATTCCAACGATTCCGCCCACAGCATGGCAGCTCGTTCATCCAGGCGAATTCAGACACGCACCCCAACCGCATCTCCACACGGTCCGGGGCTGGTGTAGACTGAACCCCAGCCTCCATGTGGCGTCATGTCACCCAACTCCCCCAGGGCAGGAATGCAGCAAGGGTAAGTGGCCTCTGACGGGTGCGTGGAGGTTTTTCCTTTTCCTCCCCTCGTCCACCCGGGCCACGTACAGTCGAAGGCATGAGTGACGAACGGAATCTTTCCTCCATGCACGGCAGCCTGCGCGACGACGATATCGCGCGCGGTCTGGCACGCGTCGATCCGCTGACGCTGCGCCCGCGTACGTCGAGCCGCGTGCTGTGCATCGTGCTCGCCGTGCTCCTGCTTGCGACCGCCGCCGGCGTGTGGTGGCTGGGCGTGCGCACCGAGAACGGGCAGGCCTATGAGGATATGGTCGAGACGACCTTCAACGACAATGTGCCCGGATGGTTGGCCGGTTTCATGGGATTGATCACCCATGTTGGCGTCGTCCGCGTCGGCATGGCCTGGGATGGCCACCATTTGTTGGTGCTTATCGTGTCCCTGCTGCTCGGCGGCATCGGTCTGGCCGTCGCGGTGGCGCGCCGGCGTTGGTGGCTGGTCGGACAGTTGGCCGTCTTCTCCGCGCTGTGTTATGCGGCCACGGGGCTCAAGTGCGTGCTGCCGCGTCCGTTCATCATCAATACGATGGGCGGACACGAGAATTCCGCTCCCTCGGGGCATACGATACTGGCGGCTGCGTCGGGCATGGTGCTGCTATTGGCCGTTCCGCGGGTCTGGCGAGCCGTCGCGGCGATTATCGCCTGCGCGTGGACGCTGGTGGTCGGACTGTCCGTGATCTCGGGCAAATGGCATCGCCCGGCCGATGTGGCGATGTCGATCCTGCTGGTCGGCGGCATCGCGCTGCTGGTGCTCGCCTTCAGCCGCACGTCGGGCATGGACAGGCCCGGGCAGCGCGCCTCCTCGGCCAGTGTGCAGATCGTCGGCAGCGTCATGGTGACGGGCGGCCTGCTGTGCCTGGCCTACGGCGCATATGTCGTCTGGCAGGTCATTCCCGGACTGTCGATGAGCATGGCGTGGGCGCAGCCCGGCGCGGTCGGCTCGGCCGTCGTCGGCATCTGCGGCGTCGCGCTGCTCGGCACGGGACTTACGCTGGTGATGCGTCAGCTCACCGCCTCTCCGCTGACTCGTCTTGGTCTGGTTGGGGCTCCTCCGGCGCCGCCCGCGGCCGGGCGCGATTCCCGGGGAATCGCATAAACCGGCCGCGCGATCCCCGATGAGAGCCCACCCACTCTCCAACGCGCCTGTTGACCATACGCCATGTTTAATATGACTGCAGCAATCCATAGATAAGGAGCGGACATGGCAAACGGCACGAAGCTGGTGATCGTCGAGTCCCCCACGAAGGCGAAGAAGATCGGCGGCTACCTTGGCAAGGGATACACCGTCATGGCATCGGTGGGCCATATCCGCGACCTCGCGCAGCCGAGCCAGGTGCCGGCCGCCGACAAAGCGAAATACGGCAAGTTCGGCGTCGATATCGAGGATGGATTCAAGCCGTATTACATCGTCGACGGCGACAAGAAGCGCACGGTCTCCGAGTTGAGGTCCGCGCTCAAGGAAGCCGACGAACTCTACCTCGCCACTGATGAGGACCGCGAGGGCGAGGCCATCGCATGGCACTTGGTCGAGACGCTGAAGCCCAAGGTGCCGGTCAAGCGCATGGTCTTCCACGAGATCACCCCCGAGGCGATCAAGGCCTCCCTGGCGAGCACGCGCGGCGTCGACGGCCCCATGGTCGACGCGCAGGAGACGCGCCGCATCCTCGACCGTCTCTACGGCTACGAGTTGTCCCCGGTGCTGTGGCGCAAGGTTGGCCCCGGCCTGTCCGCCGGCCGCGTGCAGTCCGTCGCCACCCGTCTGATCGTCGAGCGCGAGCGCGAGCGCATGGCCTTCGTCCGCGCGCCCTACTGGGATGTGACCGCCACGCTGGAGGCGCCCGACGCCGAGGGGGAGCGCGTCGAATTCGAGGCGCGCATGGTTTCGCTCGCCGGCAAGCGGCTTGCGGTGTCGAAGGACTTCGGTTCCGACGGCAAGCTCACACCCGCCGGTTTCAAGGACAATGTGTGCGAGTTGGACGAGGCGCATGCCGGCGCGCTCGCCGCCGCGTTGCAGGGCGCGGTGTTCACGGTGCTCGGCATGGAGACCAAGCCGTATCGTCGCCGCCCGCTGCCCCCGTTCACGACCTCGACGCTGCAGCAGACGGCCGGCAACCGCCTCGGCATGAGCTCGCGTCAGACGATGCGCGCCGCGCAGGGGTTGTATGAGAACGGCTATATCACCTATATGCGAACCGATTCGGTCACGCTGTCCCAGGAGGCCATCGAAGCGGCGCGCAACGCCGTCGAATATCACTATGGCAGGGCCTTCCTGTCGGATGCGCCCAAGCAGTACGCCACGAAGACGGCGGGCGCGCAGGAGGCGCACGAATGCATCCGCCCCGCCGGTTCGAGCTTCCGCGACCCGGCCGAACTGGCCGCGAAGGTGCCGCCGGACCAGTTGAAGCTTTACACGCTGATCTGGCAGCGCACGCTGGCCTCGCAGATGGCCGACGCCACCGGCTCGACCGCCACCGTGCGTCTGTCCGCTCCCGCGGGGGAGGACGGCGAGGCTGTGTTCCAGGCCTCCGGCACCGTCATCGAGTTCCCCGGCTTCATGAAGGCGACGGGGGAGGGACGGCATTCTTCGACTTCCGCCGCTTCCGCCGCGGGGGACAAGGCCGAGAAGTCCGGTAAATCCGGCAAGAGCACGGAGGAGAACGCCTCGCTGCCGCCCATGACCACCGGTCAGCAGCTCGACGCCACGCGCGTCGAAGCCGACGGACACGAGACGCAGCCGCCGGCGCGATACACCGAGGCATCGCTGGTCAAGACGTTGGAGGCCAAGGAAATCGGCCGTCCGTCGACCTACGCCTCGATCATCTCCACGATCATCGACCGTGGATACGTCTACGAACGCGGCCGCGCGCTGATCCCCAGCTGGCTCGCCTTCGCGGTCACCAAGCTGTTGGAGACGAAGTTCCCCAAGCTCGTCGACTATGCCTTCACGGCCGAGATGGAGAACGGCCTCGACCAGATCGCGCACGGCAGGGAAACCGGCCGCGAATGGCTGACGCGCTTCTATTTCGGCTCGGGCAGCGATGCCGCGCATAGCGCCGACGAGGCGCACGAGGGCCTGCAGAAGCAGGTCGCGCAGTTGGGCGAGATCGACGCGCGCGCGATCAATACGATCGAGATCGGCGACGGACTGCATGTGCGCGTCGGCCGCTACGGCCCGTATCTGGAGGATATGGAGCATACGGACGCCGAGGGCAATCCGAAGCGCGCCTCCCTGCCCGACACGCTCGCCCCGGACGAGCTGACCGTGGCCGTCGGCCATGATCTGATCGACAACCATTCCGGCGGTCCGCGCGAGCTGGGCAAGGATCCGGTCACCGGCGGCACCGTCGAGGTGCGCAACGGGCGTTTCGGGCCGTATGTGGCGCTGGTCCCGCCCGAGTCGGCCATCGAACAGGCGACCGTCGAGGCGACGGGCAAAGCCGGTGCCAAGCGTGGGGCGCGCAAAAGCGATGCGCCGCGCCCGAAGATGGCCAGCCTGTTCAAGACGATGACCCCCGATGCGATCACGCTTGAGGACGCGCTGCGTCTGTTGGGTCTGCCGCGTGAGGTCGGCTCCTATGAGGAGACGAACGCGGAGACCGGCGAGGTCACGATCTCGAAGGTCGAGGCGAATAACGGCCGCTATGGCCCGTATCTGACCAAGACTGCGGCCGACGGTTCGACCGAGACGCGCTCGTTGGGCAGCGAGGACGAGATCTTCACGGTCGATGTCGAGAAGGCTAAGGAATTGTTCGCCCAGCCCAAGTATGGGCGTGGGCGCGGCCGCGGCGCCGCCAAGCCGCCTGTGCGCGAGATCGGCATGGACCCGGAGAGCAAGAAGCCGGTCGTCATCAAGGAAGGCCGTTTCGGCCTCTACCTGACCGATGGCGAGACGAACCGCACGCTGCCGAGGCAGTATGATCCGGCGACGATCGCTCCCGAGGACGCGTATCGCATCCTCGCCGAGAAGCGCGCGATGGGACCGACCCCGCGCCGCGGACGTGGCGGACGCGCGGGCGCGAAGGGTTCGGCCAAGTCCAAGGCCGCCGCGCCGAAGGCGAACGCCGTCGAAACCAAGCGCGCCGAACGCCGCGCCGAGGTGAGGAAACTCGCCGACAAGGGCTGGGCCAACACGCGCATCGCCGAAAAGCTTGGCTCCACCGCGTCCACGGTGAAGTCCGACATCGACTGGCTGACCGCGAACGAAGGCTACACGCGTCCCGCGGTGGTCCCGGCCAAGCCTAAGAAGAAGTAAGCCGTCGCGGTTATGGCTGGCGTATTTCTGTCTTTCGAAGGCGTCGACGGCGTGGGCAAAACCACGCAGGTCGAACGTCTGCGCACATATCTGGCCGCCCGCGGGCATGAGGTCGTCGTCACCCGTGAGCCGGGCGGAACCGCGCTCGGTGCCGCCATCCGAGCGATGCTGCTGCACGGCGTCGAAGGCGCGCAGGCCGATATCGCGCCGCGCACCGAGGCGTTGCTGTTCGCCGCGGACCGCGCGCAGCATGTCGCCGAGACGATTCGGCCGGCTTTGGAGCGCGGCGCCGTGGTCATCACCGACCGATATCTCGACTCCTCGCTGGCCTATCAGGCCGGCGGGCGCGAGCTGACGGCCGAGGAAGTGCGGGATCTAAGCATGTGGGCCACCGGCGGACTGCTGCCGGCGCGCACCTATCTGCTGGATATGGACCCCGGCAAGTCGCATGCACGTCTGACGCATGACGAGGACCGTATGGAGGCCGCGGGCAATGAGTTCCAGCGGCGCACTCGCGAGGCGTTCCTTGCGCTCGCCGAGGCCGAACCCGACCGGTTCCGCGTCGTCGACGCCGCGCGCAGCATCGACGAAGTATGGGAAACCATTCGCGCCGATGTCGACATGCTGTGAGCGCCGTCCCATCATGTGAGTCTGGACCCATCCTGTGAGTCTCGGCCCATCCTGTGCGTGATCCAAAACGGCGAAAAATAGCCATTGTGCTAAAGATTGGCCCATGCTGTGAGTCGCAGGATGGGACGGAACTTACAGGATGGGCGTGGCCGACTGTGGGCCGTGCGGCGTAAGGTGTGGGATATGTCAGTATGGGACTCCTTGGTCGGCCAACAGGCCGTGGCGGATCGACTCGCGGCCATCGCCTGCGGCGATCCGAAGCAGATCGCCCAATCATGGCTGATCTGCGGACCTCCCGGATCGGGACGCTCCAATATGGCGCGCGCCTTCGCGGCCGCTCTTGAAAGTCCCGATCATGGCATGTCCGACGAGCCCACCAAGGTCACCCGGCAGGTGCTGGAGGGCACGCATCCCGACGTAAGTGTGCTCGCCACTGACAAGGTGACGATCGGCATCGATCAGGTGCGTGACCTGATCGCCGTGTCCGAACAGATGCCGAGCACCGCGCCGTGGCGCATTATCATCATCGAGGATGTCGATCGCATGCTTGAGCGCACGACGAATGTGCTGTTGAAGGAGATCGAGGAGCCGAGCGAGCACTGCATCTGGCTGCTGTGCGCGCCCAGCGCTCAGGACGTGCTGCCCACGATTCGTTCGCGCACCCGCATCGTCAACCTCGCCGTGCCCCAGCCGTCCGCCGTGGCGGAATACTTGGTGCGCGAAACCCGTGTCGAGGAGAAGATCGCGCGCCGTGCCGCGCGTCTGGCCGAGGGACATATCGGCGTCGCCAAGCTCTATGCCACCGATGAGCGCGTCATGATCGACCGCGACGAACTGGTCGTCGGTGTGCTGAATCTCGCGCGCGCCTCTGACGCGGTGCTGCTCGCGGGAACGCTGATCGACAACGCGAAGGCCCAGGCCGAAGTGGATGTGGCGCGCGCCGCGGCCGCCGACGAAGCCGATTTCCGTCGCATCAACGGACTGGCCGAAGGCGAACGAATCCCCACCAAGCTGCGTGGTGCCTTCAATCAGATCGGCAAGAAGGACGAACTCAAGCGTCGGGCCACGCGCCGCACGCGCGATGTGCTTGACCGGGCGCTCAACACCATCGCCTCCGTCTATCGTGACATCGCCGTGCTGCAGAACAACGCGGAGGAGTCCGTGGGGCTCATCAACCTCGAGAATCGCGCCGCCATCACCGAGCTAGCCACACGCATGCCCCGCGCCGGCGCCGTCGCCCGTCTCGACGAAGTCGCGATCGCACGCCGTCGCCTCGCCGGCAACGGCAACCCCACGCTCGTCTTCGAAGCCCTGTTCTGCGCGCTGCTGCCGTGAGCGGGCGCCTTATGGTTGAGATCATTTCCCTGTTTTAGGGAGCGATGTGATTCCCCTATTTAGGGGAATCGGAGATGGCGGAGGCTGTCGGGCGACTGTTTTCTGAATCGCATATTTATGTGCGTGAATCGTATGTCTGCAATGGGGCAGATTGTTGGTTTTCTTGATTTTCCAGTGATTTTAACGTGTGTGATTTTGCGGGCTGAATCCAGGCCTCGGGTGATGGACACGCCTTGGTGACTTGACAAATCGATACGGGGGGGTATCAACTTTTTAGTGCCTGGACCAGAGGTGGTTTGTGCGGTGTCGGGCGATGGGCAAGGAGACAAGAGGTTATGAGCATTCGTCGTTCGAATCATGACATGCGCGCTGCGCGCACTGGCGGCAAGCTACTGACCCGCGCCGTGGGCGCGCTGCTGGCGGCCGGCCTGCTGTGTGGCACCGTGACCGCCAGCGTGGCCTCCGCCGAGGAGACGCTGCAGAATCCCGAGATTAGCCAGGGCGGCGTGAGCGGCACCGTTGGAAACGCTGATGGCGCTGGTATCTCTAATGAGACGACCTCGAACGATGCCTCCGCCGAGGACATGTCCACTGATAGTCAAGCTGCCAGTGTTCCCGATCATACGGTCGAAGGTCTGTCTCCTGACGGCACGACGATTGACATGTTCGATTACTGGATTACGCAGCGTGACGCTCCGGATTATAACAATGGGGATGCCACCACTGGCTCCACCGGTATCAACGCCGGTCATAGTCTTCATTTCACCACAGGCCCCGACAACGAGACGGATGCAAATAAGTGGACCGGCAGCGCCGACACAAGGTCTGGTTTGGTGCGGTCCTCGCTTTCGAATGGCTATCCGGTTCTGAGCGGTCAGCATGGCACGACTGAGAATGAGTCGCTGGCATATCTATTCAATGAGTCGTTGCAATCTGGCAAGCAGTCGTTCCCGAATGTGCAGGGGATGCTGCAGCTGGATAAGGATGGCTATTACTACTACGACAGCCAGCAGAACTTTGCGTCCCTTGGCGAGCAGTCGAGGCAAATGACGCTGTATGACAATTGGGGTGTAAAAGCTGGTGGCCAATCTCCGGATGGACAGTTCTTCCCCTTCAACACCGCTAATCAAGTGTTCAAGAAGAACAGCGATGGCAGCTTCGAGACAGACTCTTCCGGCAAGTTGGTTCCTGAAGACGTGAACTCGCGGTGCAGCACGAAGAATGAGGCTGACAAGTGCAATACCGTGGATATAAACCATTATTTCGGCGTGCATATGAGCTCGGAGTTCGTGCAACCCACCGGTGGCTACGTGGATAACGCCAAGACTAAGCCGATGACCTATGAGTTCAGCGGTGACGACGATGTATGGGTGTACATCGACGGCATGTTGGTGGGCGATCTTGGCGGCATTCATAATGCTGGCTCTCTCAAGATTGATTTCCATACCGGCGAAGTGGTGGTCAACGAGGATAAATATGTCATTGAAAGAGTGCGGGTCGAGAGTCCCTACGGATGGCCGGGAGGCGAATATAGTAACTGCGAAGCTATCGATGGCTATCGTGGTTGGTATTACTGTGACCAACAGAAGAACATTGAACGGTCTACGACGCTGAAGCAGCTGTTCAAACTTCCTGAAAATACCTTCACTGATGGTTCTTACCACACGCTCGACTTCTTCTATCTCGAGCGCGGTAACAGCGACTCGAACATGAAGTTGAAGTTCAATCTGGTCGCGCCCAAGAGCAGCGATGTCATCAAGGTGGACCAGAACGGTGACATGTTGGAGGGGGCGCAGTTCGCGTTGTACTTCACAGGTGCGGATCATCAGGTAGGAACGGACAGCGCACCATTGGCCACGGGTGAGACGGATTCGAATGGCCGGCTGGTGCTGCAGTATGCCGAAGGAAATCCGGATGGCGAGATGCCTGGCTCAATGCTGGATTTCCATAAACGGTGGGGTAGCGATAAGGACACGGTGACTCATGCCAACAGCACGTATTACGTGCTGAAGGAGACCGCTGCACCTGTAGGTTACAGCCGCATGATTAATCCGATGGAACTCAAGTACATGTCGGCGAAGGACAGTACGAGTGGTTCGCTGACCTCCGATCCGACTTCGAGCAGCCCGGATAGTTCGATTTGGAAGACGGGCGGCATCGCGCGTGGTAAGGAGACGTTGACCGCGCCGTCTGAGTTCAAGACCAATGATGGGGACTGCTCGACCGTTTCATGCGAGACCGCGGACAAGGTCGGCGGGCAGAACGGAACGATGTTCGCGGTGGTACTGCGCAAGGCTGATGACAATACTTGGCAGACGATCACAGGCAACACGGTCGACGGGTGGAATGCTCAGGATGCCACTGATATCGATTCGATTATCAAGGCGCATCAAGTGAATCCGCATGACTTCAGACTCAATGGTGGCGAGTACAAGGCTGATATCGATGAGCTGCCGGGCTATCTGAACGAGTACTACTACCAGATCTCGGACGATGCTGACAAAGCCAATGCGAAGTACACCGTGGCGGTGTATTACTCCACTGCCGCCGAAGCTAGCAATATGACCGCGAGCAACACGTGGCGTGTGACTGGCAATAGCTTGGATGACTTCGGTCGCACTTTCTCCTCGCGGTTCTACGTGCCGAACATCAAGAACGAGCTGTACGTGCAGAAGGTGGACGAGGACGGCAATCCGATCAAGGATGGCGTGGCGACATTCAAGCTGTACAAGGCCGGCGAGGTCGATGCGACCGCAGATACCACGAATGGCGGTTACGTGATCGATGTGCACGATGGCGCGGCTCCGGATTCGGTGACCACGCAGAACGCGTGGCTGAATGATAATGATCCCGGTACGCCGTCGTTCGCGAACGCGGCCGCATTCGGTTTGGCTTCCACCGTTAACGGGACGAAGCAGGTTGGCTTCAGCGGTAATCCGTTGACGAACGGTACGTACTATCTGGTCGAGGAGACGGCACCGGACGGGTACGTGAAGCATGCGAACGCGACGAAGATCATCGTCAACGATTCGGGCATTTACGCCGACGCCGGCAATGAGAACGATGGCATCAAGGTGGTGCGTGGCGTGGGCCAGCTGGTGGCCACGATGTCCACGTTCGGTTCGACCGGTTCGTTCGATGATACGTTGCGGTATATCAAGACTTATCCCGGCGCGATCACGGTGGACGAGAATGACGGAACTGATAATGGCGCGTCTGCGGCGCTGTATCCTGGCAAGGTCGAGAAGCAGAGTGGTACGGTCAAGGCTGCTGACACGGAGTCTAGTGAACCGTTGCAACTGCAATACGGCGGTGTCGGCGGTAATTCCGGTGCAGCACTGGACTATGGTCCGCGAGATGCGAATGGCAATTATTTGTTCGTTGCGGACGAGGGCTGGCCGATCCTGCGCACCTATCAGGATTCTCATCCGGAAGGCGCTGAAACGCTGGAACGTACCACGCTGAACAACTCGGGTGCCAACACCAATCCGACGAATTCGGATGGATCCCTCTCGTCCCTCATCACCGGTTCGGTGATGGTGCAGGTGACCAATCGCAAGGCTGCGGCCACCGCGACAATCTCGCTGAACAAGCAGGTCAAGGGTGGCGACTGGAATCCGGCTGACCATGGCAACAAGAACTTTGAGTTCACGCTTCAGCGTGTGACTTCGGAGACTGACGATACACCCGTTTCAAACGGTGATGTCACCGCTACGGTCACGGGCAGTGATGGCAAGTCCACCGTTCAGAATGTGGGGTCGTTGTCTGCTCATACGACCGGAACAATCCAGACAGGTGAATCCAACAAGCAGCTTGTTAAAGGCGGTAAAGCCAATGGTTTCCCGGTACTGTCGTTCGCCAAGGAAAACACTTACTACTTCCGTCTCAGCGAGAAGACAGACGGGGCTCCCGATGACTGGACCTATGACACCCATGTCGTGAAGATCGTCGTGACGGTGTCTAAGGGCGATGACGGTTCCATGACCGCTGAAGTTAAGTACGACGGCACAATCGATGCGCCCCTCTTCGTGAATACGAAGTACGGTCCCGAGCTGCCGGAGACGGGCGGGAACGGGCCTATGGCTTTGGTTTGGGGCGGATTGCTGCTGGCCGGGTGCGGTTTGGCCGGGCTGGGGTATGCGCGTAGGCGGTGGTGAGTGATGCCTGCCCGCAATGGCAAGCCCCCTTAGCGGGGCGGCTTGTCCTACTCCAAAAACAGTTACTTATCAACACTTAAGAAACACAGATTTTGTTTCCCAAGGGACAAAGGAGAATCTTATGAGGAAACTATGGAAGGCCTTGGTCGGCATCCTCGCCGCCGTGGCCATGCTCGCCGCCGGTGGCCTAATGTCCACCTCCGCCAGTGCGGATGATACGGCGAATCCTGTGACGGGTTCGATTACGATTTCGAACGCGAAGAAGGGCCATGAGTACAAGGCGTACAAGATCTTCGACGTCGCCTCGCAGAAGGTGGAGGGCGCGGGCGAGAACGTGACGACCAAGGTGTCGTACACGCTTGCCGCGAACAGCCCTTGGGACGATTTCTTCAAGGCGGGTGCCGCGGGCGCGACATATGTGTCGCTTGACGGGAACCGCACGGTGTCTTGGATCAAGGATTCCGATCCCGAGACCGATGGCGTGCAAATGAGCACCGAGGACGCGAAGGCGTTCGCCGACGCGGCCATCGCCTACATCAAGACGACCAGCAAGCAGTTCAACGAATTCACGGAGCCCGCCGACGCCGATGGCGAGCTGAAGTTCGAGAATCTGCCGCTGGGCTACTATCTGGTGACCTCCACGGTGGGCACGCTCGTGTCCTTGGATACGACCCTTCCCAAGGACGAGAACGGTGAGCCGGTCGCCGAGATCACGGACAAGAACGAGGGCCCCGAGGTCGAGAAGAAGGTTCAGGAGGATTCCGGCGACAAGGGCGAGTCCAATTGGACTGATGGCTGGGAGGATCAGAACGACGCCCAGATCGGCGAGAAGGTGAAGTTCCAGACCACGATCACCGCTCAGGAGGGCGCGCTTAACTACGTACTGCACGACCAGATGCAGGCGGGCCTGACATTCGATTTGAGCAGCATCAAGGTCACGCTCGACTACGCCGAGGAAAGCAAGGAGAACAAGGTTCTGAGCGGCACCGGCGAGAACGCCGACTACACGGTGGCCGCCCCCGTAACCCACACCGTGGGTGATAAGACCGAGACAGATACGTTCGACATGGCGTTCTCCAAGGCGCTGCTCGACTCGTTGAAGGACGGCGACAAGCTGATCGTGCAGTACACCGCCACGGTCAACAAGGACGCCAACATCGACACCGACGGCAACGAGAACACGACGCACCTGGACTATGGTGACGAGAACCATACGAGCCACACGCCCGACGACACGACCACCACCTATGTGTGGGACTTCAACGTGTACAAGTACGCGCAGGACGGCGAGACGAAGACCCCGCTCAAAGACGCGAAGTTCAAGCTTACCATCGACGAAGCCGGCAACAACGCCGTCGAGTTCGTGAAGAAGACCGACAAGGATGACAAGGTTGTCCCCAACCAGTACCGTGTCTTCGATTCCGCCTCGGACACGACCACCGACAAGGTGACGGAGTTCACCACCGACAACACGGGCAAGTTCAACCTGTCGGGCCTTGACTCGGGCACGTACTGGCTGCACGAGACCAAGGCTCCGGCTGGCTACAACAAGCTGGACAATCCGATCAAAGTCGAGATCAAGACCGCTTCGGATCCCGTCAACATGGGCAAGGTCGTGTACACCTTCGATGGCATGGCGTACGAGACCACGGACAAGACCGTGAACGTGCTCAACCAGGCCGGCAGCGAACTGCCGGGCACCGGCGGCATGGGCGCGACCGTTCTTTACGCGGCTGGCGCGGTGATCGTGATCGCCGCTGCCCTTGGCCTGACTGTGGTGTTGCGCAAGCGTCAGAACGCTCGCTGAGCCACATGGTTTCGCAGATAACCGAATATCGATAATTGAACCCCTGGTCCCGTCGGGGTTATGACGGGGCGATCCTCCATGCCAGGGCCGTCGAGCCCGCTTGGTTCCGGCCCCGGGCATGGGTTTTCAATCTTTTTGCAATCTGTTGGTTTTCGAGGGAAGAGAGTGGTTATGACTGCATGTTCCAAGGGCCGGTGGGTCCGGAGGGGACTCATGGGTGTGGTGGCGTTGCTCGCCTCCCTCGTGCTATGCCTCGTTGGGCTGACCGGCACGGCCAACGCTGCGGATAGCGATAGCAATACTGAGACCGTGACTGGCTCGGGCAGCATCACGGTGGACTACCAGCATGGCAGCACCCCGGTTGCGGATGTGGAACTGAAGCTGTATCAGGTCGCCACATGGGATAAGGACTGGAACGCCCAAGCGACCGAAGATTTCAAGAACGCTCCGGTGACGTGGCCTGAGTTGAATACGTCGGAGGATTTGCGCGTACTGGCTAACACGCTCGATAGCTATATCGCACAGCAGAAGATCAGCCCGTTGCAGACCGGCAAGACCGCTACCGATGGCACTTACGTGTTCAATCAACTGCCTGACGGCCTGTATCTCATCACCTACGGCAGCTATGCGAACGGTGATACTACCTGCAAGGCGGGCGCGATGCTGGTCTCCCTGCCTTCGAAAACAAATCTGGATGATACGGATAAAGGCATCAACATCACCGTGAATCCGAAGACGGAATGTGAGACCAAGCCAATCACGCCGCCGGTTCCGCCTGATAACCACGAGGACATCACCGTGAACAAGGTCTGGAAGGACGACAACAACGCCGACGGCAAGCGTCCCAGCAAGGTCATCGTCCAGCTCATCAAGGACGGCGTCGTCGTTGACGAGGTCGAGCTCAACGAATCCAACGGATGGAAGCACACGTGGACCGATCTCGACAAGGACCACACGTGGCAGGTCATCGAGAAAACCGTGCCCGACGGCTACACGATGAGCATTGATCGTGAGGGCAGCACCATCACGATCGTCAATGAATACGAAAAAGACGACACCTGCGAAGGTGATGACTGCGAGGACAAGGAGAACCCGCCGGTCGTCAATCCTCCGGATAACAAGCATGACACCACCGCCGACACCGGCGCCGCCATAGCAGGCGTGGCATTGATCGCCGTCGCCCTGCTCGGCATCGGCTTGGCCGTGCGTATCGCCGTGCGTCGTCGCCAGTCCTGAGTGAGCGACCATATAATGCAGGAGCGCATGGAAGGATGAGCGACTCGCCATCCACCCGCCAACGCAAGCCCGCGGACCTCGGTCTGCGGGCTATGGTCGTATTCTTCGTCACTCTGCTGCTCGCCGGCGTGGGGCTGATGGCGTATCCGACGGTGGCGGACTGGTGGAACCGCATGCACCAGTCGCGTGCGGTGGCCTCCTATATCGAGCAGACCGAGGATATGGGCGCGGCGGAACGCAAGCAACTGCTGGCCGCGGCGCGCGAATACAACCAACGCCTCGAAGCCAGTGCCCAGTCGGACCAAATGACGCGCTGGAACGCGGCCATGCGCCCCAGCGAAGCCGACCGACAAGCCTACGAACACATATTGGACGTCTCGGGCACCGGAATCATGGGCTACGTCACGATTCCGCGACTCAAAACGCGCCTGCCGATCTATCACGGCACCGATGACGCGGTGCTGCAGATCGCGGTCGGGCACCTGCCCGGCTCCTCGTTGCCGGTGGGAGGCGAAGGCACACACGCGGTGGTCTCCGGGCACACCGGACTGCCGTCCGCGCGCCTGCTGACCGGCTTGGATGAGATGCGCAAGGGCGATACCTTCGCGTTCCATGTGCTCGGCGAGACCTACACCTACCAAGTTGACGAAATCAACACGGTTTTGCCCGACGATTTTTCGCATTTGAACGTTGACCCCAGCGCTGATTACGCCACGTTGATCACCTGCACGCCGTATGGCATCAACACACACCGCCTGCTCGTGCGCGGGCATCGCATCCCCAATCCCGTCGCGCCCGACGACACCGATTACGACTGGGCATCCAAGGCCATAATCGCCGTGGGCGTTGCGCTGGGCGTGCTCATCGCCGGCATCGTGGCGTTGCTCATCTGGCGTCGCGTGCGCCGCAATCGGCATGGCGGCGTGGCCATGTCGTTCGCCAAGCATGCGCGGGGTGCCGGCAGCGCGTTCCGCGATTCATCCACGTTCGATTCATCGTCCCCAGAGCTAGGAGGCCACGCATCATGACCAACGTTCCGTCATCAGCCCTGAGCCCGAAGGGGCGCGGCGAGCGCGAGTTCACGCGCAAGGAGCGTGCATACCTAATGTCCTTGCCGGCGGTGCTGTCGATCAGCGGCCGCCGCATCTACTATGCTCCCGAATTCCGTGACGATTGCCTGCACCGTTATGAGCACGGCGAAAGCCCGGTGGCGATGTTCCGCGAGGCTGGGCTTGATCCCAAACTTATTGGATATAAGCGCATCGAACGTTGCTTCGCGCGTTGGCGTCAGGCCGCCGGTCAGCCGGTGCTGCCTGTTGCGGAGCGCCGTGGCGCCGCTGCGGCGGCGGGTGATGCGAACGTGAGTGAAGCGGGCGCTTCCTCTGACGGAAAGTCCGCGATCGATGGCGCGGCAACGGGAGCTCGTGCATCCCGCCCAGCCGGTGCCAAGCCTCTCCGTCGCTCCCGGTGGAATCCCGAGACCGAGAAGGACGCGATCATCCGCCAGCAGATCGTCCTCATCGACATGCTGCAGGATGAGTTGCGCGAACTGCGCGAGGCGAGGGAATCTCAGGAGTTGCAGGAGGCCTAGATCTTCCCTCCCCACTTCCATGGATTGATCAACGGCACGCCAACACCCTCGAAATCCTTGATATTGCGCGTGGCCACGACGCAACCGTGGGCTTTGGCGATGGCTGCGATCTGAGCGTCGAGGTCGTCGGTGGGTCTGCCCATCGCCTGCCGCATGGCTTTGATCTCACCGTAATGCAAGGCTGATTGTGTGTTGAAGTCGTAGATTCGGTCTCGAAAATTGCTGAAGATGGCGTTTAACGTTCGTCCACAATTTGTTTTCCTGCGTCCCTGTGGCATTCGGGCCATGCCGTATGCCATCTCGCCGAGCGAAACCGTGGTGACGCGCAGATTCTCCGGCGCAAGGGAACTGAGCCATTCCACAACGTTTCGATCAGGGGCGGGGCGCATTGGCTCGGAAAGAACATTGGTGTCCAGAATGATGCGTTGCGCCATGGCTTATTCTCCTCCTTCAAGATGATGCCAATCTTTTTCAGTCCAGTTTTCGAATGGATCGTGGGACGCGGAGTTGCGTTCCGGAAGAACAAAGGGTTCGTTCCGTTCGTCCTCATTGAGGCCGTCCATCCATGTTTCATGCGCGTTGAGGAACCAGTCGGCCCCCGTTTCTTCTTGCCGTATCCTCTTCTCGACATACTGCCGCGTGACTTCCTCGACCACGGAGCGCAATTCCGCTTCGGTGGAGCGGCCATGGTCCCGGGCCATCTGCTTGAACTGCTCGGCGATCTCGTCGTCAAGCCTTCTGATCGTGAATGTCGCCATAGTGCCTCCCCGTCATCGATGAACAAAAAAGTGCTGTCATTATGCTAGCAAAATGCCGCGATGAAGAGCGTGCCTCAAGTGTCGGGCCGCTCAGGTGCGCCGGTCAGACGGGTGCGCGATACTAAGGGATATGAAGATATCAGCGGATTTCACCGTGATGCCTGACGATTTCGCCAAGGCCGCCGCCCCCGAATACAAGGTCGACGGCGTGCCCGTCGTCTCCTTCCCCTTCTACATCGACGAACTCGATTCGTCTGCAAAATACCTGCACTGGGCGTTCACCGACCCTGATTCGATCCCGGTGTGCGGATTCGAGTGGATCCACTGGACCGTCGCCAACCTGCCGGTGGACGCGCTGATGTTCGACTTCAACGATTCGCACGCGCTGGCCATCCCGCCGGATTTCTCGCGGCAATTGCCCGCGATGATCCCCGAGGCGGCGCAGGGACGCACCTCGGCGGCCTCGCGTTGGGTCGGTTCGACCAATCCCGCCGTCACCATGCGATACAACGGCCCGCAGCCGCCGGACAAGGACCACGACTACACGCTGCATGTGTGGGGGACCGCGGAACCGCTGCCCGGGCTCAACCAGGGGTTCTGGATGAACGAGCTGCTGCATGCGGTGCGTGACTCGCGCGAGACGCCGGATCAGGGCGGAATCGTCATCACCGGACGCGCCTGAGCGCTCACGGCATCATACGACATCGATAAACCACATACGAAGAAAGGAATTCCCAACCCCATGGCCTGCACCACGATTCTCGTTGGCAAGGACGCGAGCTACGACGGCTCCACGATCATCGCCCGCAATGAGGACTCCGCCAACGGCGAGTTCAATCCCAAGCGTTTCGTCGTCGTCAACCCCGACGAACAGCCGCGCCACTACCGCTCCGTCCTCTCGCACGTCGAAATCGACCTGCCCGACGACCCGATGCGATACACCGCCGTCCCCAACGCGGACCTCAAGGAAGGCATCTGGGGCGAGGCCGGCGTCAACGAAGCCAACGTCGCGATGAGCGCCACCGAAACCCTGACGACCAACGAGCGCGTGCTCGGCGCCGACCCCTTCGTCGAGCTCGTCAAGGCCGAGGACGACCGTCCCGAAATCCCCGGCGGCATCGGCGAAGAGGATTTCCTCACCATCGTCCTGCCCTATGTCAAGACCGCGCGCGAAGGCGTCGCCCGACTCGGCGCGCTGCTCGAGGAATACGGCACCTATGAGATGAACGGCGTCGCCTTCTCCGACGTCGACGAGATCTGGTGGCTGGAGACCGTCGGCGGCCATCATTGGATCGCCAAGCGCGTGCCCGACGAGGCCTATGTGACGATGCCCAACCAGCTCGGCATCGACGAATTCGACCTCGACGATGCTCTGGGCGACCAGGAGGAGCATATGTGCTCCGCCGACCTCGCCGAGTTCATCGGCCGCAACCATCTCGACCTGGCCGTCGAGAACAGCACTCCGCTCAATCCGCGCGACGTCTTCGGCTCGCATTCCGATTCCGACCACGTCTACAACACGCCGCGCGCGTGGTGGATGCAGCGCTTCCTCAACCCCTACGACGAGGTGTGGGACGGCCCCGACGCCGACCACGGCCCCGAATCCAACGACATCCCGTGGGCGCGCCAGCCGGAACGCAAGATCACCATCGAGGACATCAAATACGTGCTGTCCGGCCATTACCAGGGCACGCCCTACGATCCGTATGGCAAGAAGGGCGACGAGCACACCCGCGGCATGTATCGCCCGATCGGCATCAACCGCCAGTCCCAGCTGGCCGTCATGCAGATCCGTCCCTACCGTCCGCAGGCCTCGCGCACGCTTCAGTGGATCGCCTACGGCTCCAACCCGTTCAACACGCTGGTGCCGTTCTATGCGAACGTGTCGGTCACGCCGAAGTATCTCGAGAACACGACCACGCGCGTGACGACCGAGAACTTCTATTGGGCCAACCGCGTCATCGCCGCGCTCGCCGACGGTGCGTTCGCCGACACCTCCAACGCCATCGAGCGCTATCAGGAGAAAACCGGCGCCTATGGTCACGCCGGCGTCGCCGAGGCCGATGCGAAGGTCGCCGAGATCACCGGCATCGATATGGATGCGGAGTTCGAGGCGGACGAGACGGATGGCGACGTGCAGCCGATGGAGCCGGACGAGATCATCGCCGCGCTCCGCGCCGACACGGCCTCGCGCGAAGTGCTTGAGGCGGCCAACCAGACGCTCGCCGACAAGCTCAAGGCCGACACCGACAAGCTGCTCGACTCCGTGCTGTTCACCCGCTCCATGGCCATGAAGAACGGCTTCCATATGTCGGATTTCTGAAATTCGGCAACGCCGAATTTCACAGGAAATCCGACGCGAGGGGTATGGAAGCGCAGTGCGCTTCCATACCCCGGAGCCATCCTTATAGCAGAACGCAAGCACTGCCCCCATCCTTCCCTCCAGGGGAGGAAAAATGAGATGTAAGTAACGAACACAAAGGAAGGGAAGTACATGACCGACATCCAGGACTTCACCACCCAATACGGTCTGGTCCAGAAAATCGATGCCTTTGGCTATCTCGACTATCTGAAGAACAATCCCGACGCGCCTCGCAAGCACGGCAAGGTCGTGCTGGTCACGGCGGACACCCCGCTCAAGGCGAGCCGTGGCGAGGGCAAGACCACGACAACCATCGCGCTAATCGACGCGCTCAACAAGCGCGGCATCGACGCGGCCGCCGTGCTGCGTCAGCCGAGCATGGGCATCACGGCCGCCGGTTCCAAGGGCGGCGCGTCCGGCGGCGGCAAGGCCTCCCTGACCCACCCGGAGCTCATCGACTGGGGTCTGTGCGGCGAAATGGGCGCGATCGAAGCGGCCCAGAACCTGTTGGTCTCCTTCGCCGAGAAGGCCGTGGACGAGGGCGTGATCGACACCGTGCTCGTGCCGCGCGTCTCCGAGGTTCCCAGCCGTTCGCTGCGCAATATCACCGTGGACGCCGGCAAGAACAACGTGGCCGAGCGCGTGGTGCTCACCCCGACCTGCGAGCTTATGCAGATCGTCGTGCTGTCGCGTTCGATGGACGAGATCGCCGATCGCGTCTCCAAGATGATCGCCGGCACGAAGGACGGCAATGCCGTCACCTTCGGTCAGTTCGTGGATCTGTGGCGCATCACCGGCATCCTGACCGATGCGGTCAAGCCGGCCAAGACCGAGACCGTCAACGGTTCGCCGGTGTATGTGCACGGCGGCCCCTTCGCCAACGTGTCCATCGGCATCCCGACGCTGGTCTCCGTCGAGATGGCGTGCGCGCTGCATGACGTCGTCATCGTCGAGGCCGGATACGGCACCGACGCGGGCGCCCAGAAGTGGCTCGACATCGCCTGCCGCGAATACGGCGCGCAGTGGCCGTCCGCTGCCATCGTCGTCACGCGTGCCTCGACCTGGCGCGACGACCCGGATCTCGCCTGGCGCTATCCGTTCCATGTCCAGCGCCTCGAGGGCCTTGATATCCCGACCTTCCCGCTGATCAACCTGTGGGAGGGCGAGGACGATCAGGTGCCCGCGCTGCGCGAGACCGCCCGCGAGCTGGAGTTCCGCGATCCGATTGTCGGCAACCTGTTCCGCGACGGCGGCGAGGCGTTGGCCCCGCAGCTCGATGCCTTCGTCGATGCGTTGACGAACGGCTCCATGCCGGCCCGCCCGCATTCGCATAAGGGCATGTCGGTGATCGAGAACGTCAAGTGGGTGGCCGAGAACGCCTATGGTGTGCCGGCCGAGCGCGTCAAGCTTAAGGATGGCTTCGTCGCCTCGCGCGACGCGGCCGTGAAGCTGTGCGAGTCCGCGGGCATCTCGCTGGCCGATCTGGCGCTGGTCGCGGTCAAGTCGCCGGCCACGATGACCGACGACGACCGCGCGCCCGAGGCCGAGCGGACCGTGACCCTGAAGAAGGTCGAGGTCCACGCCGGCGCCGGCTTGGTCCACGTCAACCTGACCACCAGCCTCACCACCCCCATGCCGAAGATCGTGTGACTGGCCGCGATTCCGGAGGAATCGCATAAGCCGGTCACGCGAGGCGGCCGTAGAGGGAGCCCAGTGGGCTCCCGTGCCGCCGGAGCCATCCTTATGACAGAACCCTGCCCCGGAAAAGGAGCAGGGTTCCGTATTGATGGTGACTGGGAATCTCCCACTAAATCAGAAATTGCCGCCGTTCCAGCCCCAGTCGGTGGTGGCGGTGTAGCGGATGTAGGTGCGGTCCTCGGGGATGCCGAGCTCGGAGTTGAGCGCGGCCATAATCGACTGGGTCAGCTTCTCCCAAGCCGAGCCCGGCACCGACGAACCGAAGACATTGACCTCAACATAAGCCGCCGGCGCCGAGTCGTCACCGCCGAAATAAATTGGCATATGGTCCTCGAACGGGCACATCAGCCAGCCTTCGGACTTGCCGGGAACCGCCGTAATGGCCTTGCCGTAGGCGGCCTTGAGGGCCTCGCGCTGCTCCGGGGTAGTGGACACGGACACATGGGTGTGGATGACGGGCATAACGCTCCTTCAATCGATGGGATAACTCATCCCTCATCATAGTGATAGGCAAAGCGCCAGCCTTGGCGGCTCCCTTGTCGAGAAGTATTGTGAGGATTCGCCCCGTCGCCCGCCCGCCGGTCAGGCGGCGCGTGTTAAATGAACCCTTGTGAAAAAACTGATCGAGCAGCTGATGAAGTTCGGTGTGGTGGGCGTGATCGCCGCCGTCATCGACTTCGGCATACTGAACTTTCTGGTGGGCGTCTTCCATCTGCACAACGTGCTGGCCGGCACGGTATCCTTCCTCATCGCCCTGGTCTTCAACTATCTGGCGAGCATGCGCTTCGTGTTCAAGCACCGCGACGATATGGCGCGTTGGATGGAGATCTTTATCTTCGTGGCCTCCGCGGTGGTCGGCCTGTTCATGAACGACGCGATCATCTGGCTGTCGACCTACGGCATGAACCGCGACGCCTACGTTTCGCAGCACCTCGAATATCTGATCCGCACGAACGGCGGTAAGATCGTCGCCACCTTCGTCGTGGCGGTGTGGAACTTCCTCATCCGCAAATGGCTGCTCGACGACACGCACACGAATGCGATGAACCGCCTTAAGAGCGCCGACAATCGTTTGACGCCCGAGCAGCTCGAAGCCAAGTGGGAGCAGAGCTTCTCGCACCGCCTGGGTGTGTGGTCGCTGGAGCATACGCCCAAGGGCTGGCCGAAGTAAGACTTAAGCCAATATGAGGCGAATATAAACGAACGCCGACCCCGGTTCCGGAGTCGGCGTTCGCATATCCCAAGAAAATCAGGAAAGATCAGACCACTACCTCGGTCAGCGTCGGTTCCTCGGTGGAGGACTTGATCTGCTTGAAGCCGATGAAGGCGATGGCCAGCGAGCTCAGCGCAAGCACCGTGACGACGACGAAGCCGCCATGCGAGCCGAATCGGTCGATGAACTGCCCGGCGACGGCCGAACCGAAGGACGAGCCGATCGAATTCATCGCGCCCATCCACGCCATGCCCTCGGTGAAGCGCGACGGCGGCACGAGGTGCAGCATCAGCTGGTTGCCGTTGATCCACGTGGGGGCTTGGCACACGCCGATGAGCAGGTAGATGATCATGATGACCCACAGGTGCTTGGCGAGCATGAACGAGCCGATGCCGATGTTCACCACCGCCAGGCAGAAGTAGAAGCGCTTCCACAGCGGAATCCGCCAGTTCTTCGCGCCGTAGACGAGCGCGCCGATCAGCGAGGAGAACGAGAAGCAGGCGAAGACGAAGCCGGTGTATTGCTTCATATCCTGCTCGGTGGCGAAGGCGATGATCGAGATCGAGGTCGCCGCCTGGAACGCGCCCAGCGAGAACCAGGTCACGCACACGGCGATCAGACCCGGCCCCCAGATCGATTCCTTTGTGGCGGTCGCCTTCTCGGCCATCTCCACTTCGATCGCGCGGCGGATCTCCTCCTCGGAAGCGCCCTTCGCCCTCTGCTCGCGCCGCACGTTCTCGGCCAGCGTCTCGGCCTTCAGCGCCGCCGCATGCGCCGCCTCCTGCTCGCGATACTGCTTGCGCGTCATGCCGGCCTCGCGCGCCAGCTTGGTCTGCGACGGCGGCTCGGTCGACATCTCGGTCAGGAACATCAGCGCGCCGATGACCACGCACATGCCGGTGAACGACATCGACAGCAGGCCCGAGATCACGGCGAGCGTGGAGGCCAGCGGATTGCCGATCACCCACATGCATTCGTCGAACACGCCCGACAGGCTCAGCGCGCGGTTCGTGCGCTCATGGTCGCCCTTGAGCAGGCGCGTCCAGCGGGCGCGGCTCATCGCTCCCCACGGCGGGATCGCGGCGAGGAACGGCGTGATGCAGAACAGCACCCATGCGGGCGCGTGATTGGTGATGCAGGTGATCAGCAAGGTCGCCGCGATCACCCACACGACGATTGTCGGGATCGAGACCTGGCGCTGGCCGAATTTGTCGACGAGTTTGCCGAGCAGCGGGCTGGTGACGGCCAAGGCGATGGCCTGCACGGCGGTCAGCGCTCCGGCGAGCGAATAATTGCCGTAATAATGCTGCACCGAAATCGTGATGGTCATACCGACCATGGGGAACGGCATGCACGCGATCACGGCGCCGACGGCGAAGCGTGCGGTGTGCGGTATGCGCAGAAGCTCTGCGTAGCCGCCGAACAAACGATGGACCAAAGACATAGTGACACCCGCTCCTTTCCGCTCCCGATTGGATGTCCCCCGGCGCAAACTGTTTGCGTCGGAGCCCTCATCGTTGACGATGTGTCGTCCTGTTGGTCGCGCAAAGGGGTGCGTGGCGTTGGCCGCGCATGTTTGCGACACGGCGACTTTACCCGCGACTGTTCCGCGACACGCGGTAGATTTGGAACAACATTTGGAGCTATGTGTTCGAATAGGGAGGGGCCTGAGATGACCGCCACCACCATACATTTCGTCCGCCATGGCAAGGTCCACAATCCGGGCCATGTGCTCTACGAACGCCTGCCCGATTTCCATCTGTCCGACGTCGGTCGGCGCATGGCCGAGGCGACCGCCGACTATATCGCGTCGAGTCCGCAGATGAACACCGTCGCCGCCGTGTATTCCTCGCCGCTGGACCGCACGAGGGAGACGGCGGGCGCGATATTGGATGCGTTGAACGACGTGCGCACCGTCCGCGGCGAGGAGCCGCTGGAACTGCGCACGGATGAGCGGGTTATCGAGGCGGCCAACGAGTTCCGCGGCAAGCGCATCGGCCATGGTGACGGAGCGCTGTGGCGCCCGGAGAACCTGAAGCTGATCCGCAACCTATATAAGCCGACCTGGGGCGAGTCCTACCGTCATATCGCCGCGCGTGTCAAGAATTTCGCCGACGAGAAGGTCGACGAATGGGCCGGGCGGCAGATCGTCGTCGTCAGCCACGAGTCACCGATCTGGTCGTATCGACATCTGCTGGAAACCGGCCATCCCGAGCACTGGATGTTCCTGCGCAAGACGGCGCTCGCCTCGGTCACCTCCGTCACCTACGACAGCGACACCCACCGCGTATTGTCAATCACTTACGTAGATCCCGCGGCGAGCGTCCGCGATTCCAAAGGAATCGCATAAGACGCTCGCGTGAGGAGGCCGAAGAGGAAGCGCTGTGCGCTTCCGTGCCGACGGAGCCATCCTTATGACAAAACGCAATTGTGATGGAACGCACTTTGATCCATCCGCATGCTCCATCCTTCACTGACTAGGATGAAGTGAGGATCACGACCCCACGCAAAGGAGCTTGCATGTCCTTCGAACTCAATCCCTCCGATATCGCGCGCGTCGCGGCGCTGCCCGTCGTGCGGCAGGCCGCCAAGGCCGGCGCGAGCCTTATCGAACTATGGCCGCTGACCGATGCCAAGCAGATGGACAACGACGCGAAATACGCCGAAAACCTGCAGGTGCGCGTCACCCGCATGATCGCCGCGATCCTGACCGGCCAGGAGGTGACGATGCCGGACGCCGAATTCGTCTACGAGGGCGCGGACGAGATTCCGGGACGCCCTCAGGAGATCGTCGACGCGCTGCTTGCCGCCAACGACGCCTACGACGGCGTGGCCGAATATTCGGAGACCGGAGACATCGAGCTGCCGCTGGGGGCCGTCGATGAGCTGGGCGTGGATTGGAGCGCGGAAGCCACCGCCGCGGCGAAGGCCGTGATGGAGACGGTGGAGCGTACGGTGGGCGCCGAGGCAAGGCCGGGGGAGCGGTTGGACACCTCCGCCGATCCCGGGGAAGTGGCGCGGCGTTTCGCCGTGGTGCTGCTCGCCATCGATGCGTTGCTTGCCGCCATCTGCGGTGATGGCGAGGCTGCGGATGATGCGAATGCGGCCGAGTTTGCGGCTCGTCGCGCCCTGCCGGTGGCGCTCTATGCTAACGAACTATGCGAACGCGTGGCCGTGCCCCGCCTGTGCCCGGATGCCGAAGGCTTCCACACGATGGTGCATGCCGCGGTTAACGCGGCCGATCCGAGCGCATCGGTCGAGGCCGTGGCCGCAGTCATCGCGCCGCTGGCCGAAACCGAGTGGGCCAAGCACCGAGAGGATGTGCTCTGGGATCCGGTCGAGGCGAAGAAGCGCGCCAAGGAGGAGGACGAGCGCAAGAGCAAGGAGGCGCTCGCCGCCAAATTCGCGCATATCAAGGACGATCCGAACAAGGAAACTGTCGAACTCTGAGCCGTTGAAAACGCGTCGAATATGCTGATGCCCCTCATCTGAGGGGCATCAGGCGTTTTGGGGGATGTGCTCAGCGCTGCGTGTCGAAGCGTGCGCCGGCAGGATTCGTGCGGCCAACCATCAGCACGATGCCGGAGATGAGATAGACCAGTCCGAGCAGGCCCATGCCCGCCAACGGCGTCATCACGCTGCCGAGTTGGCGCGCAAGCATCTCCACCTGCGCCGGATCGTTGGGGTCGAGATTCATCGATATTCCCGTGAGCGTGTTGAGTGCCATGGGTTCCCAGATGAGCGACCACACCGTCGTGATGGCATATGGAATGCCAGGCAGCAGCGCCCACCAGCCGGACTTATTCGTGTCATGCAGACGGCGCACCGCCACGGCCACGAAGGGCACGACGGTCGCCAGTCGCCAGACGACATCGATGCCGGTGGCAGCCGCGGACGGCAGCGGCGTGGCGATGACGCCGATCGCGATGTTCACCAGCACAAAGAACAGGATCACCCACCAGAACTCGCCCTTCGACGCGCGTCCGGAGAAGGTCGCGTATTTGAGGAAGAACCGCTTCACGGCGGGAACGAAACCGATTCCATACCATGGCTGGTCGAGCGCGGGCTCGCCGCCGGGGAACTGCGCGCCGGCATAGGCGGGCACGCCCTGCGGCAGCGGCTGGCCGGCGCCGGGCGCGGGTTGTCCGTAGGCGGGCTGGCCATAGGCCGGCTGCCCGTATTGCGGCATGCCCTGCGCGGGCTGGGTGTAAGGCGGTTGATTCGCGGCCTGTCCGTAGGCCGGTTGGCTGGCGGGTTGGGTGTAAGGATTTTGATCTGTGCCTTGTCCGTAGACGGGTTGTCCGGCGGGTTGGGTGTAAGGATTTTGATCTGCGGTTTGTCCATAGACGGGCTGGCTGATGGGTTGGGCGTAGGGGTTCTGGTCTGCGGACTGACCATACGCCGGCTGACTTGCGGGCTGTCCGTACTGCGGTGTGGCGGCGGGCGCGGCATACTGCGGCACGCTCTGGCCGCCCTGACCATATTCCTGTCCATACTGCGGCGCCGCCGGTGTTTCGGGTGCGGCCCCGTATGCCGGCGTCTGCGGCATATCCGGCGCCTGCTGCGCCTGCGGAATCTCCGGAACCTGCGGCATCTGAGGCTGAGCGGGCTGAGCCGGCTGCGCCGCGTCCCCGTTTGCGGGCTGGAACCCGGGCATCTGCCCCTCGTTCTGCATATTGATATTCGGATCGCTCATAATTGCCCCTTTCCTCGATGGCATATGAATCCTCGTCCATTGTCTCAGAAAACGTCCGGTTGCGCGAGATTCCGTGGCCATGCGTGGGCCGGGCGCACCCCGCACGGTCCGTCGGGCGCGGCACAATATGAGGCATGAGCGAAGCTGACAACACCAAACCCGAACTCCCGAAAAACGTCCGCGTGCGATTCTGCCCGTCCCCGACCGGCACCCCGCACGTCGGCATGATCCGCACCGCCCTGTTTAACTGGTCCGAGGCGCGCGCCACCGGCGGCAAGCTGATCTTCCGCATCGAAGACACCGACGCCGTGCGCGACTCCGAGGAGAGCTACAACCAGATCCTCGAATCCCTGCGCTGGCTTGGCATCGACTGGGACGAGGGCATCGACGTGGGCGGCCCCCACGGCCCCTACCGTCAGTCCGAGCGCACCGACATCTACAAGGATGTCGCCGCGAAGCTGCTTGAGGCCGGCTATGCCTACGAATCCTTCTCCACGCCCGACGAGATCAAGGAGCGCAATCTCGCCGCCGGCCGTCCCGAGGCCTTCGGATACGACGGCTACGACCGCAACCTGACCGAGGAGCAGAAGGCCGCCTTCCGCGCCGAGGGACGCAAGCCCGCGTTGCGTTTGCGTATGCCCGATGAGGATGTGGTCTTCGACGATCTGATTCGCGGCCGCATCGAGTTCAAGGCCGGCTCCGTGCCGGATTATGTGATCGTGCGCCCCAACGGCGACCCGCTCTACACGCTGACCAACCCGGTCGACGACGCGATGATGGAGGTCAACGTCGTGCTGCGCGGCGAGGACCTGCTGAGCTCCACTCCGCGCCAGATCGTGCTCTACCGCGACCTGATGGAACTGGGCATCGCCAAGGAGATGCCGCTGTTCGGCCACATGCCGTATGTGATGGGCCAGGGCAACAAGAAGCTCTCCAAGCGCGACCCGGAGTCGAATCTGTTCAACCACCGCGACAACGGCTTTATCCGCGAGGGCCTGTTGAACTATCTGGCGCTGCTCGGCTGGTCCATCGCGCCCGATAACGACGTGTTCTCGATGGACGAGATGATCGCGAACTTCGACGTGCGCGATGTGAAGGCCAATCCGGCCCGCTTCGACCTCGACAAGGCCATCTCGATCAACGCCGAGCACATCCGCATGCTTGAGCCGGCCGACTTCCTGGCGCGTTCCGTGCCGTATCTCCATCGCGACGGCGTGGTGTCGGCCGATTCCTGGGAGACGCTGACCGACCGCGAGCGTGAGATTCTGACGGCCGCCGCGCCGCTGGTCCAGCCGCGTGTGCGTCTGCTGGGCGAGGTCGCCGGCATGGTCGGCTCGCTGCTGTCGACCGAGGGCTATATCGAACCCGCCGACGATGCGCGCAAGACGCTCAAGGATTCCGCCGGTGACGTGCTCGACAAGGCCATCGCCGCGCTGTCCGGCGTGGACGAGGCCGCGGACTGGAAGGCTGAGCCGCTGCACGAGCTGCTCAACACCGCGCTGATCGAGGAAGGCGGCTACAAGCCGCGCCTCGCCTTCGGCCCGGTGCGCGTGGCCGTCTCCGGCCGCCGCGTCTCCCCGCCCCTGTTCGAGTCCATGGAGATCCTCGGCAAGGATCTCACCCTCGCCCGTCTCCAGGGCCTGCGCGAGCACCTGTGACCTGCCTCGAGTCGCGGCGGTGAGTGCGTGACTGCGTCCTGTTATAAGGATGGCTCCGGCGGGAGGACAGTCCATTGGACTGTCCTCTGGTCCGCCTCGCGCCGCGCCGCTATTGGCTTTCCGAGGGAAAGCCGGCGGCGCGACACGCCGAGATTTGCATTCATCGCGAAGGGTGCGTATATTAATCACCTGTTGCGCGGTTCACCGAGCAGCCGGTTGAAAAACTGAATATGCCCCCGTCGTCTAGCGGTCTAGGACTACGCCCTCTCACGGCGCCAACACCGGTTCAAATCCGGTCGGGGGTACGACGGTCGATTCCCAAGGAATTGACACGCCAAGCCAAATTGGGGTGTGGTGTAATTGGCAACACAGCTGATTCTGGTTCAGCCATTCTTGGTTCGAGTCCAGGCACCCCAGCCAATGAGCCCTCGCGGAAGCGAGGGTTTTTTGTTATCCGCCGTCTCCGGCGTTGACCATGCGATGGCGGTAATACACTTGGAAGGCATGACGGAAACACAGCGCGCGCCCGAAGGCATGTCGACCAAGCCGAGGATCAAACCCGCCGATGCGGGGGACCGACGCCCGGTGTCGGTGTCGGCGCGCTTGGGACGCCTTCAATTCCATCAGTCGGGCAAGTTCCGCGTGTTGCAGGTCGCCGACATCCAGGACGGTCCGAAGGTTTCGAAGGATACCATCAGCCTTATTGCCGCCAGCCTCGACACGGTGCGGCCGGATCTTGTGGTCTTCACCGGCAATCAGATCGCCGGATATGACGCGGCCTTCGCCGATACCTTCCGCAAACGTCGTTGGTCGGACGGCGCGGAGGCGGCGGATGGGGCGCGTGGGGATTCCAGTGACGACGCGATGGGACATACGCGCGAACTGGTGCGCGGAGCCATCGGTCAGTTCCTCAAGCCTCTGATCGAACGCGGCGTGCCCTTCGCCGTGACCTATGGCAACCATGACTTCCAGTGCGGGCTTGATGTGGACGAACTCGACGCCATGTACCGTGAGTTCCCTGGATGTCTGAATCCGGGAGGCTTGGCCGATCCATCCATCGCGGATGGTGCGGCCGACCTGGAACGTTCGACCGCGTCCTGCGCCGCGCTGCCGGAGCAGCGTGTGTTTGCCTGCGCGCCCGGCACCTTCGCGCTGCCGGTGTCCGATCTGGAGCATACGCGCAGCGTGATCGGCTTGGTGATCCTCGACTCGGGAGACTATGCGCGCGGCGGCGGTTTCGCCGGGCCCGACGCGCGGGCCTTGGAATTCCTGCGCCGGGCGCCGGGCCTGGTCGGCGCGCCCTCGATGGTGTTCCAACATATGCCATTGCCTGAATACTATGGTCTGCTTCGTGCCGTGCCCGCCACCACCGCCTTCGCGATGCAGGGCTACCGTGCCCACGCCGGCCAGAGTTATGTGCTTGACGAGGAGCGGACCCAGCCCGGCGGATACTTGGGCGAGGGCATCAGTTGCCCCGACGCTTCGGATGAATTCACGATTCTGCGCGGAGCGGCATCCGAGGATTCGGCGGCGCCCGTGCCCTCCGCCTATATCGGCGTCGCGGCCGGACATGATCATCGCAATGGCTTCGTCGGCACGCTCGACGGCATCAAACTCATCGCCACGCCGACCTGCGGCTTCGGTTCCTACGGCCCGGCGCCGGCCAAACGCGCCACGCGCCTGATTGAATTCGACATCCGTCACCCCGACGAGCCGCGCACACAATTGCTGGAATTCGGCGAACTCGTCGGCAAGCCCAGCTCCAAGAAGGCTTACACCTACGCCCTGAACCAGAAGCCGCCGCAGGATGGCGAAGGCGACGATCTGCTGCGGAAACCCAGCCTGCTGAGCCGGCTGTTCGGATGGCTGCGGTGATAACGTGCTGATATAAGAAAACCGGAATCCGCGAGAATCTGCGGATCCCGGTTTTCTTATATCGTGTCCTATAGCCGTGGACTGGCTTGCCTCAGCGTCCCGCCGCGGCCTTGATCAGCGCGTCGGTCAGGTATTTGCCGGCGGCCATGACCAGTGGCGCGTAACGGCGTCCGGGTTGGGATCCCATGCGGCCGGTCGGGCCGGAGATGGAGATCGCGGCGATGACCTGTCCAGAGGCGTTGCGGATGGGCGCGGAAATCGAGCACACGCCCTCCTCGCGCTCGTTGATCGATTCGGCCCAGCCGCGCTTGCGCACCTGCGCGAGTTTCGTGGCCGTGAACTTCGCATGGCGCAGCCCTTGGTGGAGGCGTTCGGAATCCTCCCATGCCAGCAGAATCTGCGCGGCGGAGCCGGCCTCCATCGACAGCATCGCGCCCACCGGAATCGAATCGCGCAGACCGGAGGCACGCTCCACGGCGGCGATGCACACGCGCTGGTCGCCCTGACGGCGATAAATCTGCGCCGATTCCCCGGTGCGGTCGAGCAGCGTCTGCAGAATCGGACCCGCTGCAGTCAACAGTCGGTCCTCGCCGGCCGCGGCCGCGAGTTCGGCGAATCGCGAGCCAAGCACGAAGCGTCCGTGCTGGTCGCGGACCACGAAACGGTGGCGCTCGAGCGCGATGGCGAGACGGTGCGCCGTCGGGCGGGCCAGTCCGGTCGCGGCCACAAGCTGGCCCAGGGTCGAGGGGCCGGATTCGAGCGCGTCGAGGATTTTCACGGTTTTGTCAAGCACTCCGACGCCGGAATGAATCTCACCGTCGTCCTGCGCCGCGGGCGCGTTCGTGGTCAACGGGCTGTCAAGAGGCTCTTTCAAGCCGTTTTCGGACGGGTCGGTGGTCTGTTCGAGGACGGTCATAACTTCCTAGTATGCCATCTCATATAGTGAAACCGCAACTTCGCGGACAGAGGTCGCGATGGTCGGGCGCGGCGGTCTCGTCGATTCGCAGTGGATTGGGGAGGCGGGGATCCCATCCCCGAAACAGGGCATGGCGCCGGCGCAATCTCATATTCCGGGCCCGGCGCAACCGTTCCGCCGGCGCGACCATAGGCTTGATACCACGAAACATGCGCGAGGGCAATACCCTTGCGTACATTTTTTAGGAGGACCCATATGGGAATGACATTGGCCGAGAAGGTCTGGGCCGATCATTTGGTGCGCAAGGGCAGCGACGGGGCGCCTGACCTGCTGTACATCGACCTCATGCTGATGCACGAGGTCACCAGCCCGCAGGCATTCGAGGGACTGCGCCTGGCCGGCCGCAAACCGCGCCATGTCGACCAGCTCATCGCCACGGAGGACCACAACACGCCCACCGTAGACATCGACCGGCCGAACCCGGACAAGACCAGCGCCCTGCAGCTGTCCACGCTGGAGAAGAACTGCAAGGAATTCGGCGTGCGCCTGCATGCCCTCGGCGACGCGGACCAGGGCATCGTCCACGCCTTCGCGCCGATCCTGGGCCTCACGCAGCCGGGCATGACCATCGTGTGCGGCGACTCGCACACCTCCACGCACGGCGCGTTCGGCGCGCTCGCCTTCGGCATCGGCACCTCCGAGGTCGAACACGTGATGGCCACCCAGACCCTCTCCCTCAAGCCGTTCAAGACCATGGCGGTCAACGTCGAGGGCAAGCTGCCGGCCGGCACCACCGCCAAGGACATCATCCTCGCGATCATCGCGAAGATCGGCACCGGCGGCGGCCAGGGCTATGTGATCGAATACCGCGGCGAGGCGATCCGCAACCTGTCGATGGACGCCCGCATGACGATCTGCAATATGTCGATCGAGGGCGGTGCGCGCGCCGGCATGATCGCGCCCGACGAGACGACCTTCGAATATCTGAAGGGCCGTCCGCACGCTCCGGAAGGCGAGATGTGGGATAAGGCCGTCGAGTATTGGAAGACGCTGAGGACCGACGACGACGCGGTGTTCGACCGCGAGGTGACGCTTGAGGCCGCCGATCTGCAGCCCTATGTGACCTGGGGCACGAACCCGGGCCAGGGTCTGCCGATCACCGCGGCCGTGCCGGACCCGGCGACCATCGCCGACGAGACCAAACGTGTCGCCGCAGAGCGCGCGATCGATTACATGGGCCTCGAGCCCGGCACTCCGATCAAGGACATCGCCGTGGACACCGTGTTCATCGGCTCCTGTACGAACGGCCGCATCGAGGACCTGCGCGCCGCGGCCAATATCATGCGCGGCCATCACAAGGCCGAGAACATCCACCGTGTGCTCGTGGTGCCGGCCTCCTCGCGCGTGCGCCTGCAGGCCGAGGCCGAGGGCCTGGACCAGGTGTTCAAGGACTTCGGCGCGGAATGGCGCAATGCCGGCTGCTCGATGTGCCTCGGCATGAACCCGGACAAGCTGGTGCCGGGCGAGCGCTGCATCTCCACCTCGAACCGCAACTTCGAGGGCCGCCAGGGCAAGCTCGGCCGCACGCACCTCGCGTCGCCGCTGGTCGCCGCCGCCACCGCCATCCGCGGCACGATTTCGTCGCCGGAAGATCTGTGATTCAGCACCTGTCATTTTGAGCGGAGCGAAGCGGAGTCGAAAAATCTCCTCCCGTCACCAACCGTGAGGGATTCTTCCGCTCCGGCCTTCGGCCTCCGGTCAGAATGACAATCAAGGAAAGATATGTAACCCATGGAAAAACTCACTGTTGTTACCGGCGCGGGCGTGCCGCTGCGCCGTTCGAACGTCGACACCGACCAGATCATCCCGGCCGTGTTCCTGAAGCGCGTCACGAAGACGGGCTTCGACGACGCGCTGTTCTATGCGTGGCGCCGCGACCCCGACTTCGTGCTCAACCGCGACGGATATCGTGACGGCCGCATCCTCGTGGCCGGCCCCGAGTTCGGCATCGGCTCCTCGCGCGAGCATGCCGTATGGGCGCTGCATGACTATGGCTTCCGCGTGGTCATCGCCCCCTCGTTCGCCGATATCTTCTACGGCAACACCGCGAAGAACGGCGTGCTGGCGGCCATCATGCCGCAGGAGTCCGTCGAGCTGCTGTGGAAGCTGCTCGAGGAGGAACCGGGACGCGAGATGACGGTCTCCTTGGAGGACCGGACCGTCACCTGCGGCGATGTGACGCTGCCCTTCGAGGTCAACGACTACACGCGTTGGCGCCTGATGAACGGCTACGACGACATCGACCTGACGCTGCAGCACGAGGACGACATCGCCGCCTATGAGAAGATGCGCGCCGAGAAGTTCCCGTTCAAGCCCAAGACCCTGCCGGCCAAGCACCTGCCCGAGGAGGCCATCGCCTCCGCCCGCGAGCTGGAGTATGACTGGTCGGGGCCGTTGCAGCCGGTCGAGGCCTGAAAAGAATTTTATTGAGTGGGTTCTGTCGTCAGCTATCCGACGACAGAACCCACTATGCATTTATGCGTTGAACCAAGCCGCGAGAGCATCGGCATCGGCGCGGCGGATGAAGGTGAACCGCAGCCAGCTCAGGCCATTCATCACAAACAGCGGCATGGTGAGTCGTTCGATGCCGTGCCGCACGCGCCAAGCCGGCACGTTACGCTGCACGCTTTGCACGCGGGCACGTCGCGTGAACAGCGTCATTTCCGTGAACCGCTGCTCCATGCAGACCGCGATACGATGCGAGACCACGCCGTGCAACGGCTCTCTGCCGTGTAGCCCGGTTGCATCTGGCGTCAGCGCGCAATCGTTCTGAGACGTCGAAGTTGGCTCGCTGGTCATGACAGTCGCATCGGGAAGAACAACGTAACCTTCGACGCGAGCCTTGATCCAACGCGAAACAAGCCATAGCAACGCCACTGCCGTCGCAATAGCAAAGGAAATCGGCCAGAACATCTCCATATCCAGCGTCCACGAAACCGCCGCACACGCAGCCAAAGCCAGCGATGCCGCGACCGGCGCCAGCAGATAATAGCGCAGCAATCCGCGCCCGGTGCGGTGCAGATCCGGTTCGCGCAGGTCCCATTCGGGCAACATATCGCGCAGCACCTCATAGACCTTCGCCCGCCCGATCATCGGCAGCACATTCGCGCCTTCCATCGCCTCCGTGTCTCCGGCCTCGCCGAGACCCGCGGCGCTCAGTCCAAGCTCCACCGAACACAGGCCGAAGATGCGGCGCAGCGGATTGCGGCGCACCACGATGGTCTGGATACGGCTTATGGGCATCGTCATAGTGCGGCGTGTGAGCAGACCGCGCTCGACCACAAGGTCATCGCCGCGCCGCCGCACCTCGAATCCGTAGAAGCGCACCAAGGCGGCGATCACACTGAATACGAGCAATACCGCGACGGCCGCAAGCAACAGACCGGCCAAGGCCAACGCCCCACGCGCGGCCATGCCGTTGAGTGAATCCGCGGCCATACGCGTCCAACGCCGCGGCAGCACGTCCTCGACCTGCTGCACGAAGCCCCACAGCACGACGGCAGCGGCAAGGAATCCCAGATCGGTCAGGGCGAAAAGCAGGATGTCGCGCGTCGACGCGCGGAAAACCAAGCGGGCGGGAGCGGCGGTGGGCGCGGCATCCAACGTCATGGGCGCAGGGTTTTGCGAGGGGTTCGGCCTGGCCGACCGTGGACCGCGATGCGTTGCGGCAGCGGAAGATATGCGATCGCTGTCCTGGGCCTGGGGAACGTCGACGATGCCGTTGGCATCCGTGTCGTCCACGACGTCCCCGGAGGATGCGTGATTGGAGACTCCGGATATCCCGGGGAGTCCGGAGGCGCAGCATGCGGACTCCCCGATTTCCCCTGACATCGAGTAAGCGGACCGCAGCCTCTCCAATTCAGTCTGCAGCGCCTTCGGCACTGCGGCCAGAATAATCGAGCCATCGGTGGCGTCTCCGGTGGCGATCGCCAACTGCACCACGTCGAACGGACGCATATGAACCGGCTGCGACACCGTGATCGCGTGGATGCGGTCATATGACACCATGCGCCGTGACCGCCGGAACAGCCCCGTGCGCAACGCCAGCCCATCCTCGTCCAAGCGATAGCGCGTCGTCAGCCACTTGCTGATCGGCTCGGCGATGAATCCAATCACCGCCGCCGCGCCCAACACCAACACCCACATATCCGTGGCCGTGCCGGTGCGGAAGATGCCGAAGAACGCGACGATACCAATCAACGAACTGACGAGTGCCTTGAGTGCGGTGATGGTCTCGACGATAAGCGCCGTCGGATGCAAGCGGTGCCAGCCGTTCTCTCGAAGGCTCGTCGGCGTCGCGCCGGTGCTGCCGGAATCGGCGCTCATATCGGCGGAACCGGTCATCACACGTCCTCCTTCGCGGCCAGCACGCGCACCGTGATCTGCTCGACGACACGTTCGGCCTCGTCGGATTCCAGCGCCTCGATTTCGTGCGTGCCCACGGCCGTGCTGACGACGACCTTCGTCAATCCGCAGGATCGCAGCACCGGCCCCTGCTTCGTGTCGACGTGCTGAACGCGGTTGAATGGCACGGTCACGCTGGAACGGAATATCCAGCCCTTGGCGATGCGTATGTCGCGTTCGCCGATGCGGAACCGGCAGAATTGATAGGAATATCGGATCTGCAACGGCGTCGTGACTAGGTCGACGAGTCCCACGGCCGCGGCCGCACCCGCCGCCACGCCTTGCCACAATCCCCACCAATCCAGCGCCACGCACAGGGCGGCGAACGCGGCCGCGCCGCCGATCAGCGCGGCCGAGGCGATGAGCTCGACGATCAGCCACACGCGCTTGACCTGCGCCGGCAGCTGCCGCCATGCGGGCGCTGGCTCCGCATCGATTCCGGGTGCGGGCGCGTCGATATGGGTCGATTGGTAAGAGGCGCTGGCGTCGGAGCCGGCGGAGTCGCAGTCCTGGATCGTCGTCGGCATTGCGTCATCAGGCATGGTGTTCCTTCCCTAGGTTGGTTTCATAATATGGTGCGCGGCCTTCGATGGGGGATTACGAAGCCGCGTCGTACACATCTGTTGACCGGCGGGCGCAGAATGTGGACCAGGGCGGGGAAGCACGACAGCATGGTGCCGTCGATCCACGACGAAAGGGGACGCATCATGGAACGTATGGCAGAACACATTGCGAGCCAACAGGCGCAACGGGGAACACAAGGGCCGCAGCCGCCGCAGCGGCAAGAACCGCAGACAATGGAACCGCAGTCGGGCCAGCCGCATTCACCTGGTCGGCCGCCGCAAGCGCGGGAATGGCAGACAGCGGAACCGCGGCCGAGCCAGTCAAGTTTTCTTCCGACGGCCGCGGCGGCGCGCCCGATGCCGCCGATCGCCGGCATGCCTGCCGAACCGCCGCTGTGGGCGCCGTGGTATGGCATTGGCTTCGGCCGGGCCGTCGCCCGGCTCTGGCGCAAGGGGCTGACCTTCTCCGGGCGCGCCTCGCGCGGCGAATACTGGTGGGCGATGCTGTTCCTGATGCTTCTGGCGGCTGCGGTCGCGGCAGTCACCGTGGCCATCGATATGGCCGTGCAAGGGGCGGGCAGCGACGAAACGCCGATTTCGGACGTGGCGTCGGGTGTGCTGCAACTGGCCATCTTCCTGCCGGCGTTGTCGCTGACCGTGCGGCGTCTGCATGACGCGAACCACAGCGGATGGTGGGCCGCGCTGCCGTTCGTCTTCGATCTGACGGCCCTGGTCACGGTGGTGATGCCGCTGTTCGTTGAGTCGTGGGGCGTCGATGTGCAGGCCGGAATGGTGATTATGGCGATCGCGCAATGGCTGCTTGGCTATGTCGTGCCGATTGTGTTCGGTGTGCTGCCGTCGAATCCGACTGGCGTCCGTTTCGACGCGGCGCCCAACGCTTCCCGGGGAACGCAATCGTGAGCGGGGAGGTTTCTGCGAAGGCGCTTTGGCGCCGGTGGCGCGTCTGGTGGCATGAGCCTCACTTCCTCGCCAAAACCCGCGCGATCGGCATTGCGCTTCTGGCGTTGGTGGCCGTGCTGGTGCCGCCGTCGGCACCGGTGCATGCGCTGGCGATGCTGGTGGGTGTCGCATTGTTGTGGGCGCTGCCTCACGCGCCGCGGGTCGTGCCGCCGGTCGGATTGGCGTTGTGCCTGGTCGAGATGTGGGTGCTGGCTGGTGCGGGGGAACGATACGAACCCGACGAGCTCGGCGTGGTCATCGTGCTGTTCTGCCTGTTCCTGGGATCCGGATATGTCTATCGCCGTTGGTTTGCGCGGGTCGGTGTGGTCGTGGGCTATGCGCTCGCCGAAACCGCGTCCGGCGTATGGCTTGGCGCGGATAGCCCGGCGTTATCCGGCATCCGGGGAATCGTGGATGGCACGATGGCCGCGCTTTGGGCGCAGAATCATCCTTCCGCGCAGGGGCCCGGGCTCGGTCTATCCGGCGAAGCAGCCGCGGCCGCCGCAAGCATGCCCGGACCAGGGCCGGTGGTGTATTTCGTGGGCGGCGTGGCCGTCTCCTGCATCCTCAGCGGCATGTCGGTGGCGATGGGCCATGCCTTCGCCGAAACCCACTCCGCGAATGCGCGGCGCGAACGCAGCGAGGCGATGGTCGGGCGTCTCACGCGCGAACAGGAGCTCGCGCATATGATCCATGACTCGGTGGCCAACGACGCTTCGGTGATCGCCATGTTGGCTTGGCAAGCGAAGATGGTCGACGACGACCGGGAGATGCTCGACATGATCTACCAATGCGCGCACCATGCGCTTGACCGCACGCACGAGGTCATCGATGTGCTCAATGGCGCGAAGGATCTCGGCGATACCGCTGGTGCAGAGGTGGGGGAAACGACCGATGCCAGTTCCGTGAGCCTTGAACGTTACTGCGAGGACCGGGACCGGATGATGCATATGCTCGGATTCGAAGGGCATGCCAAGGTTCGGCTGGATGATCCTGTGGCCAGCGTACAAGGGGAGAACGGCCGGCTGCTGGAGCCGATTCGCCGCTGCACATTGGGCCTTCTGGAAGAGATCTACGCGAATATCGTGCGCCATGGCGATTCGGATGGCGGACCGTATGCCGTGGTCGTCTCCACTGACAGCGGGGGACTGCGTGTCACGGCCACGAATCCGCTTGCCGTCGCGTCCGATGGGCTGCAGGCGTTCGGTCGCATGCGGCATGGCCGAGGTCTGGCGCTGCACCGCGCTGAGGTCGAGGCTTTAGGCGGCGAGCTCAATGCCGCTGCCGAAGACGGCGTGTGGGTGTTGAACGCCCACATCCCGTTGCGGTGAGTCGATCGATGCGTGTTTCGGGTGGCGTGGAGCAAACTGTTGGTTGTTTTGGGCTTCTGTTGGTGGTCGTGCTGGGAATCCCGAAAATCAGCGTCATGCAAAACCGCCATTTCAAGCCGTTTTCATAAGGTTCCTATTCCGTGCGTCGCCGCGCAATTACCAACAGAAGCCCAAAACCGCCAACAGTTTGCCCGAACCTGGTCCGAAGGGCAGCCGTCAGGCGCTCAACCACAGCGCAATGGCGTGCGCCAGCGAGTTGGCGCCCAGTTTCTCGACCGCGCGATGCGCATGTGTGCGCACCGTTGACGCGGCGATGCCCCATTGTGAGGCGATCTGCTCATAACTGAAGCCGCGTGACAGCAGATGCAGGGTCTCGGCTTCCTTCGCGCCGAGCTTCGGCGCTTCGTTCTTACCTTCGGCCGCATCGGTGCGTTCGACCAATATGCGGTGCGCTTCGCTCGGTGTGTGGAACATCGCATGTGCGTCAATAGCCCCAGTCATGCCGCTCGCTCTGGTGATTCCGGGTGCGTCGCCCGCGTTTTCCGTGCTTGCCGCGCCGGTTTCGATTCCCGAGACTGCACTGCTTGTCCGCGCGTCGCTTGCCGCGTCGGCAGCGCCGCCCACTGCAGTTCCCGTGCCATACACGCCACCGGCCGCCACGGTGCGCACCGCCTGCATCAGCCTCGGCATATCGGCCTTCGACACAATGCCCTGTGCGCCCGCCTCCGCCACACGGTCCGCATAATCATGCGTCTGGAAGGCTGTGACCGCGAGCAATGCCACGCGGTCGGTGCGCAGCCGGATTCGTCGGCACACTTCGACGCCCGTCGATTCGCCGAGCGACATATCGACCAGCAGCAACTTCGGCCGCGTCTCGGGATCCAACGCGCGGGCTACCGCCTCGTCGGCGGTCTGCGCTCCCCACAGCCACCGCGCCCCCGGCAGCAGTTGCGGCACAATGGCTTTCAGCGCCAGCAGCGCCATCCGGTCGTTGTCAACGGCCGCCACCAGCGTGGGCAACGCCGCGCCCGTTCCTTCCCGTTCACTCATGATTCGCCATTTTAGGCGGGGGGGGGGGGTACTTTGGGCATGTTTTACCGGGTGGACGAGCGGAGCATGCGATTACGGCGTATACGGTCCCATCCGTGATGAACCGATATCGCATGCTGGCAGATGATTCCGTTTTTGGCTGAGATTGTGCCTCGACTTTGGACCGTGCCTAAGACGGCGAGGGATACTATGGGAATATGACCGATATCAAGCCTTTTTACGACGTGAATCTCACCTATGAGGACAACTACGCGCAAGGTCCGTTCGGTGCCTTCGCCGAGGCGCTGGACGACGCAGGCGAAGATGCCGGCGACAGCGCCCAGACCCAGCCCGCGGCCTCCGGCGCGACCTTCCTCGGCGTCCCGGTGAACCTGCCCTTCGGTATCCCCGCCGGGCCGCTCCTCAACGAGCGTTTCACGACCGCCGCCTTCCGCATGGGCTTCGATCTGGCCACCTACAAAACCGTGCGCTCGCGGGCGTGGGGCTGCAATCCCTTCCCGAATGTGCTCGCCGTGCACCCGCGTTCCGCGGATGGCAGCCTGACCCCGGGCAGCGCCGAACTGGACGAGGGCGTGCTCGCCGACACCAACTACGGGCAGCCCATCTCCATCTCCAATTCCTTCGGCGTCCCCTCGCAAAGCCCGGACGACTGGCAGCCCGATATGTGCAAGGCCATCGCCGCCGCCGGTCCTGGACAGGTGCTGGTGCCGAGCTTCCAAGGCTCGCGCGATCCCGGCGCCACCGAAGCGGACTATATCGCCGATCACGTGACCACGGCACGCCTGGTCAAGGAAACCGGCGCGCGGCTCATGGTGATGAACACTAGCTGCCCGAACGAGGGCCACAACCGCCTGCTGTGCCACAACCCGCTGCTGGTCGGGCGCATCACCGAGGCCGTGAAGAACGAAATCGGCGACCTGCCGCTGATGGTCAAGCTCGCCTACATCCCCTCCGACGAAGCCTTGGAAACCATGGTGCGCGAAACCGTCGGTCGTGGCAGCGTGCAGGGATTCAGCACGATCAACACCATCTCCGCGAAGCTGGTCGACAAGGACGGCAATCAGGCGCTGCCGGGCGCCGGCCGCGATCGCTCCGGCGTGTGCGGCAACGCGATCCGCGGAGCCGGCCTCGATATGGTGCGCCGTCTCGCCGCCATCCGCGAGCGGCTTGGCCTTGACTTCGCGATCAATGGCGTGGGCGGCGTGGTGTCGCCGGCCGACTATCAGGCATATATCGACGCCGGTGCGGACTCGGTGATGTCCGCCACCGGCGCGATGTGGAACCCGGAACTGGCGCAGCAGATCAAGGCCGCGCTCTGAGCCATCTCGGGTCTCGATTCCTTATCCTGGCGTACGTTTCTGAGCACTCCGCCCATATCCCTGCGCAGAAACGTACGCTTAGCCTGCCTCAGTGTACGTTTCTGCGCAGCCTAGCCATACCTCTGCTCACAAACGTACGCTGAGATGAACTGAGCGTACGTTCCTGCGCATACCCATTGTCGGAGTGCTCAGAAACGTACGCTCCAAGTCCCGGCGTCAGAGGCTCCGGCGCCGGCCGGTCGGTCAGTTCACTCGGCGGCGGCCTTCATCGCCACGGCGCCGACGTAATACACCGGCTTGTCGAAGTTCGGCTGGAACAGGAAGTCGACGTTCGCCAGCTGGTCGATCGTGAAACCGGCCTGGATCGCTACGGACACGACGTTCGCGGCGCCCGAGATATCGGCCTTCGAGCAGAACTGCGCGCCCTTGACCTTGCGCGTCGCCGGATCCCATGTCAGGATCGCGGTGACCTTCTCCGTCGTGAGCATGAAGTCGGGGCGGTAGTCCTCGGTCAGCTCGGTGGAGCGCACCTGAACCCCGCGCGCCTCGCCGCCCGCCTGCGTCAGGCCCGAGGCGGCCAGCGACAGGTCGTAGAGCTGCACGGCCGACGTGGCCTGCGTGCCCATATACGCCACGGTCGGCGTCTCGATATTGCGACCGACCAGCAGCCCTTGGCGCACCGCGTTCGTCGCCAGCGGAATGTAGTCGTGCCTGCCGGTCGGGTTGTAGAACACGGTGGCCGAGTCGCCGCAGGCGAACACGCCGGGCACGGAGGCCTGCATATAGTCGTCGACGACGATCGCGCCGTTGGGCAGCATATCGAGCTGGCCTGTGAACAGGTCGGTGCGCGGCAGGAATCCGACGGCCAGGATCGCCATCTCGGCCGTGTATTCGCCCTTCTCCGTCACCACCGTCACCGTGTCGTCGTCATTGTCGCGGAATTCGACGACCTTCTGCCCGAGCGCCAGCGTCACGCCGTGGTCGGTGAAGGCCTTCTCGACTATATCGGTGATCGGCTTGTCGAAGTTCTTCGCCAGCGCGCGGTCGAGTCCGTCGACCAGCGTCGTCTTGACGCCGGTGAGGCTGAACTGCTCGGCCAGCTCGGCGCCGATGTATCCCGAGCCGATGATGACGGCCGACTTCGCGCTCTTCGCCTTCTCCTTGATCGCCATCGCGTGGTCCCAGTTCTTGCACAGCATCACATGCTTCGAGTCGATGCCCGGGATCGGCGGCACGACGGGCTTGGAACCGGTGGTGACGACCAGCTTGTCGTAGGCGAGCGTCTCCTCGGCGGCGGATGGATCGTCCACCGGACGATAGGCGAGCGTTTTGCCGGCGACGTCGACCGAGGTGACGTCGGTGCGCATATGCATCGTCGCGCCCGCGGCGGCCAGCGCCTCGGGGGAGGAGTAGAACATCTTCTTCGGGTCGGACACATGGTCGCCGACCCACAGCGCGATGCCGCACGAGAGGAAGGACAGCGTGTCGTTGCGCTCGAAGACATGCACCTGCCAATCCGGGTGCTCGGCGAGGATCGAGGTGGCGGCGAATGTGCCGGCATGCGTGCAGCCGACGATGGCGACGGTGGTCATATGTGCTCCTTTGCGTAAGGCCAGAAGGCCGTTTTTCAGCGAATACGATACCAGCGCTCCATGAGAACCGAGGGCATCGCGGTGCGCGAGGCGTTGCCGGATACCCCGAAAATGTTCCTTTGGGGGCATTTCACGTCTCCGGCACATCGCATATGGCAGACTGGAATACAGTGTGTCCGAAACCCCAGAGTTCGAAAGAGGCGGTTGTGTCAGAGAATCCGGAAACCGACGTCCTGCATGTCGAGGGCGGCAAGCCGCTGAACGGAACGATCAAGGTGCGCGGCGCGAAGAACTTCGTGAGCAAGGCGATGGTGGCGGCGTTGCTCGCCCCCGGCAAATCCGTGCTCAAGAACGTGCCCGAGATCCGCGATGTGCACGTCGTCTCCGACCTGCTGCGCCTGCACGGCGTGGATGTGGATGTGAACGGTGACAGGGGCATCGTGACCATCGACGCGACGCATGTGCAGCTCGCCGACGTGGCCGACGTGGACACGCTCTCCGGTTCCAGCCGCATCCCGATCCTGTTCTCCGGCCCGCTGCTGCATCGCCTCGGCGAGGCGTTCATCCCGGCGCTCGGCGGCTGCAATATCGGCGGACGCCCGATCGACTTCCATCTCGAGACGCTGCGCAAGCTCGGCGCGAACGTCGACAAGGAGCATAAGGACGGCATCCATATCACCGCGCCGAACGGCCTGACCGGCGCGAAGATCCATCTGCCCTATCCGTCCGTCGGCGCCACCGAGCAGACGCTGCTGGCCGCCGTGCTCGCCAAGGGCAAGACCGAGCTGTCGGGCGCGGCCACCGAGCCCGAGATCATGGATCTGGTCGCCGTGTTGCAGAAGATGGGCGCGATCATCTCCGTGGACGTCGACCGCACCTTCCGCATCGAGGGCGTCGACGAGCTCAAGGGATACACGCACACCGCGCTGACCGACCGCATCGAGGCGGCGAGCTGGGCGTCGGCCGCGCTGGCCACGCATGGCGATATCTTCGTCAAGGGCGCCACGCAGCCGGAGATGATGACCTTCCTCAACGTGTTCCGCAAGATCGGCGGCGAGTTCGACATCACCGACAAAGGCATCCGTTTCTGGCATCCGGGCGGGGATTTGAAGCCCGTGGCGATCGAGACGGATGTGCACCCCGGTTTCATGACCGACTGGCAGCAGCCGCTGGTCGTCGCGCTGACGCAGGCCAATGGTCTGTCGATCGTGCACGAGACCGTCTACGAGAACCGCTTCGGCTTCACCAAGCCGCTGGTGTCGATGGGCGCGACGATCCAGTTGTATCGCGAGTGCCTGGGATCGCTGCCGTGCCGCTTCCAGCAGCGCAACTACAAGCATTCCGCCGTGATCTTCGGACCGACGCCGCTGACCGGCCGCGACATCGACGTGCCGGATCTGCGCGGCGGCTTCTCGCATCTGATCGCTGCGCTTGCCGCCTCCGGCCCCTCCGACGTCCACGGCATCTCCCTGATCGACCGTGGCTACGCCGATTTCCGCGGCAAGCTCTACCAGCTCGGCGCGGAAATCGACTAGGTTCCGGTTTGGTTGGCCGGTTGGTTGGCCGGCCAGACCCGCTGACTGGCCCCAAGGGGGCATGTCAAATGGCCCATGCTCGCATGGGCCGGGCCTTGACCTGCCTTCATTGCATACCTAAGCGAGTGCCTATATCGCGGCAAGCATGGGATGGCCGTCATGGATTGGTGAGGGACAACCAGGGACCCTCTGAGAGCCGTCTGTTTCCAACGGTTCGGCTATGAAAAAGGGATTCCGCGAAACCGCGGAATCCCTGGTGGCGGAGTCAGAGGGATTCGAACCCTCGAGCCGCTAACGCGACTAACACCTTAGCAGGGTGCCCCTTTCGGCCACTCAGGCATGACTCCGGTGCGCATTGGAGCGCAACAGCAGTCCACTCTACCATCTGCGGTGGATGAGACGCGCCGCATGGTGCAAAAAGAGTTATCCGGACCACGCCGCATGGCGGGACATCACACGAGAAAACGTGCGGGCGATGCGAGTCTCGGGGAATGGTAACGGAGTCGGAGGTACGTCCTTGTCCGTCCGCCTCCGTGGGTCAGCATAGCAATACCCCATCCGAAAAAACGGATGGTTCCGTATGCGGCATATCGGCTGTCGGACATCGATATCGCGTGGATGTTCGACGGCAGACGCGAGGCGGCGACGGCAGCATGGACGTGTAGACTCGGCCGTAGGATGACGCGCCATGGCGGCAGACGCAGGGCGCGGCGCAACATGGGAGAGGACGATGGTGGGGCATATCAGAGGCGAAGGTCAGCATGCGAGGCGGGCCGGCATGGGCGCCGGTCGATCCAGGGGCATGCGCCGGGGCTTGTCGATTCCGGTCCTTGCCGCGATCGCCGCGCTGACCGCGTTGCTGGTCTTCGCCATGACCTTCGGCGCGCTCACGCTGGCCGGCCGTCGCATGCCGACCGCCGGCACGCCGAATGTGACCGACACCATCGATGCACCGAACACGACCGCCACCCGTCGTGCCGTGCCCGAACCCGTCGAAGAGCACCACGGCAACTCCCCGGACTGCCCCGACACCGACTGCATCGCCCTGCTGGTCAACGGGGACTTGCTTTTCCACGCGGGACTGTGGAACCAATATGCCGGCCTGAATACGGCCGCCACCGATGGCACCGCCTTCGACTTCACCGGACTGTTCGAACCCATGCGCCGATACATCGACGCCTCCGACATCGCCGTCTGTGAATTCGAGACCCCCATCGCCCAGCGCGGCGGGCCGTATTCCGCATATCCGATCTTCGCGATTCCGCCCGAGGTCGCCGACGCGGCGGCCAAGGTAGGATACGACGCCTGCACGCACGCCACCAACCATTCCTGGGACCAGGGCGCCGAGGGCATCGCGCGCCTGTGGGACACTCTCGAATCCAACGGCATCGCCCAGACCGGTTCCTACAAAACCGAGGCCGACTCCCTCAAGCCCTTGGTCATCGACTCGCCCACCGGCGGCGGCAAGCTCGGCCTGGTCACCGGCACCGTGTCCCTCAACGGCATGACCGCCGACCAGGACTGGCAGGTCGACCGGCTGCGCGACGCCGGCGACCCGAACCACCAGGCCGACATCGACCGAGCCGTCGCCAAGGCGAAGGCCGCGCGCGAGCAGGGTGCCGACGTGGTGGCGATGGCCATGCACTCGGTGCAGGAATACATCGACTACGCCGACTCATGGCAGGTCTCCGAGGCGCATGCGCTCGCCGACACCGGCGCCTTCGACGTGATCTATGGCGCGGGCTGCCATTGCGCGCAGCCGATCGAGAACTACAACGGCACCTGGATCGTCTACGGCCTGGGCAATGCGGTCACCGAATCGGCGCCCGCCGGCCAGACCATCGTCAACAACCAGGGCGTGACCGCGCGCATCCAGTTCGCGGGCCGGCGCGGCGTGGCGGGTTCGTGGCGCGTCAGCCGCATCGACTGGCTGCCCACCGCCAACGAACGGCAGGGACGCTATGTGTGGTGTCCGATAGCCTCGGACCGGCCCGACGGCGCCTGTTGGAATGATGAACAGGACGCGCAGGTGCGCGAGCGCATCCGCGGCGTGATCTATGCGATGGGCGCCGATCCGAACATCGTGCGCGAATGGCGCATCAGCGACGAAAGGTAGCGGTCGATGCGCACGATAACGCAGACCCCCGCGGCGCCGGCAAGCGCCAGCCTGACGGAGAAGAAGTCGGAGTTCATCGGTGACGCCGCGCACATCGATTCGCTCGACGAGGCGTTGGCCTTCGTCGAATCGGTGCGCGAGCGGCATCCCAAGGCCCGGCACGTCGCCTACGCCGCCGTGTGCGGGGGAGCCGACGGACGCATGGCCGAGCGCATGAGCGACGATGGCGAACCCTCGGGCACCGCGGGCAAGCCGATTCTGGATGTGCTGCGCCAGGGGGGCGTGACCGACGCGGTGGTGACGGTCACGCGGTATTTCGGCGGTATTCTGCTGGGTTCCGGCGGACTGATCCGGGCCTATTCCTCCGCCGCGTCCCTGGCCGTCAAGGCGGCCACGATGGCGCGGATCGTGGCTTGCCAACGCTACCGAATGCGGCTCGAATACCCGCAGCTGGCGCGGTTCCAGCAGCTGCTGGCCGGCGTCGGCGGGCAACAGTCCGAGGAGTCCTATGCCGAGGCCGTCGAACTGACGGCCACCGTGCCGCAGTCAGAGACGGCCGTCTTCGAGGAACGCGTGCGCGAGTCGTTCAACGCCTCCGTCGTCCCGGTGCCGCTCGAATTGGTCAACCTCGCGCTGTGAGAGGTCGGATGGCGGGCGGGCATGCCGCCATTGGCCTACACTGGTGGCTATGACCGATACCCCTGAGACCGCCGGGACCGCCGAAAACGCCGGGAGCGGATCCGCCGGCTTCGAGCCGCTGACCGTGGCCTACGAACGTCTGCGCCATTCCACCGATTCCGCCGAACTGAGCGAATTCGCGCGGCGTCCACTGCCCGACCGCGCCGATCAGTCCGCGTTCTCCCGCGCCACCGCATTGCTCGAGGCCGTGGCGGGCAACCTCAGCACGCCGGTCGAGGACCGCATCCATCTGGGCGAGTCGATGCCCTTCCCGAATGTGCTCGTCAAGCTTTCCGAGGATCCGGAGCCCGCTGTGCGCATGGCCGTGGCCGGCAACACCGACGACAAGAACTGGCTGGTCGGCCGCCTCACCAAGGATCCGGTGCCCGAGGTGCGCGACAAGGCGCTGACCAACAAGCGCACATCATGGAAGATGCGCCTCGAAGGCGCGCAGAACCCGGATGTGGACGCCGAGACGCTGGACTTCCTCGGCGCGCTCGGCACCGACAACGAACCGGATGCGCCCACGGTGCTCACCTCGATGGTGCGTCGTGCCGTCGCGCTCAATCCGAACTGCTCTCCGCGTATGCTCGCCAAACTCGCCGACGATCCCTCGCCCGAGGTGCGGCGAGCCGTCGCCTCGCGCAAGGCCTGAGCCTGGATCGGATCGGAGGGCCCGGTCTCGTCCGCCGGCGATTCGCGGGCGTGTGATGGAACCAACCCGGCCCTTGGTCGGGGTCGGTTCCGTCCGGCCGCGACACACCGTCCGAACCCCGTCATCGCATGGGCGTGCCATGCTTTCCTGTGATTACACTGGAAAACATGACACAACACACGGAAAGCCCCGACCGGCTCGCCAGGCCTCTGATCCGCCTGGCCCGGATGGTGGGGGTCGCCACCAGCTATGTCGGCATGAGCGACGACTACCACGAGATCGACGACGATGTCCTCGTGGGTGTGCTCGCCGCGCTCGGCATCGACGCCGCGACGCCCGACGCCATCGAACGCTCCATCCGCTCCATCCTCGACGACCGGCACAGCCGTCTCGTGGCCCCGACCGTGCTGCATACGGTCGGCCAGGCCGATACGGTCATGGTCAACGCCGGCATCATGGAGATCCCGACCGCCACCATTACGCTTGAGGACGGCGGGCAATACCAGGGAGACCTTGCGACCGAGCCCGCCGCAGGAAAGCCCTATGAGTACGCCGGCAAGTTCATCTTCCCCGTCGCGCTGAGGCTTCCCGCCGACCTGCCCGCCGGATACCACACGCTCCACGTCGAGGTCGCCGGCCGCCGTCAGGACGCGACGCTGGTCAGCGCGCCCGCCGAGGTGCCGATGCTCGACGGCATGCGCGAAGGCCATCTGTGGGGATGGATGGAGCAGATGTATTCGGTGCGCTCCGCCGGATCGTGGGGCGTCGGCGACTTCGAGGATCTGAAGCGCACGCTGGTCGATGCGCGCCGCGCCACCGGCGCCGACTTCGTGCTCGTCAACCCGGTGCATGCCGCCGAACCCGTCGCGCCGCTCACCCCCTCGCCATACCTGCCGATTTCACGGCGCTTCGTCAACTTCACCTATATCCGCCCCGAGGCCGTGCCGGAATACGCCGGCCTCGACCAGGACACGCGCGCACAGGTCGATGGGCTGCACGCCGGCGTCGCCGCGCTGAACGCCAACCCCGAGCACATCGACCGCGACGCCATGTGGGTCGCCAAGATGCGCGCCCTGTGGCTGATCTTCAAGGCCGGCCGCCCCGAGGCGCGCCAGGCCGAGTTCGACGCCTACAAGGCCGCCGCCGGCGATGGACTCGAGGCTTACGCCACATGGTGCCTGTGCTACGACAAGTGGGGCGCCCCCGACGGCACCGACGCCAACTGGGAGAAGTCGCTGAGCAAGGATTCGCCCGAGATCGCCGGATTGCGCGGGCAGTATCCCGACACACTCGACTTCTACCGCTGGCTCGAATGGGTCGCCGTCGAACAGCTCAACGCCGCGCAGCAGGCCGCGCGCGAGGCCGGCATGCCCATCGGCATCATGGCCGACATGGCCGTGGGCGTCCATCCGCTCGGCGCCGACGTGTGGTGGAACCCGCAGCGCTTCGCCAAGGGTGCGACGGTTGGCGCACCGCCGGATATGTTCAATCAGCAGGGCCAGGATTGGAGCCAGCCGCCGCTGAACCCTCTCGATCTCGAGGCCACTGGATACGAGGCCTACCGCGCGATGGTGCGAGACACCTTCGCCCACGCCGGCGCGGTGCGCATCGACCATATCCTCGGCCTGTTCCGCCTGTGGTGGATTCCCTCCGGACGCCGCCCGCTCGACGGCGCCTACGTCCATTACGACGCCGACACCATGCTCGGCATCCTTGCGCTCGAGGCCGAACGCGCCGGCGGCGTGGTCGTCGGTGAGGATCTTGGCGTCGTGCCCGCCCATGTGGCCGACTCGCTGTCCGCGCACGGAGTGCTCGGATGTGCGGTCGAATGGTTCGAACAGTTCGACGGCACCTTCCGCAAGCCCCAGGCCTACCGTCCGTATGCGCTTGCCTCGGTCAACACGCATGATCTGCCGCCGGCGGTCGGATATCTCGAATACGAGCACGTCCATCTGCGCGAGCGTCTGGGACTGCTGGAAGAGGGCGGCGAAGCCTTCGAACGCTCCGCGCGCGCCGAACAGGACGCCATGGTCGCGATGCTCGTCGAGAACGGATATCTTGATCCCGCGGTGGCCGAGCGGCGTGCCGCCGGAGCGGATGGCGAGGCGCTGGCGGAGGTGAACCGCGCCATCGTCGAGGCGCAGTATCGCGCGCTCAAGGATTCGCCGTGCAAACTGCTTGCGGCATCGTTGACCGACGCGGTGGGGGAGCGGCGCGCGCAGAACCAGCCCGGCACCAACAACGAGTATCCGAACTGGCGCATCCCGCTGGCCGACGGAACCGGCGCATCCGTGCCGTTGGAGGGCCTGTTCGAGCGCGTCGACGTGCAGCGTCTCGCCGCCATCATGCGCGGCTGAACAAGGCCTTGGGTTTGTCGTCGGTGGCGATATACTAGTGGATTGTTGTGTTTCCCTAAGGGGTCCTTCAAAGCGCTTTCCCACTCGCCATCGAGGACTTTCAGGGAGCCCACGGATAAAGAGGTTCCAAGCCTCCCGTGCGCGCGTCCTAACCACACGCACGCCGGGCAGCCGCGAACCCGGAACACAATGAAAGAAAAGGTAGAACAGTGAAGACCTTCACTCCGAAACCAGCTGATCTGACTCACGACTGGTACATCGTGGACGCCACCGATGTGGTGCTCGGCCGCCTCGCCACGCAGGTCGCGAACCTGCTGCGCGGCAAGAACAAGCCGACCTACGCGCCGCACGCCGATTCCGGCAACCACGTCATCGTCATCAACGCCGAGAAGATCGCTCTGACCGGCAACAAGATGGGCAAGGAACTCTACGCGCACTCCGGCCGCCCCGGTGGCCTGCGCCGCGACACCTACGCCCAGCTGCTCGCGAACAAGCCGGAGCGCATCATCACCTCCGCCGTCAAGGGCATGCTGCCGAAGAACCGTCTTGCCAAGGTGCAGCTGGGCCGTCTGCGCGTCTTCGCCGGCGACCAGCATCCGCACACCCCGCAGAAGCCCCAGGTCTTCGAGATCAAGCAGATCTCGCAGCAGGCCAAGTGAACCGAAGGGAGATAAAGAATCATGGCTGAAAACACCAACGCCCCCGCGGTTCAGGAGACCGAAGAGGAGCTCACCAGCTACACCACCGAGACCAACGCCGGCGCTGGCACCGGCACCTCCGCGATCGAGCCGGGCTACGGCACCGGTCGTCGCAAGGAAGCCGTCGCCCGCGTGCGTCTGGTTCCCGGCTCGGGCAAGTGGACCATCAACGGCCGCACCCTGGAGGAGTACTTCCCCTCCAAGCTGCTGCAGCGCGAGGTCAACTCCCCGATCGTGCTCCTGAAGCTCGAAGGCAAGTTTGACGCGATCATCCTCGTTGACGGTGGCGGCACCACCGGCCAGGCCGGCGCCATCCGCCTCGGCGTGGCTCGCGCGCTCAACGCCATCGACCGCGACGCCAACCGTGCCGCCTTGAAGAAGGCCGGCATGCTGACCCGCGACTCCCGCGTGGTCGAGCGCAAGAAGGCCGGTCTGCACAAGGCCCGCCGCGCTCCGCAGTTCTCGAAGCGCTGATTTTCGCGACTTTCGCATATCGAAGCCCCTCGGTTCGAGGTTTTTCTCGGCCGAGGGGCTTTCGTATATTCGCTGGGCCCGCGCTAGTTCTGCCGGAACAACGATATGCTCAGCGCCGGCATCGTCCACATGTTCATATCCTCCGTCTCGTCCTGTTGCGGGAGCACCGATGCGGGTGCCGTCGGAGAGGCCGGGGCGTCGGCGACGGACCGGGCGGCGGACCGGACCGTCTGCGTCGCGCCGGTCTTCGGCTTGTTGTTCTTGGCGCCCGTCCTAGGCGTCTCCGCGGCTTTGTTCGCGGCCTTGGACGTGTCCGAACCTGTTCCCTCTCGCGCCGCTTCCTCGACCAACCGCCGTATCTCGCTGTCGGAGGGCACGTTCAGCGTCCATTCCGACACCTCGTCGCCCAGCATCAGATCCTCCACGCGATTGCCTTGCGCCGGCCGCTGCCCGGTCGACTCGGCCGAACTCCACAGGCACCGCCATTCGCTGTCGGCGGGCAGGCGGAAGCCCGTGTCCTCGTTGACTCCGTTGACCACCAGCAGCACGTCCGTTTCGCTGTTCGACAGCAGTCGCATCACGAAGCTGCGCACGGTGTGGTCGAACCAATCGCGTTCCATCGGCGTGGTGCCGTCGGGCAGGAACCATTGCACACGGCTCGACGGCTTCAGCAGCCCGAGCTGCGTGAGGCGTGTGAAGAAATCCTCGTGGTGGAACAGATCCAGCGATTTGCGCAGTGATATCAGCCTCGACACCGTGTCGAGCCGGCGCATTTCGGGACTTTTCTCGGTCTCATACAGCCAGTCCCACTTGAGCCAGGTGATCGGATTGTCTTGCGAATAGGCGTTGTTGTTGCCGTCCTGCGTGTTGCAGAACTCGTCGCCGGCCAGCATCATCGGCGTGCCCAGGCCCAGCAGCAACGTGCCGAGCATATTCATCGCCGCGCGTTCGCGCTTGGTCTCGACCTGCCGGTCGTCGCTCGGCCCCTCGACGCCGAAGTTCACGGAATGGTTCACATTCGAGCCGTCGTTATTGTGTTCGCCGTTGGACTCGTTGTGCTTGACCGCATACCGCGTCAGATCGGTGAGCGTGAAGCCGTCGTGGCATGACACGTAGTTGATCGACGAGGCGGCGCCGCGCCCCGGCTCGGTGGCGAACAGATCGGCCGAACCGCATAGGCGCGTGGCCATCTCCTGCATGCCGATATGTCCGCCTCCCGGGCCGGCCTCGACATCGGTGAGCCAGAACTGGCGCGTGGTGTCGCGGAAGCGGTCGTTCCATTCGCCGAAGGGCGAGCCGAACTGGCCCGTCCGCCAGCCTTGGTTGCCGAGGTCCCACGGCTCCATGATGAGCTTCAGATTGCCGAGCAGCATGTCGGATCGCAGCGCATAGAGGAACGGATGCTGGCTGGTGAACTCGCCGTCGAGCCTGGCCAGCGAAGCCGCCAGGTCGAAGCGGAATCCGTCGATGCCGATGCGTTTGGCCCAATATCGCAGCGAATCGATCGCGAAGGTGACCACATGCGTGTTCGAGAAGTCGAAGGTGTTGCCGCATCCGGTCGTATCCTCGAGCCGGCCGATGTTGTTCTTCTGCCGCCGGTAGTAGGCCAGCGAATCCAGTCCGCGCCAGCAGACGGTCGGCCCCTCGACCCCGCCCTCGCAGGTGTGGTTGTAGACGACGTCCATGATGATCTCGAAGCCGGCCTCGTGCAGCGCGCGCACCATGTCGATGACCTCTTGGCGCACGGCCGTCGCGCCCTTCTCGCGCGCCGCCTTCGTGGCGTAGGAGGGTTCCGGGGCGAAGTATCCGAGCGTCGAATACCCCCAGTAATTCGAGCGCCCGTGCTCCTGCAGGAACAGCTCGTCCTGCTTGGCTTGGATCGGCAGCAGTTCGAGCGAGGTGACGCCGAGGTTCTGCAGATAGCTCAGCGTGGTCGGATGCGCGAGCCCGGCATAGGTGCCGCGCAGCTCCTCGGGCAGCCACGGCGCCTGCGCGGTGAAGCCCTTGACATGCAGCTCGTAGATGACGGTTTTGCTCCACGGCACATGCGGATGGTCGGGATCGCCGTCGTGCTTGGTGACGTCGCGGTCGTCGATGGCGACGGAGACGGGCATGTGGCCGAGCGAATCTACGGTGCTCATCGGGCCGAACGCGGAGCCGCGCACGGTGCCGTCGGTCACATCGCATTCGTAGGAGAAGGCCGCCGGATGCAGTTCCATCTTCCCGTCGATGCCCTTGCCGTAGTGGTCGAGAAGGAGTTTGTTCGGATTGAAGCGCACGCCGTGTTTGGGGTCCCATGTGCCGTCGACGCGGTATCCGTATCGCATGCCATCCCACGCCTTGGGCAGGTGGACGTACCACAGTCCATAGTTGGGGCCGGACATGCGGAACAGCGTCTCGCGTACGTAGTGCTTCTCGATGATGCGCGAGCATACGGGGAATTCCTGGATCTGCTGTTTGAGGGGGATGCCAGGGGTGTCGAACAGGCGTATCGCGTTGCTGAAGAAGGCGCTGGGCTGATCGACGGGTTCGAGCACGCTCAGCCACACTTGGTCGGCGGTTTCCGAGCGCACGACGGCATCGGCGCCGCCGTCCTCGGTGAAGTACAGTCCGGGCCTCGTTGCGTACCGGTGCAATTTCGGATTTCTCATAACACCATTGTAGATGTGCCGCGTTTGGGCCCGCTATTTGTCGGCGTTGCCGCGTTGCGGCGATGCCGTGCCGCATCGCGGCGATGCGGGCACTCACCGCGCCAGATGCCGTCTGCCATGCCCGTCGGTTTTGTGCGGATCTCCGTTGGGTTCGTGCGAATCGCTGTCAGTTCTGCACGGATCTCTGCCGGGTTTGTGACGTGTGGTGTCACAAACCCGGCAGAGATCCGTATGAATCCGGTAGGGATTCGTATGAGGCTGACTGGGATCCGAACAAACCCGGCGGAGATATGCATGGATGCAGCGGTGGCCTGCGCGAGTCTGACGGTTCGACGGAACCTTGGACTCTCTTGACTGGGCGAATGTGTCCTATGGGCGGTGACAGGAGCTTGTGTAGGTAGCTGCGACACGCCATATAAATTAGTTTTAGAAAATGAATTTGCAAAATATGATAAAGAAAGTTATGCTGGTCCTCAACACCTCGCAAGGTTCGCGGGATGACAACGAAGACAACCAAGCTGACCCAGCGCTTTCGCTGAAGAAAGGAAACACCATGAAGGCTCTCGTGCTCACCGGCGTCAAGGAATTCGAGATGCAGGACCTGTCCACCCCCAGGATCGCGCCCGACGAGGTGCTGGTCAACACCGCCTATGCGGGCGTTTGTGGCACTGACCACGACCTCTACGCCGGACGCCCCGGTTCGGCTGCGGCCGTGCCTCCGATTGTGCTTGGCCATGAGAACTCCGGCGTCGTCGCCGCCGTGGGCGATGCTGTCACCAACGTCAAGCCTGGCGACCGTGTGGCCGTCGATCCGAATATCTACTGCGGCCAGTGCGAGTTCTGCCTCACCCAGCGCCCCGAGCTGTGCGACGATCTGTCTGCCGTGGGCGTCACCCGCAACGGCGGTCTGGCCGAGCAATTCACCGCGCCGGCCAGCGTGGTCTACAAGCTGCCCGACAATGTCTCCCTGCGCGACGCGGCAGCCATCGAACCTGTCTCCTGCGCCGTGCACGGCCTCGACCTGCTCAAGCTGCGCCCCTACCAGAAGGCCCTCGTGATCGGCGACGGCTTCATGGGCCAGATCTTCGCCCAGCTGCTGCAGGCCTACGGCGTGCACCAGGTGGACCTCGCCGGCATCTTCGACGAGAAGCTTGAGCGCAACAAGGAGCTCTTCGGCGTCGCCGAGACCTTCAACACCACTCGCGAGGAGATTCCCGCAGATTCCTACGACGTGATCGTCGAGGCCGTGGGTCTGCCCGCCACGCAGGCGCAGGCCGTCGCCGCCGCCAAGAAGGGCGCGCAGGTGCTGATGTTCGGCGTGGGGCCGGCCGAGGCACATTTCGAGATGAACACCTATGACATCTACAAGAAGCAGCTCACGATCCAAGGCTCCTTCATCAACCCGCTGACCTTCCGCGACGCCATCTCGCTGATCTCCGCCGGCAAGATGAACATCGGCGGCCTCATCAGCCACGAACTCGACCTGACCCAGGTGCAGGACTTCCTCGACGGCAAGATCCAGGGCGTCTCCAAGGCCGTCGTCAAGATCGGTGACTTCGATTGCGTCAGCGCCGGTGATGTGTTGGCCTGATTCGTTCAACGGTATGCAAAGAAGAAAGGGGATAATCATGCTTGATGAGAGGGAAACAGCGCAAGCGGCGGTGCCGGCGCAGCGCACAATGGGGGCTGATAACTGGCGGTTCCTCGCGGGGTTCCTTGCCTGGGCAATATGCAATGCCATCGCGTTCTATATGACCGTGTCCATCATGCTTCCGCAGAGGCTTAAGGACATCGGCGTCGCCAACCCGGATGCCACGCTGGGAACGATCAACGCTGCCGGCGCCATCCTGTCCATTTTCTATGCGGTGTTCATCGGCGCGTTCTCCGACCGCACACGTTCGCGTTTCGGCCGTCGCACTCCGTGGATCGTCCTGGGGGCGGTGCTTTATGCGGTGGCATTCTGGGTCATCGGTCTTCCGACATCCGGTCTGACCATTGGACTCGCCTATTGCATCGGCTTGATCGGCCTGAACGCTGTGCAGGCGCCGGTGCTCACCATCGTCTCGGATCGGGTGTCTGAGGGCTTCCGTGCCACTGCTTCCGCGGCATTGGGCGGCGGCAATGTGGTCGGGCAGGCCATCGGCATGCTCATCGCCTCGTTCTTCATCACGCGCATGCAATTAGGTTTTGTCGTCGCGGCGTTGTTCGCGCTCGCTTCCGGCTGGTTGAGCATGGTGCTTATTCCCCGCGAACCTTCGAGCAAGGATATGCCGAGGGAGGAAGGCAATGCCGGTCAGGTCGTCGTCCGCGCACTCACCCCGCCCACCAAGGGCGCCGGGGATTTCTGGAAGGCGTTCCTGTGCCGCACCTGCCTCATCGTCGCCTATCAGATGATTACCTCGTATCAGCTGTATATTCTGCAGGATCATGTCGGTCTCGATAAGGTGAATGCCGCGGCGGCGATTTCGGTGATGGCCATCATCACGATGATCGTGTCCTTCGTCGCGTCCGCTGTCTCCGGGCCGATCTCCGACGTGATCAAACGTCGCAAGCCACCCATCCTCATCGCCTGTGTGCTGTATGCCATCGGCATCGCGATGCCGTGGATTTTCCCGAATGTCATGGGCATGTATCTGTTCGCCGGCATCGCCGGTTTCGGCTACGGCATGTATATGGCCGTCGACCAAGCCCTCAACGTCGACGTGCTGCCGAACAAGGCGGATGCGGGCAAGGACCTTGGCATCCTCAACATCGCCACTTGCGCGGGGCAGGCCATTGGCTCGTTCATCACGTCCTCCATCGTCACACTTACGCATAACTACAACATCGTGTTCCCCACGGCCATTGTCATTGCGATGCTCGCCGGCGTGGCGGTTATGACGATTCGCCGTATCAAATAGCAATCCACAAGACCCACTAACCTGTGTTTGTGAACAAAGGAGTTTCCATGGTAGACGCCAACCTCTTCTCCCTAAATGCGTTGAAAGCCCGTCCGGCGATGAATCCCGACACCGTTATCCAGGGCGATCATTGGCGCATCGGCGTGATTACCGATGCCCTCATCCGCTTGGAATGGTCTGATTCCGGCCGTTTCGTCGACGATGCCACGCAGATGGCGCTCGTGCGAGACTTCGGCGACAAGCCGAACTTCACTGTCATCGAACGTGACGGATGGCTGGAGATCGATACCCCCAGTCTGCATCTGTCCTATAATCAGCGCGAGTTTTCCGCGGAAGGCTTGTATGCCACGGTCAAGAACGTCAATGCGATCGACAACACCTGGCATTACGGCGATGAGCAGCGCCGCAACCTCGGCGGCACCTACCGCACGCTGGACTTCACCAACGGCCGCATCCCGCTTGACCCGGGTGTCAACGGCACGGATGGCTGGGCGGTGATCGATGATTCGAAGTCCAACGTCATCCGTGAGATGGCACAGGTGAATGGCAAGGAGAACCCCTTCGGCACGTGGGTGATGCCCAAGCCCGAGCCGACCATCGATTGCTATCTGTTTGCCTACGGGCATCGTTACCGCGAAGCTGTGCACGATTTCTATCGCCTTACCGGGCCGACCCCGCTGTTGCCGAGGTTTGTGTTGGGCAACTGGTGGAGCCGGTACCACCGTTATACGGAAGACGAATATCGCGCGCTTGTCGAGCGTTTCGAGGCCGAGGGTATTCCGTTCACCACCGCGGTCATCGATATGGATTGGCATTTGGTGGATGACGTGGATCCGAAGTATGGCTCAGGCTGGACCGGATACACGTGGAATCGTGAGTTTTTCCCCGATCCCGAGCGGTTCCTCGGTTGGTTGCGTGAGCATGGCATGAAGACCACGCTTAATGTGCACCCGAAGGATGGCGTCCGCGCCTTCGAGGAGCATTATCCGGAAGTTGCCGAGGCGATGGGCATTGATCCGGAGACCGAGGAGGCGGTGCAGTTCGATCTGACCGATCCGAAGTTCATGGAGACATATTTCGACAAGTTGCATCATCCGATGGAGGACGAGGGCGTCGATTTCTGGTGGCTCGATTGGCAGCAGGGCGGCCTGACCCGCCAGCCTGGCCTCGACCCGCTGTGGGGTCTGAACCATTTGCACTATCTCGATTCGGCGCGCGCCGACAGCAGCGAGTATACGCAGCGTAATCCGCGTCCGTTGACCTTCTCGCGCTATGCGGGTCCGGGTTCGCACCGTTACCCGGTCGGTTTCTCCGGCGATACCGTGGTGAGTTGGGACTCCCTTAAGTTCCAGCCGGAATTCACCGCCTGTGCCTCGAATATCGGCTATGGCTGGTGGAGCCACGATATCGGCGGCCATATGTTCGGCTACCGTGACGAGGAGCTGGAGGCCCGCTGGTATCAGCTGGGCGCGTTCAGTCCGATCAACCGCCTGCACTCGACCGACTCACCGTTTAACGGCAAGGAGCCGTGGAACTTCCACGGCGATGTCTCGAAGGCGATGACCGCCGCGCTGCGCCTGCGTCACGCGATGCTGCCGTATCTCTATACGATGAACCGCCGCGCCGCCGTCGAGGGCGAGCCGCTGGTGCAGCCGCTGTATTGGGACTATCCCGAGATCCGCGATGCATACAAGCTCACGGATGAGTTCCGTTTCGGCACTGAGCTGCTGGTCGCGCCGATTGTCGATCCGGCCGACCGGGAGGCGCAGCGCGCCAAGGCTGACGTGTGGTTGCCGCAGGGGGAGTGGTTCGATTTCTTCGACGGGCGCCGCTATGTTTCGCGTCCTTCTGGCGGCCGCCGTTTGGAGGCTTGGCGTGACCTCGACCGTGTGCCGGTGTTCGCCAAGGCCGGTGCGATTGTGCCGTTGCAAAAGCCTGCTGAGGGTGAGGCGCTGAACTCAGTCGCCAATCCGTGTGCAATGCGGGTTTTGGTGTTCCCGGGGGCGTCCGGTTCGTTCACCCTCTGGGAAGACGATGGCGCGTCCGAGGCGAAGGCGCGCTGGGCTTCCACCGAACTGAGCCTGACATTGCCTGGCACGGAGGGGAATGGACGGGCTGTGTTCCGCGTCGCTCCGGTGGCCAGCGCGGCCGATGTCGTGCCCGCTGCGCGCAGTTGGGAACTGGTGTTCCGCGGCGTCGCGCCGGAGGCGATGCGTGATGTGACCATTCGGGTCGGAGGCGACGCCATCGATGCCCCGTTGTCATATGACCGGACCACATTGAGCCTGGTCGTGAGCATTCCGACTGTCGCGGCCAAAGCGGGGATCGAGGTTTCCTTCGCCGGAGGTCTGACGATTGCCAAGGATCCGACACTTGAGGACGCCTTCGCCGTGCTCAAGGATGCGCAGATGTATTACCTCACCAAGGAACAGGCATACAAGGCTGTTCGGGAACTTGGCAAGGACGCCTTGCCGGCCCTTGGCACGCTTGAGAATCTGCATGGTGTGGACGAAAGCCGTTATCATGATTCGCATATGCCGCAAGCAGTGATCCAGGCCCTCGTCGAGGTGTTGACCCGTAACTAGACCGGCAACTCCATGTGAGGAAAGACGGTCCGCCAGTGAATGTCTCCTTGCTGGCGGACCAGTCAAGCGATAAATCAAACATTCCTTCGGAAAGGAACATCCATGACCCAGCCAATGACCGCATTCACCACCGACTTTCAGCACTCCGGCATGCCTGCCAAGGATCTCGACGAAACCATCGAGTTCTACACCACGAAGCTTGGCTTCGAAGTGGCCGGCATCTTCAAGAACGGCGAGAACCGTTGCGCCTTCCTGCGCTACGGTCACCTGACCATCGAAACCTGGGAGGGCGACCCTGCGCCGATGACCACCGGTGCCATCAACCACTGGGCGTTCGACACCCCGGATATCGAGGCCGCCTTCGCCAATGCGCAGGAACTGGGATTGTCGATCAAGGAACACGAGATTCAGTCCATCCCGACCTTCTGGGACAACGGCATCCGCTATTTCAACGTCACCGGCCCCAACGGCGAGACCATCGAGTTCTGCCAGATCGTCTGAGCAGTTCATGTGTTACCATGGCTGCGAAGCCAGCCGCTGAGGCGGATATGGAAGTTGGAGCCGGTGCGTCCCGTGGTTGTCATGGGCCCCGGCTCCGGCGTTACGCAGCGGAAATTTGTTCCATGAGCACATGGTCGTGTATAAACGGCGAATAATCCGCTATTCCGCATATTGTGCTGCCATACGTTCCCAGCACGGCATCCGGAATCCATAAGAGCGGATCTTGGTCGCCTTTGAGATGTTCGACCCGTAGCCCCACCAGCCTTCCTTGTTGACGCATGCCACGCACCAGTGAAATGTCGCGGTCGTTCTCGCGTTGTGAGCGACTTTCCAAACATAATGCGGATATGCCACTGGATTCCAAGAAAGGCAGTAGTCGTTCCATGCATTTGCGCCGGCATCGTTCCTCCTTGCCGGGGCGCAAGACTTCGCTGCATACGATGCAATGCCATGAGTCGAACGATTCGAGAAGCTTGATGGTGGAACGACGTGTTCGGTCCGACATCTCCCGCCAGTGCAATTTTGATGAGCCAGCAGGTTTGGCTGCATTGAGCTGTTGGCGGACTTCGTCGAAATCGGAGTCAATCAGCGATGCGCCCAAAAGATACAGAGGTTGGCTGAGGTTGTTGGAACGTATGCTCTCGTCGCCCCATGCGATGGCGGTCATGCCAACCTCCCCTCCTGCGCCGTTGGTGTATCGAGCATAGCAGGGGCATCTGGCCGCAAAATTGTATGTTGTGTCTGATTGCGATGTGGGCTTAGCGAGAATTGTGCACTTGGTCCAAGAATTGTGTATCTCCTGCATCGCATGGGCACTGAAATCCCCATGTTTTCGGCAGGCTTCTGCCGGAGTCGATACACAATTTACGGGTCAAGTGCACAATTCTTGCGCCGTTAGACGCGGCGGGTACTGCCTCGGGCGATGACGGTCGGGCGCAGCACCTCATGCGGCGCGTCCAACGCTTCGCCCCGCATCAGGGTCAGTGCCATCTGCCCGCAGCGACGGCCCATCTCCAGTGGATTCTGATGCAGCGAGGTCAGTCCCGCGATGGGGGCCAGCGCGGAGTCGTCGAAGCCGACCACGGACAGATCGTCGGGAACGGAGACTCCCAAGCGCTTGAGATGCGCCATCAGCATCATCGCGATCTCGTCGGATACCGCGCACAGCGCCGTCGGGCGGCTGCCATCGGAGACGATGCGGGTGGCGACGGTCCCCATCGCCTCCTCCTGCGAACGGTAGTGTTCCAACGAATCCACGTCGTAGACGACGACGTCACCCGCATCGAGTCCGAGGCGTTCGGCCGCATGTATGAAGGCGTCGCGCCGCAGCTGCGCGCTGAAGGAGAAACCCTCGGGTTCGGGGGCGGTGGCGTAGCCGATGCGTCGATGGCCGAGGGAGAGCAGCAGCCGCAGGGCGTCCTCCATGGCGGCGTTCTCATCGAGCCGGACGGAGGCGTCGAATCCGTCCGAGGAGCTTGAATCCAAGCCGATCGCGGGAATGGTGAGCTGTCGCAGCGCCTCGCTCTGCCGCTCGTCGATGCGCACCGAGCACACGATGATGGCATCGGCGTTGCGGTTGCCGGGCAGTCCTTCGAAGAATTCGTCGAAACGGTCGCGCTTGTCCGCCACGATGGGCACCACATCGTAGCCATGCGGGGCAAGCGCCTGTCGGCAGCCTTCGAGCACCGAGGCGTTGAACCAGGTGTTCACCGGCCGAACGAACAGCACCGGAATCCGCATGGTGCGCCCGGATGCCAGCGAGGATGCCGTTCGGGACAGGGAGAAATGCAGGGATTTGGCCGCGTCCTCGACACGTCGTCGTGTGGAGGGAGACACCCGTCCGACGCCGCGCAGGGCGCGTGAGGCCGTCGAATCGGATACGCCGGCGGCAATCGCCACGTCGTGAAGGCTTGGGTTCGGCACCATCGGCTCCTGTGATTTGGTTGGAATCGCGCGTCTGGCAGCGCTTGCTCATCTTCATCGTAGGACTTTCCGGCTTGGAATATGGCCCGACACGCCGGTTTTGCATACGCTTGCGCAAGCGCTATCATTTTTATCACAACTTCACTGAGATGTGGAGCAGTGCCCAATATAATTGTTGTTTTCAAAGAAGAGAAAAACCAAGTGTATGCAGATGCTGTCGGTTTTGCGCAACCGTTGCGCAAGCGCTGCCGCAAAAACCGTTGGGTCTGTGGAAAGGAGATGACAATGGCCAGTGGAGCCGATGTCGCCAAGAACGGCGGCGTGATGACGGAGGGAACCGAGGATATCTCGAAGCTCACCAAGTTCAGGTTCCTGGGTGGCTTCATCGTGTGGGCCCTCTGCGGCAACGTGGCGTTCTACATGGTGGTTTCGATCATGATTCCGCAGAGGCTCAAGGACATCGGCGTCGCCAACCCGGATGCCACGCTGGGCGCGATCAACGCCGCCGGCGCTCTCCTGTCCATCTTCTACGCGGTGTTCATCGGCGCGTTCTCCGACCGCACGCGCTCCCGCCTCGGTCGGCGCACCCCGTGGATCATCTTCGGCTCGGTGATGTATGCCGTGATGTTCTACCTGATCAGCCTTCCGTCCTCCGGCCTGCTCATCGGCCTGGCCTACTGCGTCGGTCTGATCGGCTCCAATGCCATCCAGGCACCGATGTTCACCATTGTTTCCGACCGCGTGCCCAAGAACTTCCGCGCCACCGTCTCGGCGGCCCTCGGCGGCGGCAATGTCGTCGGTCAGGCCATCGGCATGCTGCTCGCCTCCTTCTTCATCACCCGCATGCAGCTGGGCTTCACCGTGGCGGCGATTCTCGCCTTCCTGTGCGGCGTCGGCAGCCTGCTCGTGCTGCCTCGCGAGCCCTCTTCCCTCGACATGCCGCGTGAGAAGGAATCCGCGCTGCGCGTCATCATCAAGGCCCTCACCCCGCCCACCAAGAACGCCAGCGACTTCTGGAAGGCGTTCCTGTGCCGCTCCTTCCTGATCGTCGCCTACCAGATGATCACCTCCTACCAGCTCTACATCATGCAGGACCACATCGGCCTGCCGAAGGTCGCCGCCGCCTCCGCGATCTCCGTGATGGCGATCATCACCATGGTCGTCTCCTTCGTCGCCACCGCGCTCGCCGGCCCGCTGTCCGATGTGATCGGCCGTCGCAAGCCCCCGATCCTCATCGCCTGCGTCTTCTACGCCATCGGCATCGCGATGCCGTGGATCTTCCCGAACGTCATGGGCATGTATCTGTTCGCCGGCATCGCGGGCTTCGGCTACGGCATGTATCTGTCGGTCGACCAGGCGCTCAACGTCGACGTGCTGCCGAACAAGGAGGACGCCGGCAAGGACCTCGGCATCCTCAACATCGCCACCTGCGCGGGCCAGGCCGTCGGTTCCTTCGTCACCTCTACCATCGTGACCGTGACCGGCAACTACAACTTTGTGTTCCCTGTGGCCATCCTGTTGGCGGCGCTCGCCGGCGTGACGGTCATGTCCATCAAGCGCATCAAGTAAGCCCAACATCCCCCACGAAAGGAACAGCATCATGGTCGATGCCACCGCATTCTCGCTCGCCGCGCTCAAGGCGCATCCCGCGATGAACCCCGACTGCACCATCACCGGCGACCATTGGCGCATCGGCGTCATCACCGAGGCGCTTGTCCGCTTCGAATGGTCCGACTCCGGCAGCTTCGTCGACGACGCCACGCAGATGGCGCTGGTGCGCGACTTCGGCGAGCAGCCGTGGTTCGCCGTCACCGAGCGCGACGGCTGGCTGGAGATCGATACCCCCAGCCTGCATATCTCCTACAACCAGCGCGAATTCTCCGCGGAAGGCCTCTACGCCACCGTCAAGAACGTCAACGCGGTGGACAACACTTGGCACTACGGAGACGTGCAGTGCCGCAATCTCGGCGGCACCGCCCGCACGCTGGACTGCGCCGACGGCCGCATCCCGGTCGATCCGGGCGTCTGCGGCGTGGACGGCTGGGCGGTGATCGACGACTCGAAGTCCAATGTCATCCGCGAGATGGCTGAGGTGGGCGGCAAGCCGAATCCCTTCGGCACCTGGACGACCCCCAAGGCCGAGCCGACGACGGACTTCTACCTGTTCGCCTATGGTCACCGCTATCGCGAGGCCGTGCACGACCTCTACCGCCTGACCGGCCCGACCCCGCTGCTGCCGCGCTGGGCGCTGGGCAACTGGTGGAGCCGCTACTATCGCTACACCGAGGAGACCTACAAGGCGCTTATGGAGCGCTTCGAGGCCGAGGGCATCCCGTTCACCACCGCCGTCATCGACATGGACTGGCACTTGGTGGATGACGTCGATCCCAAGTACGGCTCCGGCTGGACCGGATACACGTGGAACCGCAAGTTCTTCCCCGATCCCGAGCGGTTCCTGGCATGGCTGCGCGGACATGGCATGAAGACCACGGTCAACGTGCACCCGAAGGATGGCATCCGTGCTTTCGAGGAGCGCTATCCCGAGGTCGCCGAGGCGATGGGCATCGACCCGAAGAGCGAGGAGGCGGTGCAGTTCGACCTGACCGATCCGAAGTTCATGGAGACGTATTTCGACAAACTGCATCATCCGATGGAGGATGAGGGCGTTGATTTCTGGTGGCTTGACTGGCAGCAGGGCGGTGTGACCCGTCAGCCCGGTCTGGATCCCCTGTGGGGTCTGAATCATCTGCACTTCCTGGATTCCGGGCGCGAGGACGGCAGCGCGCACGCCGAGCGCAACCCGCGTCCGCTGACCTTCTCGCGTTACGCCGGCCCCGGCTCGCACCGTTATCCGGTCGGTTTCTCCGGCGATACCGTGATCTCCTGGGATTCGTTGAAGTTCCAGCCCGAGTTCACCAACTGTGCCTCGAATATCGGCTATGGCTGGTGGAGCCATGATATCGGCGGCCATATGTTCGGCTACCGCGACGAGGAACTGGAGGCCCGTTGGTATCAGTTGGGCGCGTTCAGTCCGATTAACCGCCTGCATTCCAACGATTTCGCTTTCAATGGCAAGGAGCCGTGGAACTATCATCCCGAGGTGGCCGCGGCGATGACCGCCGCGCTGCGCCTGCGCCACGCGATGCTGCCGTATCTTTACACGATGAACCGCCGCGCCGCCGTCGAGGGCGAGCCGCTGGTGCAGCCGCTGTATTGGGATTATCCCGAGGTGAAGGACGCCTACCGTGTCACGGATGAGTTCCGTTTCGGCACCGAGCTGCTGGTCGCGCCGATCGTCGATCCGGCCGACAAGGTCGCGATGCGTGCCAAGGCCGATGTGTGGCTGCCGCAGGGGGAGTGGTTCGACTTCTTCGACGGGCGCCGCTATGTCTCCCGCCCGGCCGATGGACGGCGTATGGAGGTCTGGCGCGACCTCGACCGCATGCCGGTGTTCGCCAAGGCCGGCGCGATCGTGCCGCTGCAGATGCAGGCCGAGGATGAGGCGCTGAACTCCGTGGCCAATCCGAAGGCTATGCAAGCCGTGGTGTTCCCGGGCGCCTCCGGCTCGTTCACGCTGTGGGAGGATGACGGCGCGTCCGAGGCGAAGGTCCGCTGGGCTTCCACCGAGCTGAGCCTGGCGCTGGGAGAGAGCGGCGGTTCGGCCGTGTTCCGCATCGCCCCGGCGGCCGGTGCGCTTGACGTCCTGCCCGCCGAGCGCAGCTGGGAGCTGGTGTTCCGCGGCGTCGCACCCGAAAGCCAGGACGGCCTCACGGTGACGGTCGGCGGACGCTCCGTCGAGGCGGAGGCCTCCTATGACTGGGCCACGCTGAGTCTCAAGGTGCGTGTGCCCGCCGCCTCGCCCAAGGCCGGCGTCGAGGTCGCGTTCCCCGCGGGGCTGCCGGTGGCCGACGACCCGCTCGAAGCGGACGCCTTCGCCGTGCTCCGTGACGCGCAGATGTATTACCTCACCAAGGAGAACGCCTACAAGGCCGTCCAGGAGCAGGGCAGGAACGCGCTCGCCGCACTCGGCGCGCTGGAGAACCTCAAGGGCGTGGGCGAACGCGAAAGCTACGACTCGCATATGCCCCAGCCGGTGCTCCGCGCCCTCACCGAGGTGCTGACCCGCAACTAGCGGCTGACTCAGGGCCGCTTCACGCGCCGCCCATCTCTCGACATCGTCTCCTTCCCGATGCCCCGCCGTGGCATCGGGAAGGAGACGTTTTTCGTTTATACGGGGTGCTGCATGGTACTGCGCAAATCCCAAGGCTTGCGGCACGCGCCGCTGCGGGTTCCCGGCAAATTCCGAACATGAAAAAACCGCCCTGTTGGCGGCTTTGTGATGAGGACTCCGTTGTCCCGTCGATATTCGTTGCTGTTCGTGCGGTTTCGCGGACTTACTTGATCTCGTCCATCTTCTCGAACGCGTCCACGACGGACTTGCTATAGCCGGCGGAGGCGAAGGCGCTCATGCCGCTGAAGGCGAAGCCGCGCTTGATGGAATCGAAGAACTTGTTCTTGTTCATGATGTTCCTTTCGTCATGTCCTTGTGCAGGGCGGTTGCATCAGCCGGATATCCCTGCTGACGGCATTGAGTATAGAACTGTCTCCCTACTTTTAGCAAAAGGCTTTATAAAACTGGTGTGTCGTGCGGGTGCTTTCCGACGGTTGTGCACGGAGTCCCCCCCGGGGGGGGGCTTGGGTCGGATGCCTCGGCGTGTCGCTCGAAATATACTGCAATTCAAGCGTTTTAACATCTGAAATCTCTAGATATATCGACTAGTTTGACATTTTTGCTGGTCAAGTTTTATATTTAGTTCATCAAAGATGTTCAAGCGATTGAACAACACTAAACAACGAGGTTTCACATGGACAAGGTATTCTTTGCGCCGCGCGAGGGATGGGTCGGCGACATCATTCCCTTTTGCGAGGACGATCAGATCAGACTGTTCTTCTTGCATGAGCTTCGCGAGAACCCGCGCGTGGGCATGGGCTGGGGTTTGGTGACGACCGGCGATTTGGTTCATTTCAAGGACCATGGCGTGGCTCTGCCTCACGGCGGGATGTTCGATCCGGATTTCAACGCATACACCGGAAGCGTGGTCAAGGATGACGACGGCTTGTACCACCTTTTCTACACGGGGCATAATCCGCGTTTCATCGGCGACGACGGGTTGCCGCTGCAGGTTGTGATGCACGCGACCTCGGACGGCGACATGCTGCGCTGGGATAAGCGCCCTGAGCCGGTGTGCGTGGCGACACCGGGGCATGGGCAAAGCGATTGGCGGGATCCCTTTGTGTTCCGTGACGAAAGTCGAGGGTGCTGGAGGATGCTGTTGGCCGCCCGAAGCGTCGAAGGCGCCGAGCGGCGGCGGGGCGTCACGGCCCAATGCGTGTCGAAGGATCTTGAGACTTGGGAAGCCGCCCCGGACTTCTGGGCGCCGAACCGTTACATCGCCCATGAATGCCCGGAGGCGTTTCGGTGGGGCGATTGGTGGTACTTGGTGTATTCGGAATTCTCCGATGCGTTCTGCACAAGGTACTGCATGTCACGGAGTCTGGATGGTCCGTGGGTGTCGCCGGAGCGGGACAGTGTGGACGGACGGGGCTTTTACGCGGCCAAGACCGCGGAATGGCATGGCCGTAGATTCTTCTTCGGATGGATTCCGACCCATGTCGGTCATGTGGACGACGGCGATTGGCAGTGGGCCGGCACGATGTCGGTGTGCGAAGCGATTCAATGCCCGGACGGCACCCTTGATTTCCGTTTGCCGGAGGAGTTCGTCGCTTCCTTCGATACGGTGGTCGAAGACGGGGTCACCGACGTGCGGATCGGCCGACCCGATGGCAGCGATGTCATGATGGTCGGCGAGGCGCCCCGCACCTGCCTCATGCGTTTGGACTTCACGGTGGGCGAGGACAAGGCCGATCTATCGCTTCTGCTTCATGCCAGTGACGATGGAGACCGTGCCCATATGTTGCGACTCGAGCCGCGTCATGGCCGGATGGTCGTCGATCGATGGCCCCGCCGCGTCACCGGAGGCGAACAATGGCAGATTTCCGGTGACATTCCCCATCAGATCGAAACGGAACGGTTCTGCGATCTTCGCCCCGGGGTCCACACGTTGATCGTGGTCATCGAAGATGACATCTGCGTGGCCAACCTTGATGGTTCGGTTATGCTCAGCACCCGTATGGAAACCTCGTGGGGCGACCATATCGGCCTATGCTCCACCTCGGGGGAAACCGTGGTGAACGAACTGCGGCTCGCCACGAGAAGCGAAGGCGGGTCACGCAATGTCCTCGAAGCGGAACGGAGGTGATGGGCCGCCGAGAAACCATGGCAAGGGCATGGACGTTCTTGCCGACTGACAAACACCCAACATAACCATAAGACAAGGAAGTCATAATGAACAAGCATGTCATGAAGGCTCTGGCCGCCGTCGCCGGGTTGCTGTTGTTCACAGCCGCCTGCGGGGCAGGTGGGAAGGGCAACGCCACCGATGTCGATCCACAGGGGGAGATCAAGCCCCGTGAGATCTCCTGGCTGCTGTCGCGTCCTGCGGACGGCGGCGTCATCAAGGCGATGAAACAGATCGCCGACGAATATGCGAAGGACCATGAGGGGTTCTCGCTCAATCTCATCACCACGCCTGACCGCCCGTCCTACATCCAGAAGCTGGAGACGCTGGCTGCGGCGAACAAGCTGCCGGAGTTCTTTGACACCGACGCCACCCCATTCGCCCAGAAGCTCGCCGCGAAGGGAAGCATGATGGACGTCGAGAAATTGCTCAAGAGCATCGGCGTCTACGATGATTTCCGCGAATCCGCGCTCGATTATCAGCGTTTCGACGATGGATCGCTGTATATGGTGCCTTTCGAGAGCCAGGTCGAGGTCTTCTTCTACAACAAGGATCTTTTCGAGAAGGCCGGCGTCGAGACTCCCAAGACGCTTGACGATTTCCCCGTCATGTGCCGGGCCCTGTCCGAGACTGGCGTCACGCCCATCACCCTTGATGGGCAGGATGCCTGGCCGCTGGAACGATACCTCGCCTACTATCCGTTCCGTGCGCAAGGCGGCGAGTACGTCACCAAGCTGAAGAAGGGCGAGGCCAAGTTCGCCGATGACACGGGGCGCCAGGCCGTCGAGTGGATGGCCGAACTCGGCGAGTCCGGCTGCTTCCAGGAGGGTTTCTCCTCGACCGGATACTCCGACGCCCAGAATCTTTTCACCTCCGGAAAGGCCGCGATCTGGAATACCGGCTCCTGGGATCTTCCCACGCTGGCCACCGACAAGATCGATCCCGAGGTCCAGAAGAACATCGACTATTTCCTGCTGCCCACCACACCGGATAGCGTCACCGGCGAGAACGAATACGTGGTCTCCTCCGGCATCGGCATGGCCGTGAGCTCGAAGTCCTTCGACCCATTGGTGCGTGATTTCCTGAAGTTCGCCCTCGAGCGTTATCCCGACGTCTACGGCGCGACAGGTCAGTTGGCTCCGCAGAAGGACGCCGAGGTCGTCATCCCGGACAACGCCACGGAGCTCTATTCCCGCGTATATGGCGAAGCGGACAAGGTCGGCAAGGCGCTGGCCATGCCTTGGGACACCCAGCTTGATTCCACGTCGAACACGCGTCTGCAGCAGGAGCTGCCGCTTCTGGTGGCCGGCGATGTGAGCGTGGACGAGTTCATCGACACCATGGACCAGACCATTGCGGAGAACGGTCCGAAGGCGTTCGGCGTCAAGGATTGAGTAATCGGCGGGGAAGGCGTTGGATCCGCCTTCGCCTCCCCCGCATGGTTCAATGTGTGAGGAGCAGACATGCTGCCATTCCGTTCAAAGAAATCGGTGCTCATCTTTCTCATTCCTCCGTTGCTGTTGTACGGCATCGGCGTGGTGTTTCCCGTCATTCAGTCGTTGTTCCTGAGCTTCTTCGATTGGGACGGCATCAGCGACATGCAGTTCGTCGGTTTCGACAACTATGCGAAGATGCTGGCGGGCGACAAGGTTTTCTGGCAGTCCTTCGCCAACTCCATGATCTATCTGGTCATCTGCCTGGTGCTGCAGCTTGGAATGGCTTTGCTGGTCGCGACCCTGTTGCTCAACCTGACCAGAGGCAGGAATCTCGCCAAGACGCTCTACCTGCTGCCCGCGGTGATTTCCACGACGGCCATTGCGTTCCTGTTCCAGCGCATCTATTCGGTCAATCCCGTGGGATTGCTGAATCAGTTGCTGGACTGGATGGGTCTGGAGGGCTTGACCCGTGCATGGCTTTCCGATACCGGCACGGTGCTTGCGGCGGTTTCCGTCCCGGAGGGATGGCGCTTCTCCGGTCTGTACATGCTCATCATCTATGCGGCGTTCATGTCCATTCCGCAGGAGATCGAGGAGGCCGCGAGACTCGATGGCGTCAATGGATGGCAGATGTTCGCCAAGATCCGTTTCCCCTATATCCGTCCGGTGTGGATCACCACGGTCGTCATGGCGGTCACCTATGCGTTGCGAGGATTCGATATCCCCTATTTGCTCACCAATAGCAGGCATGGCCAGCTGGTCACGACGTACATGTATCGCACGGCGTTCACTAACACCAATTATGGATATGCATCCGCGATAGCGGTGTTCATCGTCATCGAATGCCTCGTGGCGGTGGGCCTCATCTTCGCGATGCTGGGCAGAAAGGCCGACCGATGAACAAGATCACCCTCCATGAGGCGAAGCGCCGTTTGCATTTCCACGGTCTGCTGAGCAAGATCATCGTAGCCATCATCATGGTGATCCAGGTCTATCCGTTGCTTTGGCTGTTCATCACCAGCCTCCGCACGGAGACAGACTTCGCCTCGGGCAATCCCTTCGGCTTGCCGCGCCAATGGACGCTTGAGAATTATGGCCGGGCCTTCGAGACCGGTGATATCCCGCAATACATCCTCAACAGCATCATCGTCACCTTCGGCGCGAATGTGCTGATTGTGATTCTGGGCATGATGGCCGCCTACGCCCTGCAAGTGCTTGGGTTCAAAGGCAGCAAGGTGGTGCGGGGAGCGTTTCTGCTGGGCATCATCGTCCCTGTGCAGATCGCGCTGGTGCCGCTGTTCATCGACTACTCGCAGGTCAATCTGCTCGACACCTACCTGTCGATGATCATTCCGCTCGCGGGCTTCGCGCTTCCGATGTCGGTCTTCCTGTTCAGCTCCTTCTATGAATATATTCCAGCGGAAACATATGAGGCGGCGTCGTTGGACGGCGCTGGTCCCTATAGGATCTTCGCTCAGATCACACTGCCATTGTCGCTCAACACAGTGGTCACCGTGGTTCTGGTCAACAGTATCTTCATCTGGAATGAGTTCATCTTCGCCAACACATTCGTGCTTTCCGATGGTCTCAAGACGATTCCGCTGGGCATGCAGAACTACATCGGCGCAATGGGCAACACGGACTGGACCGCGACCTTTGCCGCCGTCTGCGTGACCATCACGCCGCTGATGCTGGTGTTCCTGGTGCTGAACAAAGCGATGATCAAGGGCCTGGAAGGCGGCGTGGGCAAGTAGAATTCAGGTAAAGGCATATAACCGACTGCGAGGGATCATGAACAGACGGTCTGGGGACAGGGTGACATTGAAGGAAGTCGCTCAATTGGCGGGTACGTCGACTTCGACGGTCTCCTTGGTCATCAATGGCAAGCTGTCTGATCGGATCAGCCCGCAGACGAAGGCCAAAGTCAGGGCCGCCGTCCAGGAGTTGGGATACCGCCCCAACGTCATGGCCCGCACGCTGAGCACAGGGGCGTCGAGGATGATCGGGCTGGTCACGGATGCCATCGCGACCACGCCATTCGCGGGTCAGATCATCCAAGGCGCCCAGGACGAGGCATGGAAGCATGGCTATGTGTTGATGGTCGCCAATACCGACGGCAACGAGCAGTTGGAGCAGCAAGCCATCCAGCAGTTCATGGAATACAAGGTCAGCGGCATCCTGTATTCGTCCTGGTATCACCATGGAATCACTCCGCCGAGTCAGCTGACGAAGACGAACGCGGTCCTGGTCAATTGCTTCTCCGAGTTGGATGACGGTCCGACCGCCGTGGTCCCCGATGAGTTCGGTGGAGGATACGCGGCGACGCGGATGCTCATCGACCGGGGGCATCGACGCGTCGCGTTCGTCAACACAAATGCCGCCTCGCCCGCCAGAACCGGTCGTTTCGCCGGTTATCTCAAGGCGCTGGAGGAGAACCGCATCGTCTTCGACAATGATCTCATTTTCGAAGTCGACCCCGTCCAGGAAGGTGGCGCCGGGGTGGCGCAGGCGGTATTGGCATCGGGCGCCACAGGCGTTTGCTGCCATAATGATCGCGTGGCGATGGGGTTGATCGATGTGCTGAAGGAACGCGGTCACAAGGTTCCCGACGAGCTTTCCGTCGTCGGTTTCGACGATCAGCAAGTCATCGCAGCACATACACGGCCCCCATTGTCGACGGTCGCGCTTCCGCATTACGCACTGGGTGCGGTGGGAATGCGGGTGCTTCTCTCCGCCTGCGGGCAGTGCGACGATGCGCCTCAAGTGGATCGGGGCCGTGTCTTGGTGCCATGCCCCCCTGTGCCGAGGGAATCGATTCGCGATAGGAGGGACCAATCATGAGTTTTTCGATGGATGATTTGTTCGTGCCGCGCCATGAGAGGCCGCGATGCATCAACGCGGAGAATCGCCACGGGCGCAAAGGCGAGGGCGCGCAGGCGTCCAGTCCGCTCGGCCCGGGGCGCAAAGGCAGTCCTTGCATCGATCGAATCGAGGCTGGTGGAACGGCGGTCCTCGCCGATGTCGAGGGTCCCGGCATCGTTCGTCACATTTGGATGACCGTCACGGACCGGACGTCGGCGACCGGTCCGAATGTGCTGCGCGATCTGGTGCTCGAGATGTACTGGGATGGGGAGTCCGAGCCTTCCGTGAGGTCTCCGTTGGGCGACTTCTTTTGCTGCGGCCATGCCCAGGCCTGCGATGTGATTTCGGAACCGATCATGGTGTGCCCGAACCGTGGGTTCAATTGTTTCTTCCCCATGCCTTTCGAGCATATGCGCATCGAGGTGCGCAATGAGCACAACGAGGATGTGGAGGGCTTTTTCTATCAGATCGATTATGCGCAGGTGGATGCCCTGCCGCGGGAGGCGATGCGGTTCCACGCGCAGTGGCGGCGCAGCCTTATGACCGAAACGGCGCGTGACTATGTGATACTCGACGCGGTCCGTGGCCGGGGCGTCTACGTGGGCACCTATTTGGCGCATGTGGCGTTGGAAAGCAGATGGTGGGGCGAGGGCGAGGTGAAGATCTTCCTCGACGGCGATGACAAATACCCCACGTGGGTGTCGACCGGCACCGAGGATTATTTCGGCGGCGCATGGAGCTTCGCCGGATTCGACCAAGCCGGGAAAATGCATGAGCGTACCTACTGCGGGCCCTATATGGGATATCCGTTCCATAGTCGTCATATCGATGGGGGCGGCAGCCGGTACTGGGATGATGATGCGCCGGTCATGCGTGGACTGTATCGCTGGCATATTCCCGATCCGATTGCCTTCGACCATGACATCAGGGTGACGATTCAGCAAATCGGCGCGGACGAGCACGGTTTGTTCGAGCGCCGGGATGATGTGTCCAGCGTGGCGTATTGGTATCAGGACGAGCCCCATGTCCCGTTCCCCGAGGGGCCGGAACGCGCCATGCTCCGTCCTCGTTGATTTCTCCGTTTTTTCAATACGGAAAGTCGTTTTCGCAAAGGCTATCCAAGGCGTCCGGTGAGGCGGACGACCTCGGACTGGATGAAGGTAAGCGCGGCGCCGATGATGTCCTGGTCGTCGGCGCAGATGCTGCGGCGCAGCTCGAACTCGGCGCCGGGAAAGGGTGAGAGCGCCTCGACGCGGGTTTTGATCACGGCCAGCTCGTCGTCGTCCAGATAGGTGGTGGCCTCGCCGCCGAGGATGATGTCGCCGGCGAGCACCGCGCGGATATTGCTGATCGCCTGCGCCACATGGTCGAGCCACACGTTGAAACGACGGCGATGGCCGCGCTCGCCCTGCTCCAGCACCGAGAAGAAGCCGGGCAGGCTTTCGCCGTCCTCGGCCAGTGCCTCGGGGGAGCAGACGGTGTCCATGCAGCCGCGCTGGCCGCAGTAGCATTCCTTGCCTCCCGGTTCCAGCGTCATATGCTCGATCGTGCCGTTGCACAGGCTTGGGCCCCGGTAGAGCGCGCCGTTCACGATCACCGCGCCGCCGGGCCGCCGGTGCAGGTAGACGCATACCGCGTCGCGGATCGTCGGGTCGAACCACAGCTCGGCCATCGCCGAGGCGTCGGAGTCGTGGATCATCACCGCTGGCAGGTCGATGCCCTGGCTCAGCTGTTCCAAGGTCAGGCCGGTGTTGCCGGCGATCTGCCCGAAGGTGATGCGACTGCCATCCGCCGCGACGATGCCTTGGATCGCGAAGGCCACGCCCAGCACCTGGCTGCCTTTGGCGGCGATGTCGTTGGAGAAGGCCGTGACCAGTGCGCCGACGCGGCTGTAATAGACGTCGGTGTTGCGATACGCCATCGCGCGCTGCCGCCGTTCCAGCACCTCGCCGCGCAGGTCCACCGCCACCATCGTCAGCTCGCCCGAGCGCATGCTCACTCCGATGGCCGCCCGCGCGGCCGCATTGAACACATAGGTCTGCGCTTTGCGCCCGCCGGTCGATTCCCGCGGCTCGCCGCGCCCGATCAGCCCCTCCTGCTCCAGCGCGCGTAGATTCGCCGTGATGGTGGGCAGACTCAGGCCCAGTTCCCGCTCCAGCATCTGTTTCGTGACATGGTCATGGCGATAGAGGAACTCGGTGACGGTGTGCCGGTTCGCTTCCTTGAGCGTGACGGCGGATGCGGCCTTCATATGCTGCCTCCCGGAGTGAGGTATACGTACTTTTGGAAAAGTATATAAAAAAATAACGACGCAAAGTTTTACTTTTAAAAAAGAGATTTATAAAACATTGGAATCGCGCCATCCTGAAGTGGTGTCGTTTTCGCTGCCAAAACACACAAAAACACTCATATGGGACCTTTCGGCGATGATTTGTAGCTTAAGCGAACGAATAACGAACAGAAATAGAACGAAATAAAACATTTTTTGTGCGACACGACGACACGCCCGGCGCTTGCGGAACTTCGATACATTGTGAGTCAGGTCACATAACCATGTGGCAGCTAAGCAGACAACAACAGGGTTCGCCCGCAGTTCAAGGAGGACGACAGTGGCAGAGGCAACCAAGAAGGCAGCAACCCAGCCGACCGCCGAGGAGAAGGAGGCCGCGGCGAAGGCCGAGGTCGACGCTCTCGTCGCGAAGGCGCAGAAGGCGCTGGTCGAATTCGAGAAGCTGGATCAGAAGCAGGTCGACCATATCGTGGCCAAGGCTTCCGTCGCAGCGCTGAACAAGCATCTGGTGCTGGCCAAGATGGCCGTCGAGGAGACCGGCCGTGGCCTGGTCGAGGACAAGGCGACCAAGAACATCTTCGCCTGCGAGCACATCACCAATTATCTGGCCGGCCAGAAGACCGTCGGCGTGATCCGCGAGGACGACGTCATGGGCATCGACGAGGTCGCCGAGCCCGTGGGCGTGGTCGCCGGCGTCACCCCCGTGACCAACCCGACCTCCACCGCCATCTTCAAGTCCCTGATCGCGCTCAAGACCCGCTGCCCGATCGTGTTCGGCTTCCACCCGGGCGCGCAGAACTGCTCCGTCGCCGCCGCGAAGATCGTGCGCGACGCCGCCATCGAGGCCGGTGCCCCGGCCGACTGCATCCAGTGGATCGAGCACCCGTCGATCGCCGCCACCGGCTTCCTGATGGGCCATGACGGCATCGCGACGATCCTGGCCACCGGTGGCCCGGGCATGGTCAAGGCCGCATACTCCTCCGGCAAGCCCGCCCTCGGCGTCGGCGCCGGCAACGCCCCCGCCTATGTCGACTCCGACGTGGACATCGTGCGCGCCGCCAACGATCTGGTGCTCTCCAAGCACTTCGACTACGGCATGATCTGCGCCACCGAGCAGGCCATCATCGCCAACAAGGACGTCTACGCGCCGCTCAAGGCCGAGATGCAGCGCCGCAAGGCCTACTTCGTGAACGCCGATGAGAAGGCCAAGCTCGAGCAGTATATGTTCGGCTGCACCGCCGGCTCCGGCCAGATGCCCAAGCTCAACTCCGTGGTGCCGGGCAAGTCCCCGCAGTACATCGCCAAGGCCGCCGGCTTCTCCATCCCGGAGGACGCCACGATCCTCGTGGCCGAGTGCAAGGAGGTCTCCGACGACGAGCCGCTGACCCACGAGAAGCTCGCCCCGGTGCACGCCATGATCAAGGCCAAGGACAAGGACGAGGCCTTCGTGATGTGCGAGGCCATGCTCAAGCTCGGCGCCGGCCACACCGCCGCCATCCACACCAACAACGAGGCCCTGGTGCGCGAGTATGGCCTTCGCATGCACGCCTGCCGCATCATCTGGAACCAGCCCTCCTCGCTCGGCGGCATCGGCGACATCTACAACGCCATCGCCCCGTCGCTGACCCTGGGCTGCGGCTCCTACGGCGGCAACTCGGTCTCCGGCAACGTCCAGGCCGTCAACCTCATCAACGTCAAGCGCATCGCTCGGAGGAACAACAACATGCAGTGGTTCAAGATCCCCGCCAAGACGTACTTCGAGCCCAACGCGATCAAGTACCTGCGCGACATGTACGGCATCGAGAAGGCCGTCATCGTCTGCGACAAGGTCATGGAGCAGCTCGGCGTCGTCGATAAGATCATCGACCAGCTGCGCGCCCGTTCCAACCGCGTCACCTTCCGCATCATCGACTACGTCGAGCCGGAGCCTTCGGTCGAGACCGTCGAGAAGGGCGCCGCGATGATGCGCGAGGAGTTCGAGCCCGACACGATCATCGCGGTCGGCGGCGGCTCCCCGATGGATGCCTCCAAGATCATGTGGCTCCTCTACGAGCACCCGGAGATCTCCTTCGGTGACGTGCGCGAGAAGTTCTTCGATATCCGCAAGCGCGCCTTCAAGCTCCCGCCGCTGGGCAAGAAGGCCAAGCTCGTGTGCATCCCGACCTCCTCCGGCACCGGCTCCGAGGTGACCCCGTTCGCCGTGATCACCGACCACAAGACCGGCTACAAGTACCCGATCACCGACTACGCGCTGACCCCGTCCGTCGCTATCGTCGACCCGGTGCTGGCCCGCACCCAGCCGCGCAAGCTGGCTTCCGACGCCGGCTTCGACGCCTTGACCCACAGCTTCGAGGCCTATGTCTCCGTCTATGCCAACGACTTCACCGACGGCATGGCGCTGCACGCGGCCAAGCTCATCTGGGACAACCTGGCCGAGTCGGTCAACGGCGAGCCGGGCCTGGAGAAGACCAACGCGCAGGAGAAGATGCACAACGCCGCCACGATGGCCGGCATGGCCTTCGGCTCCGCGTTCCTGGGCATGTGCCACGGCATGGCCCACACGCTGGGCGCCCTGCTGCACATCGCGCACGGCCGCACGAACTCCATCCTGCTGCCGTATGTGATCCGTTACAACGGCTCCATCCCGACCGAGCCCACCTCCTGGCCGAAGTACAACAAGTACGTCGCGCCGGAGCGCTACCAGGACATCGCCCGCAACCTCGGCATCGACCCGGGCAAGACCCCGGCCGAGGGCGTCGAGAATCTGGCGAAGGCCGTCGAGGACTACCGCGACAACAAGCTCGGCATGAACAAGTCCTTCCAGGAGTGCGGCGTGGAGGAGGACTACTTCTGGTCCATCCTCGACCAGGCCGGCATGCGCGCCTACGAGGATCAGTGCACCCCCGCCAACCCGCGTATCCCGATGATCAACGACATGAAGGATATCGCCGTCGCCGCCTACTACGGCGTCTCCCAGGAGGAGGGTCACAAGATCCGCGTCGAGCGCGAGGGCGAGGCCGCCACCGAGGAAGCCTCCGAGCGCTGAGCGAATCCGTCCTCTGACCATGGGCCGGCCTGATGCCGGTCACTGAGTCATCTGACGATGCAAGGCCCCGGTTCCCACCACGGAACCGGGGCCTTCCCATACCTATATATAGGTATTAGACATCGCCCGGTCGGCAGCGTACGTTTATGAGCACTCCCACGGCATGCCTGCGCATAACCGTACGCTGAGCGCCGCCAAGAGTACGTTTATGAGCACGACTACCGTCGGTCTGCTCAGAATCGTACGGATGGAGTGGCTTAACGTACGTTTGTGAGCAGGCATATCGTGGGAGTGCTCATAAACGTACGCAGGGATGCGCGGGGGAGCGGTTTTCCGCAGGCCGGCTCTGGCATGTCGAATCGAGATGCCCTACGGTGGGGCGCATGACCCATACGAATGCCGTCACGAGCAAGAACCATCGGCACACGAGACGCTGCCCCTCCGATTGCCCGGTGCATGATCGCCATCCGCGCCCGACCACGGCGCGCGATTGGATCGCTGACCAGCCCGGCGCGTGGGTGATGGCCCTGTTCCCCGCGCTTGCCGGACTGATCGTGGGTGCGGCGCAATCCGGATCCATGCTGTGGACCGCGCTATGGCTGCTGGTGTGCTGGACGTTGTGCTATTGCTTCGAATTCTCGGTCGCCCGTTGGCTCAAATCGCGTGGCGGCCGCCGGTATCTGCCGCCCACCATCGGATACGGCGCGGTTCTTGCGTTGATTGGCGTGCCCTTCGTGGTGCTGCACCCGGATATCCTGATATGGGCGCCGATCTACGTCGTGTTGGCCGGCATCGAGTTCGCCGCCGCATGGCTGAGGCGGGAGCGCTCGCTGTGGGGGAACGCGGCGGCGGTGATCGCCGCTTCGCTGATGGCCACCATCGCCTATGGCTACGCGGGATATCGCCCCATGACCTCGCTTGAGGATTATTGCGCATATTATGACTGCATTGTCGGGGAGCGGATGGTCGACCTCATTGGCCCCGCTTGGCCGAGCGAGACGGGGCTGTGGCTCGCCGCGATCTTCGCCGTCATCGAATTCGGCTCGGTGCTGTTCGTCAAGACGATGATCCGCGAGCGCGGGGACCGTCGATACATGGCCGCGTCCTGGATGTGGCATGCGGCGCTGCTGGTGTGGTGGGTGATGTGGCGGCCCATGGACGGCTGGGGATGGATGACCGTGGTGGCCGTTGTATTGCTGCTGCGCGCGGTGGCGCTGCCTGTGGTGGCGCGGCGTCGGCATGTCAAACCCATGGTCACCGGCGCGGTGGAGGCGGTTGCCAATATCGTTGCGCTTATCTTCGTTATTTTGGCGTGGATATAGATATTAAGGTAATGGTGGTTGCGTTTTGTTATAAGGAGAGCTCCGTCGTCGAACAGTCCACTGGACTGTTCTCCTCCTCGCGCGGACGGCTTATGCGATTCCTTTGGAATCGCGGCCATCCGCGACTCGCCCACGGCGCCGTTAAGCAAACAGCCCGGTGGGCTGTTTGTAGGCGACGCCGAAGCCAGACATGGCTGAGGTAGCAAAGCAGCATTCGGGCGTGTCGCACGGGGCAAAGCCTGTGCGACACGCCCGAATTCCGTTGGGTAGGGCCGGTGCTTTAATAACAAAGTTGCCTGTTTCGGGCTCGCACAATTGGAATCAAAAAAGCGAGCGCGGACCGAGGACCGAAGCCCCAGTAGGTCCCCGACAGTTCCGCGCACTGATGACGGATGACCCGCCGAGGACGTATGTCCAAGGAAGGCCATGCGCGCCGGTGCCCCGAGCAGCAGGTTGGTAAACAGTACAACGAATCGCTAGAAAGGGCGGACGGCAATGGCGGGACAGAAAATCCGCATCAGGCTTAAGTCCTATGACCACGAGGTCATCGACCAATCGGCGAAGAAGATCGTCGAAACGGTGACGAACGCGGGCGCAACGGTTGTTGGCCCCGTTCCGCTGCCGACCGAGAAGAACGTCTTCTGTGTTATCCGTTCTCCTCATAAGTACAAGGATTCTCGCGAGCATTTCGAGATGCGCACCCACAAGCGCCTCATCGACATCGTGGACCCGACCCCCAAGGCCGTGGACTCCCTGATGCACATCGATCTGCCTGCGGACGTCAACATCGAGATCAAGCTGTAAGGGAGGAGGAACCGCTATGTCGCAACGTGCAGATCGCAAGGCGCTGCTGGGCAGGAAGCTCGGCATGTCGCAGGTGTGGGACGAGAACGGCTTCTTCGTTCCCGTCACGCTGGTCGACGTGTCCACCAACGTGGTCATCGCCGTCAAGTCCGAGGAGACCGACGGCTACAAGGCCGTTCAGATCGGCTACGGCCAGATCGACCCGCGCAAGGTGACCAAGCCTCTGGCCGGTCACTTCGCCAAGGCCGGCGTCACCCCCCGTCGTCATCTCGTCGAGGTGCGCGAGGACAACGCCGATGAGTACACCGTGGGCCAGGAGCTCGCCGCCGACACCTTCGAGGAAGGCACCGAGGTCGACGTGACCGGCACCACGAAGGGCAAGGGCTTCGCCGGCACCATCAAGCGCTGGGGCTTCAAGTCCTACCGCCGTTCGCACGGCTCGCACAAGAACGAGCGTCGTCCCGGCTCCGTCGGCGCATGCGCCACCCCGGGTCGCATCCTCAAGGGCAAGAAGATGGCCGGCCGCATGGGCCACGTCACCTCCACCGTGCAGAACCTCACCATCGTCTCCGCGGATGTTGAGAACGGCATCCTCGCCATCAAGGGCGCCATCCCGGGCCCCAAGGGCGGCATCGTTCTCGTCCGTTCGGCAGTGAAGGGAGCCTGATAAACCATGGCAAACGTTACTCTGAACGTCACTGACGCCAAGGGCGCCAAGGCCGGCTCCGTCGAGGCCCCCGCCGAGCTGTTCGGCATTGCCTCCGAGGAGATCCAGACCCGCATCCCGCTGATCCACCAGGTCGTCATCGCGCAGCTCGCGGCCGCCCGCCAGGGCACCCATGCCACGAAGACCCGCGCCAACGTCTCCGGTGGCGGCAAGAAGCCGTGGAAGCAGAAGGGCACCGGCCGTGCCCGCCAGGGCTCCATCCGCGCCCCGCAGTGGTATCACGGCGGCGTCGTCTTCGGACCGCAGCCGCGTGACTACTCGCAGCGCACCCCCAAGAAGATGAAGGCCGCGGCCCTGCGCTACATCCTGTCGGATCGCGCCAACGCCGGTCGCGTCGCCGTCGTCGACTTCGGCAAGCTGGAGGCTCCCTCCACCAAGGCCGCCGTCGCCGCGCTGACGCCCGTGACCGAGAACAAGTTCACGACCGTCGTGCTCACGCGCGACGAGGTGAACGAGTGGCTGTCCGTCCGCAACATCCCCACCGTGCATGTGCTGTTCGCCGATCAGCTCAACACCTACGATGTGGTCACCGCCCAGTATGTCGTCTTCACGAAGGCCTCGCTCGAGGAGTTCGTCAAGGCGAAGACCGAGCCGACCGTCAAGGAGGCCTGATTTCATGGTCGCTATTCACAAGCCCGCCCACGACGTCATCCTCAAGCCCGTCGTCTCCGAGAAGAGCTATGCCCTGTCCGATCGCGGCCAGTACACCTTCGTGGTGGCCAACGACGCGAACAAGGTGCAGATCAAGCAGGCCATCGAGGAGATCTTCAAGGTGAAGGTGACGAACGTCAACACCCTCAACCGCGCCGGCAAGCGCCAGCGCACCCGCTTCGGCTTCGGTCAGCGCGTCAATCAGAAGCGTGCGATCGTCACCGTGGCCGAGGGCCAGTCGATCGACATCTTCGGTAACTGAAGGCTAGCCGAGAAAGTCAAAGGAAGAACTACATTATGGCTATCCGCGTTTATAAGCCGACGACCGCAGGCCGCCGCAACGCGTCCGTCTCGGATTTCTCCGAGCTCACGCGTTCCACGCCTGAGAAGTCGCTGGTTCGCAAGCTCACCAAGACCGGTGGTCGCAACTCCTATGGCCGCATGACCTCCCGCCATCGCGGCGGTGGCCACAAGCGCCAGTACCGTCTCATCGACTTCCGTCGCTGGGACAAGGACGGCGTGCCCGCCAAGGTCGCGGAAATCGAGTACGACCCGAACCGTTCCGCCAACATCGCCCTTCTGCACTATGCGGATGGCGAGAAGCGCTACATCATCGCCCCCAAGGGCATCAAGCAGGGCGACGTCATCGAGACCGGCGCCCAGGCCGACATCAAGCCGGGCAACAACCTGCCGCTGAAGAACATTCCCACCGGTACCGTGGTGCACGCCATCGAGCTGCGCCCGCTCGGTGGCGCCAAGATTGCGCGTTCCGCCGGCACCGCCGTGCAGCTCGTCGCGAAGGACGGCCCCTACGCCCAGCTGCGCATGCCCTCCGGCGAGATTCGCAACGTCGACGCGCGCTGCCGCGCGACCGTCGGCGAGGTCGGCAACGAGGACCATGCCAACATTCAGCTCGGCAAGGCTGGCCGCGCCCGCTGGATGGGCAAGCGCCCGATCACCCGTGGTGAATCCATGAACCCGGTCGATCACCCGCATGGTGGCCGTACCCGCGGTGGCAAGCCGCCGGTGAGCCCGTGGGGCAAGGGTGAGGTCCGTACCCGCCGTCCGAAGAAGGCCTCGAACAAGATGATTGTTCGTCGTCGTCCGAATGGTAAGAACCGCAAGTAAGGGAGTGTCTAGAAGATGACTCGTAGCATCAAGAAGGGCCCCTTCGTCGACGCCCACTTGCAGAAGAAAGTCGACGAGCAGAACGAGAAGGGCACGAAGAACGTCATCAAGACGTGGTCGCGCCGTTCGATGATCACCCCTGATTTCATCGGTCACACCTTCGCTGTGCATGATGGCCGCAAGCACGTCCCGGTGTTCGTCACCGAGTCGATGGTCGGCCACAAGCTCGGCGAGTTCGCCCCGACCAAGACCTTCAAGGGTCATGTGAAGGACGACAAGAAGGCCCGCCGCTAAAGGAGAGAATGACTTATGGAAGCTAAAGCAATCGCTCGTCACGTCCGCGTGACGCCGCGCAAGGCTCGCCGCATGGTCGACCTCATCCGAGGCAAGCAGGCGACCGAAGCCATCACCATCCTTCAGTTCGCTCCGCAGGATGCGTCCGTCCCGGTCCTCAAGGTCCTCAAGAGCGCGATCGCCAACGCACGCGTGAAGGCCGACAAGGCCGGCGAGTCGTTCCGTGAGAACGATCTGGTCGTCAAGGAGACCTATGTGGACGAAGGCGTGACGCTCAAGCGTTTCCGCGCCCGCGCCCAGGGCCGTGCCGCTCGCATCAACAAGCGCACGAGCCACATCACGGTCGTCGTTGCTAGCAAGGAAGGAGCCCGCTAAAGATGGGTCAGAAGATCAATCCGTTTGGATACCGTCTGGGCATCACCGAGGATCACCGCTCGAAGTGGTTCTCCGACTCCAACAAGGCCGGCGAGCGTTACCGTGACTTCGTGCTCGAGGATGACAAGATCCGCAAGGAGATGAGCAAGGATCTGGAGCGCGCAGGCGTCTCCAAGATCGTGATCGAGCGCACCCGCGACCGCGTGCGTGTGGACATCCACACCGCCCGCCCGGGCATCGTGATCGGCCGCCGCGGCGCGGAGGCCGAGCGCGTGCGCGCCAAGCTCGAGAAGCTCACCGGCAAGCAGGTCCAGCTCAATATCTTCGAAGTGAAGAACGCCGCTCTGGACGCCCAGCTGGTGGCCCAGGGCATCGCCGAGCAGCTGACCAACCGCGTGACCTTCCGCCGCGCGATGCGCAAGGCCCAGCAGGACGCGATGCGCGCCGGCGCCAAGGGCATCCGCATCAAGCTCTCGGGCCGTCTCGGCGGCGCCGAGATGAGCCGTTCCGAGTTCTATCGCGAGGGCCGCGTTCCGCTGCAGACCCTCCGCGCCCTGATCGACTATGGCTTCTTCGAGGCCAAGACCACCTACGGCCGCATCGGCGTGAAGGTGTGGATCTACAAGGGCGATATGACCGAGCGTGAGTTCGAAGAGCAGCAGGCCCAGCAGAACAACCGTCCCGGCCGCCGCGGCGATCGCCGCCCGCGCCGTGGCAACCGTCCTGCCGCCGGCCAGCAGCAGACCACCGCCGAGGCCCCCGCGGCCGAGGCTCCGGCCGCTGCCGCCGAGGCGCCCGCCGCCACGGAAACGAAGGAGTGAGCTAGGAATGCTTATCCCAAAGAGGACCAAGTACCGCAAGCAGCATCGTCCCACCCGTTCTGGCATGTCCAAGGGCGGCAACGAGATCAACTTCGGTGACTACGGCATCCAGGCGATGGCCCCGGCCTACGTGACCAACCGCCAGATCGAGGCCGCGCGTATCGCCATGACCCGCTACATCAAGCGTGGTGGCCGCGTGTGGATCACGATCTTCCCGGATCGTCCGTTGACCAAGCACCCCCTCGGCGCCCGAATGGGTTCCGGAAAGGGCGCCCCGGAGTTCTGGATCGCCAACATCCATCCCGGTCGCGTCATGTTCGAGATCGGCGGTGTGTCCGAGGACGTCGCCCGCGAGGCCCTGCGCCGCGCCATCGACAAGCTTCCCATGAAGTGCCGTGTTATCGCTCGCGAAGGTGGTGATCTCTGATGTCAGTCGGAACCGCTGAATACTCCATCAAGAATCTCAACGAGAAGACCAACGAGGAGATCGAGGGCTTCCTGAAGAAGTCCAAGGAAGAGCTGTTCAACCTGCGCTTCCAGTCCGCCACCGGTCAGCTCGACAACACTGCCCGCCTCAAGGCGGTCAAGCACGACATCGCCAGGATGTACACCGTCCTGCGTGAGCGCGAGCTCGGCATCAGCCAGGCGCCCGAGGCCACCGACAAGAAAGCTGAGGAGAAGTGATCATGGCTGATACCCAGGAGCGCAATTTCCGCAAGGTTCGCCGCGGCTACGTCGTGTCCGAGACCATGGACAAGACCGTGACCGTCGAGCTCGAGAAGCGTTCGACCCACCCGCTGTACGGCAAGGTCGTGCGCACCACCAAGACGGTCAAGGTCCATGACGAACACAACGAGGCGCATGTTGGCGACCTCGTGAGTATCATGGAGACTCGGCCTCTGAGCAAGACCAAGCGCTGGCGTCTCGTTAGCATTATCGAGCGCGCCAAGTAATAGTTCGGCAAGGCTCCGCGTCTCACCCGGCCGACCGATTCGTCGGCCGGCCGGGTGGACGGGGAGAACCGGCTCGGCAAAGGAGAATCAATGATTCAGCAGGAAACGCGGCTTCATGTCGCCGACAACACGGGTGCCAAGGAACTCCTTGCCATCCGCGTGCTCGGCGGATCGAAGCGACGCTATGCCGGCATCGGCGACGTGATCGTCGCCTCCGTCAAGGACGCGATCCCTGGCGGGTCGGTCAAGAAGGGCGACGTGGTCAAGGCCGTCGTCGTCCGCACCGTCAAGGAGTCCCGTCGCACCGACGGCTCCTACATCAAGTTCGACGAGAACGCCGCCGTCATTCTCGGCTCCGGCCGTGAACCGAAGGGCACTCGTATCTTCGGACCGGTCGGTCGTGAGCTGCGCGAGCACAAGTTCATGAAGATCGTGTCCCTCGCCCCGGAGGTGATCTGATATGGCAGCCAAGATCAAGAGCGGCGACCAGGTCAAGGTCATCCGCGGCAAGGACCGCGGCAAGGAAGGCACCGTCACCCGCGTGCTGCCCGATGACCGTCTGATCGTCGAGGGCGTGCAGATTGTCAAGAAGCACGTCCGCGCCACGCAGCAGGGCCAGCAGTCCGGCATCGTGTCCGTCGAGGCCCCGATCCATCGCTCCAATGTGATGCTGATCGACCCCGAGACCAAGCAGCCGACCCGCGTGGGCATCGTCGTCAAGCAGGAAGTGCGCGACGGCAAGGTCAAGAACGTGCGCGTGCGCGTCGCCAAGAAGTCCGGAAAGGAGCTGGCATGAGCGAGACCACCGTCGAAGCGCCGGCCACCCCGCGCCTGAAGGTCCGTTACAACGAGGAGATCGTCCCCGAGATGGAGAAGGAGTTCAAGTACTCCAACCCCATGCAGGTCGCCCGCCTCGAGAAGGTCGTCGTCTCCATGGGCGTCGGCGCCGCGGCGCGCGACTCCAAGCTCATCGAGGGCGCCGTCAAGGACCTCACCCTGATCACCGGCCAGAAGCCGAAGATCACCAAGGCCAAGAAGTCCGTCGCCCAGTTCCATCTGCGCGAAGGCCAGGCCATCGGCGCCTACGTCACCTTGCGTGGCGAGCGCATGTGGGAGTTCCTGGACCGCCTTCTGACCACGGCCCTGCCCCGTATCCGCGACTTCCGCGGCATCAACGGCCACCAGTTCGATGGCCAGGGCAACTACAACTTCGGCCTCACAGAGCAGTCCATGTTCCATGAGATCGATCCCGATTCCATCGACCACCAGCGTGGCATGGACATCACCGTGGTGACCAGCACCAAGGACGACAACGAGGCCTACGCGCTGTTGAAGCACCTGGGCTTCCCCTTCAAGGAGAACTGATATGGCAAAAACCGCTCTGAAGAACAAGGCGGCCGCCAAGCCGAAGTTCAAGGTGCGCGCCTACACGCGCTGCCAGGTGTGCGGTCGTCCCCACTCCGTCTACCGCAAGTTCGGCCTGTGCCGCATCTGCCTTCGCGAGAAGGCCCACCGCGGCGAGCTGCCCGGCGTCACTAAGTCCAGTTGGTAAACATCGACGCTGAAGGTCCGCGGCCCCGAGTGGGCGGCGGAAACCACGGCGAGAAAGGGCGTTAGCCCACAATGACAATGACAGATCCGATCGCAGACATGCTCACCCGTCTGCGTAACGCGAGCGCGGCGAAGCACGAGACCGTGGACATGCCGTACTCCAAGTTCAAGGCGAACATCGCCGAGATCCTCAAGCGCGAAGGCTTCATCAAGGACTTCGCCGCCAAGGAGGCCAAGGTCGGGCAGACCCTCGAGGTCACCCTCAAGTACGGCCCCAACGGCGAGCGTTCCATCCAGGGCATCAAGCGCATCTCCAAGCCGGGCCTGCGCCGCTACGCCAAGTCCGACGCCCTGCCGATGCCGCTCGGCGGCCTTGGCATCGCCATCATCTCGACCTCGTCGGGATTGCTGACCCAGAAGGAATGCCTCGACCGGGGCATCGGCGGCGAGATCGTCGCCTACGTGTGGTGAGAAAGGAGAGCTGACACATGGCATCGCATATTGGTAAGCTCCCCATCGCCATCCCGGCCGGTGTGGAGGTCACGATCAACGGACAGCGCTTCGACGCCAAGGGCGCCAAGGGCACCGATGGCTTCGACATCCCTGAGGGCATCACCGCGGCGGTCGAGGGCAACGAGATCGTCCTGACCCCGGCCGACGACCAGCGTCCCACCCGTGCCAAGCACGGCCTGGCCCGCTCCATCATGGCCGGCATGGTCAAGGGCGTGCACGATGGATACGAGAAGCACCTGCTCATCGTCGGCACCGGTTACCGCGCCGCGATGAAGGGCCAGGGCATCGAGTTCTCCCTCGGCTACTCCCACACCATCACCGTCAACCCGCCCGAGGGCATCACCTTCGAGCTGCCGAGCCCGACCGAGGTCGTCGTCAAGGGCATCGACAAGCAGGCCGTCGGCCAGGTTGCCGCGAACATCCGCAAGCTGCGCGCTCCGGAACCCTACAAGGGCAAGGGCATCAAGTACGCCGACGAGCGTATCCTGCGCAAGGCTGGAAAGGCTGGTAAGTGATATGAGCGTCGCTATCAAGGGCAAGGGCAAGAAGGTCGCGCTCAAGCGTCGTCACGCCCGTCTGCGCAAGCACATCACCGGCACCCCGGAGCGTCCGCGCCTGGTGGTCACCCGCTCCAACCGCCACATGGTGGCCCAGGTCGTCGACGACACCAAGGGCATCACCCTGGTCTCGGCCTCGACGGTCACCGCCGAGTTCGAGGGCTTCGAGGGCACCAAGGTCGAGGCGGCCAAGAAGGTCGGCCAGCTGGTCGCCGAGAAGGCGAAGGCCGCCGGCATCACCGCGGTCGTCTTCGATCGTGGCGGCAACAAGTACACCGGTCGCGTCGCAGCTGTGGCTGAAGGCGCCCGCGAGGGAGGTCTTGAGCTGTGAGCGACAACGAGAAGGAAACCCAAGTGGCTGAAGAGACCCAGAACACCCAGGCTCCCGCCGCCGAGGGCAATGCGACCGAGGAGCGCCGCTCCAACCGTCGCGGCCAGCGTGGCGAAGGCCGTCGCGGCGAGCGTCGTAACCGCCGCGAGGAGAACAAGGGCGATGAGCTGCTCGATCGCGTGGTGACCATCAACCGCGTGTCCAAGACCCATAAGGGTGGCCGCACGTTCAGCTTCGCCGCCCTCGTGGTGGTCGGCGACGGCAATGGCACCGTGGGCGTTGGCTACGGCAAGTCCCGTGAGGTTCCTGCCGCCATCGCCAAGGGCCAGCTCGACGCCAAGAAGCACATGTTCTCCGTCCCGCGCATCCGCGGCACCGTCACCCACCCGGTGATCGGTCACGACGCCGCAGGCACCGTCCTGCTGCGTCCGGCCGCCCCCGGCACCGGCGTCATCGCCGGCGGCCCGGTGCGCGCCGTCATGGAGTGCGCCGGCATCACCGACGTGCTGTCCAAGTCCATGGGCTCGCCCACCGCCATCAACATGGTGCGCGCGACCGTCGCTGCCTTGAAGCAGCTCGAGGAGCCCGAGGAGATCGCGGCCCGTCGTGGACTGTCCCTCGAAGAGGTGGCCCCGGACGCCCTGCTGCGTTCCCGCGCCGCCGGCATCGCCGAGGCTCGCAAGGCTCGCGAAGAGGCTCAGGCCAAGGCTGCCGCCGACCAGAAGGATGGTGAGTGAGCATGGCTAAGTCCCTGAAGATTACCCTGCATCACGGCATGTGCGGCGCGAACCACGCCCAGCGTGAAAGCGCCAAGACCCTCGGCCTGCGCAAGATCGGCCAGACGGTCGAGCGTCCGGACAACGGCGCGGTGCGCGGCCTGATCAACGTGGTGCGCCACCTGGTCACCGTCGAGGAGGTTGACTGATCATGGCAGATAACGAAATCCTGCAGATGCATGACCTCAAGCCCGCGCCGGGCGCCAACAAGGATCGCATCCGCGTTGGCCGCGGTGAAGGCTCCAAGGGCAAGACCTCGGGCCGTGGCGCCAAGGGCCAGACCAAGCGCAATCATGTGCGTCCTGGCTTCGAAGGCGGCCAGTTGCCGCTGTACATGCGCCTGCCGAAGCTGCGCGGGTTCAAGAACCCGTTCCGCGTCGAGTATCAGGTCGTCAATGTCGCCCGTCTCGTCGAGCTGTTCCCGAACGGTGGCGAGGTGAGCGTCGAGGACCTCATCGCCAAGGGCGCCGTGCGCGCCAACGCCCCGGTCAAGGTGCTGGGCGACGGCGATGTGACGGTTGCCTTCACGCTCAAGGGCGTCAAGGCCTCCGCCTCCGCCAAGGCCAAGATCGAGGCCGCTGGCGGTTCCGTCTCCGAGGACTGATGCCTCGGCGATGAAAGCCTAGGAACGACCCTCCCCGTCCGTGGGACGTGGGAGGGTCGTTGCATATTATTCTTCCCATACCCCCGTTCCTTTCTTATACGGGCGTCAGTATGGGATTTCCTCTTCCCCATGTTGATGGTTGAGGATCATTTTCAACAGTTTTGCGTACATCCGATTCCCGGTCGCATGCGTCTAGTGGTAGATGCTGTGCGCTACAGTGGTGCGCTAGATTGTGTTCACACGTGCGCGAGATTCGCACGATCAGGAAGGATACCCAAGGTGAGGACGCTAATCCAGGCCCTGAAGACGAAGGAATTGCGCAAGAAGATACTCTTCGTCCTGTTCATCATCATCATCTATCGCATCGGCTCGTTCATCCCCACTCCGGGCGTCGACTACAAGGTCGTCCAGCAGTGCATCTCGAACCTGTCGGGCAACCAGGAGAACTTCGTCGGACTCGTGAACCTGTTCTCCGGCGGCGCCATGCTCCAGCTGTCGATCTTCGCGCTGGGCGTCATGCCGTACATCACCGCCTCCATCGTCACGCAGCTGCTGCGCGTGGTCATCCCGCGCTTCGAGGCGCTGCACAAGGAGGGCCAGTCCGGCGAGGCCAAGCTGACGCAGTACACCCGATACCTCACCATCGGCCTTGCGGTGCTGCAGTCCACGACGATCCTCGTCACCGCCCGCTCCGGCGCGCTGTTCAACTACCAGTGCTCCCAGGTCATCCCCGACGGCTCCGTGTGGAACCTCGTCGTCATGGTGCTGATCATGACCGGCGGCACCGGCCTGATCATGTGGATGGCCGAGCTCATCACAGACAAGGGCCTGGGCCAGGGCATGTCCGTCCTTATCTTCATGTCCATCTGCTCCGGCTTCCTGCCCCAATTGTGGGAGATCGGCTGGGGCACCAACGGCACCGACGGCGACTGGACCAAGTTCGCGATCGTCGTGTCCGTGCTCGTCGTGATCCTCATCTTCGTCGACTTCGTCGAGCTGTCGCAGCGCCGCATCCCGGTGCAGTACACGCGCCGCATGATCGGCCGCAAGATGTACGGCGGCTCCTCCACCTACCTGCCGCTGAAGATCAACATGTCCGGCGTCATCCCGCCGATCTTCGCCTCGTCGATCCTCGCCATCCCGACCCTGGTCGCCCAGTTCGGCAAGTCCGACCAGTCGTGGGTGCAGTGGATCAACGCGAACCTGGCGAACACCACCTCCGTGTGGTACATCGCGCTCTACGCGCTGATGATCGTGTTCTTCTGCTTCTTCTACACGTCGATCACGTTCAACCCGGACGAGACGGCCGACAACATGAAGTCCTACGGCGGCTTCATCCCCGGCATCCGCGCCGGAAGTGCCACCTCGCGCTACCTGAGCTACGTGATGAACCGCCTCAACACCGTGGGCGCCGTCTACCTGCTCTTCGTGGCATTGATCCCGACCGTGCTCATCATGGCGCTCGGCCTCAACGCGCAATTGCCCTTCGGCGGCACGACCATCCTGATCATCGCGGGCGTCGGCCTCGACACCCTGCGCCAGGCTAAGGCCCAGACCGAGCAGTTCCAGTACGCCGGATTCCTCTTCGAGGGCACCGACCATACGGAAGGCAAGTAAACATATATCCTCCCCTGACAAGGGGGAGGATAATTCGTTTTCGATATTGATATAACAAGAAAGGCACTCACCATGCGTCTGCTCATCATGGGCCCGCAGGGCGTCGGCAAGGGCACCCAGGCCGCGCTGCTCGCCGAGCACTATGGCATCCCCGCCATCTCCACCGGCGACATCTTCCGCTTCAACATCAAGAACAAGACCGAGCTTGGCCTCAAGGTCATGGCCTACACCGACAAGGGCGAGCTGGTGCCCGACGAGCTGACCAACAGCATCGTCAAGGACCGTCTGGCCCAGGACGACGCCAAGAACGGCTGGATCCTCGACGGCTATCCGCGCAATGCCTCCCAGGTCGAGGCGCTCGACGCCATGCTTGCCGACCTTAACACCCCGCTTGACGCGGTGGTGGCTCTCGACGCCGACCATGATGTGCTCATGCACCGCATGGCCAAGCGCGCCGAGGAGCAGGGCCGCACCGACGACACCCCCGAGGTAATCGCCAAGCGCCTGGAGACCTATGCCAAGGAGACCGCTCCGCTGCTGGACACCTATCAGTCCCGCGGCCAGCTCGTCGCCATCGACGGCACCGGTGACATCGACGCGATCCAGGCGAATATCGTCGCCGCGCTCGATGCCCGCTGAGCGCCTTTTTTGTCATGCTGAGCAGAGCGTGTAGCGCTGAGTCGAAGCATCTCTAGAGATCCTTCGACTCGCTTTGCTCGCTCAGGATGACAGGAGAAGCACAGTCCCTCCCGCAACACGCCCGATATCCACGGCGTGTCGTTGGGAGGGGCTTGCTATATTCTTGCAATTTGGTGTGTCTTCGGGCGCACTATCAGTAATGCAGCCGAGAACGGAAGCAGGAGCACATGGCAAAAGACGGTGTGATCGAGGTCGAGGGTCGCGTCGTGGAGGCATTGCCGAACGCAATGTTCCGCGTCGAACTTGAGAACAAGCACATCGTGCTGGCCACCATCTCCGGCAAGATGCGCAAGAACTACATCCGCATCCTGCCGCAGGACCGTGTGGTCCTTGAGATGAGCCCCTACGACCTCAATCGCGGACGCATTACGTACCGCTACAAGTAAAGGTACAAGCAAAGGAAAACCATGAAGGTCAGCCCTAGTGTGAAGAGGATCTGCGAGAACTGCCGCGTGATCCGTCGTCACGGCCGCGTCATGGTGATCTGCGTCAACCCGCGCCACAAGCAGCGCCAGGGCTGAGCAGATTCCAGCGGCACAGAAAGGCGCTGAGTCACAGTCGTCCGTGATCCATGGACGACTTCACCACGGGAACGTAGGCCCGTGCCGGGAAACCGGGCGACTCGGTGCAAGACCTACGGAACATAGAAGGAATCGCAATGGCACGTCTTGCCGGAGTCGACATCCCCAATGAGAAGCGCATTGAGATCGCCCTCACCTATATTTTCGGTGTGGGTCGCACTCGTGCGAAGGAAACGCTTGCCGCGACCGGGATCAACCCGGATATCCGCGTCAAGGATCTGACGGATGAGCAGCTCATCACGCTGCGTGACTATCTTGAAGGCAACTACAAGATCGAAGGCGATCTGCGTCGTGAGATCGACGCGGACATCCGTCGCAAGATCCAGATCAACTGCTACCAAGGCCAGCGTCACCGCAGGGGTCTTCCTGTGCGCGGCCAGCGCACCAAGACCAACGCGCGCACCCGCAAGGGCCCGAAGCGCACGGTCGCCGGAAAGAAGAAGGCCACCAAGTAGTAGGTGACTATCCGGGCCACGAGGCGGAAGCTCCCGCTTCATCGTCCGGAATCCAAATAGCAATATTTCGTTATTTAGGAAACGAGGGTCAATGGCAGCTCAAAAGCAAGCTGCGCGCAAGCCGCGTCGCCGCGACCGCAAGTCGGTCCCGGTCGGGCAGGCGCACATCAAGTCCACTTTCAACAACACGATCATTTCGATCACCGATCCGTCCGGCGCCGTCCTGTCCTGGGCGTCCGGTGGCGATGTCGGCTTCAAGGGCTCCCGTAAGTCCACGCCGTACGCCGCCGGCATGGCCGCCGAGTCCGCCGCCCGCAAGGCGATGGAGCACGGTCTGAAGAAGGTCGACGTGTTCGTCAAGGGCCCGGGCTCCGGTCGCGAGACCGCCATCCGCTCCCTGCAGTCCGCCGGACTGGAAGTCGGTTCCATCACCGACGTCACCCCGCAAGCGCATAACGGCGTTCGTCCTCCGAAGCGCCGCCGCGTCTGAGCACTAGAAGACAGCAATTCCAACCCGCTGTTGCGTGCCGTGAGTGCACCACGCGCGCAAAAGCTGAAAGGATATCACAGTGCTTATTGCACAGCGTCCGACCCTGACCGAGGAATCCCTGAATCCTCAGCGCTCCCGCTTCACCATCGAACCGCTCGAGCCTGGCTTCGGCTATACGCTCGGCAACTCACTGCGTCGCACGCTGCTGAGCTCGATCCCCGGTGCAGCGGTGACCTCGGTGCGTATCTCCGGCGCCCTGCATGAGTTCACGACTCTGCCGGGTGTGGAAGAGGATGTCACCGAGATCCTGCTCAATATCAAGGGCATCGTGCTCACCAGCGAATACGACGAGCCGGTGGTCATGTATCTGCGCAAGGCCGGCAAGGGCGAGGCGACCGCGGGGGACATCACTCCTCCCGCCGGCGTCACCATCGCCAACCCGGACCTGCACATCGCCACTCTGGCCGAGGACGGCGAGCTCGAGTTCGAGTTCACCGTCGAGCGCGGCCGCGGCTATGTGCCGGCGCAGATGAACAAGAGCGACAACGATGAGATCGGCCGCATTCCGGTCGATTCCATCTATTCCCCGGTGCTCAAGGTGAGCTACAAGGTCGAGGCGACCCGTGTGGAACAGCGCACGGACTTCGACAAGCTCATTCTGGACGTGGAGACCAAGCCCGCCATCTCGCCGCGAGACGCGGTGGCTTCCGCTGGCTCGACCCTGGTGGAGCTCTTCGGCCTGTGCCGCGAGCTCAACACCCAGGCCGAGGGCGTCGAGGTCGGACCGGCCCCTGTGGCTGAGGAGTCCAACCCCGAGATGGCCGTGCCGATCGAGGACCTCAACCTGACGCAGCGTTCCTACAACTGCCTCAAGCGCGAGGGCATCCACACCATCGGCGAGCTTGTCTCCCACACCGAGCAGGACCTGCTCGACATCCGCAATTTCGGCATGAAGTCGATCGATGAGGTCAAGGAGAAGCTCCAGTCCCTGGGACTGAGCCTCAAGGCTTCGCCGCTGGGCTTCGACGCCAATAATCTCGAGGGCGGCACCTTCTTCTCGCCGGAAGACGAGTGAGATCGTTCCACCCTTAACCAACCGCCGCGCCGTTTCGGATGTTCGGGCCGCTGCCCACCTGAGACGGCATGGCAAAAGGAGTAACCAATGCCTACACCCAAGAAGGGTCCGCGCCTGGCGTCCAGCCCGGCGCACGAGCGCCTGATGCTCGCGAACATGGCCACCAGCCTGTTCCAGAACGGCCGCATCACCACCACGCTGCCGAAGGCCAAGCGCCTCCGTCCGCTGGCCGAGCGCCTGATCACCTTCGCCAAGCGCGGTGATCTGCACTCCCGCCGTCGCGTGATGCGCGTCATCCGCAACAAGTCCGTGGTGCACATGCTGTTCACCCAGATCGCCGAGCAGATGGAGCAGCGCGAGGGCGGCTACACCCGCATCGTGAAGATCGCTCCGCGCCGTGGCGATTCCGCGCCTGCCGCGATCATCGAGCTCGTCACCGAGCCGGTGTCCCCGAAGAAGGCCGTCGTGAAGGAAGCCGAGGCTGCCACCAAGGTCGCCGCCAAGGCCGATGAGGCCGTCGAGGCGAAGGCCGAGGCCGTCGAAGAGGCCGTGGCTGAGACCCCGGTCGAGGCTGTGGAAGCGGCCGAGGCTGCCGAGACCGCCGAGGCCGAGAAGGCCGAGTGAATCGGTAGGTTCTTCGAACCGATATAAGGGTCGGGAATCCGTTTGGGTTCCCGGCCCTTTGCCATATCCGGGTCGCGCGTGGTGCGACAAAGTGCGCGCGGTGCGACAACACGAATCCTTGCAATTCCGCCATTATCGCACTACGCAATGTCGCACCACGCACGTTTTGTCGCACCACGCGAGTGCAGGGCATGGGAGAATATGGGGTTATGACACGACTGCGAATCGATCTGGGCTATGACGGCGGCGACTTTTACGGCTGGGCCGTGCAGCCCGAGCTGCGCACCGTGCAAGGTGAGATCGAGGCGGCGCTGCGCAAGGTGCTGCGCGTGCGTTCCGGGGATCCGGCGGAACCGTTGCGTTTGATGGTCGCCGGCCGCACCGACACCGGCGTGCATGCCAGCCGGCAGGTGTGCCACCTCGACCTCGATGAAGAGACGTTGGCGCGCGCGGTCGGGCATATGGATGTGCCGCCGGTGGTGGCTTTGCAACGTCGATTGCAGCGCATTCTGCCTGCCGATATCTCGATATATCGTGTATCGCTCGCGCCCGAGGGATTCGACGCACGGTTCTCGGCGCTGGAACGCACCTATGTGTATCGCATCGCCGACCGTTCCTCGATGGTCGATCCGCGTTTGGCCGGCTGCGTGCTCCATATCGACGCGGAACTCGATATCGAGGCCATGAACGCGGCGGCGGCGATGACGCTCGGCCTTCATGATTTCGGATCTTTCGCCACGCCTAATCCGGGCGGCACCACGATCCGCGAGGTCAAGTTCGCGCGATGGGAGCGTATCCCCGTCACGCCATTGGTGCCGGCGGCGCCCGATATGCCGGAGCGTGCGGGATTCGCAGTGCCCACCCTTGAATCCGGTCTGTTGTGCTTCACCATCGTCGCCGATGCCTTCGCGCGCAATATGGTGCGTTCCTTGGTAGGGGGGTGCGTCGCGGTTGGAACCGGCAAACGTGATCTCGACTGGTTCGCCGGCAAAATGGCCGTTCCCAAGCGCGAGGGCTCGACCGGGCCGATCGCCCCGCAGGGACTCACGCTCGAACACGTCGCCTACCCGCCCGACGACCAGCTTGCCGCGCGAGCCGAGGCCATCCGGGCCGTGCGCACCCTGCCGTAGAGGTCTATGGCACGGGGCGGGAGACGCTTTCCTGGACCCTGCATATGCCGGCACGGGGCACGCCGTGGTTTGAGTGTCGGCGGGAGTGTGTAATAATAGACAAGTTGCTCGGCTAGCCGAGTGATATGGATGAATGTCCGAGCGGTCTAAGGAGCACGCCTCGAAAGCGTGTGAGGGCAACCCCCTCCGCGAGTTCGAATCTCGCTTCATCCGCCACCAAGGGTTTTGGGATTTCCTCAAAACCCTTTTTGCTTTCCGTGAAAAACGCGGTTCCGTGGATTGATATGCTCGACCATGATGCCATTACATGCGGCATCCCCGCTTTGATATGGCGGGCCGATCGGCGAAAGCCGAAAACAAAAGGCCCGGCAGATGCAATGTGAACTGCGCCCCGTTTGTTGGACGTTGTTTATTAGGATACGGGGGTCGGGCTGCGAGGGACATGTTCCGGTATTCCTCCGGGGTGTGTCCCTCGAGTCGTATCTGGCGTCGTTTGGTGTTCCAGTGGACGATGTACGCGTCCAGCTCGGTCTTGAACCGCTCG
>NZ_JBKETB010000012.1:0-81991 GCF_056355835.1 Bifidobacterium sp. LH_730
CTATCAACCGCAGACCACGCAAACGCCTCGGCTACCGCACGCCCCACGAAGTCCACCACTCAACCGTGTTGCACTTGCTCTGAAAATTCAAGGGCAATATCTATGTGATTTCCGAACCGCCAGCCGGAGACGAGCCCTATCATTTCACCACCGCGCAGGTCAATGCCACGCTGCGTTCCATTTGCGCGCGTCATGGCTGGGAGTTTCTTTCGCTTTACGACGCGTTCAAACAGTTGAGCGTGGCCAAGGGTGTACCGGTGCGGGGTCTGCTGCTTGATGGCCTTCATCCGAACCTCATGGGCCAGGATGCGATGTGGGAGGCCCTGCGGCAGATGCTGGACCTGTGACTGGCCCTGCCTGTGGGCCCGGTTCGTCGTGTCGGCTCAACTTCCTACACTTCTGACCAGTGAGTGAGCAGAACAATCCCAATGGTTCCCGAATTGCCTCGGCCTCGCGTCCGCGTATCCGCTATTTCGACATAGCCCGCGGTCTGGCTATTCTTATGGTCATTCTCTCGCACAGCATTCTGACCGCTGGCGTCGTCGCGCCGCAAGGAGCAGCGGCGATGTGGACCTTCAATCTGTGCTTCTCATTCCATATGCCGCTCTTCTTCGTGCTTTCCGGCTATTTCATGCGCCCCGAGCGACCGTTCCGCTGGGCCAAGGAATCACGGGAACTGATTGGCACTTATGCCATCACCGCCGCAGTGGTCGTCATCGGTGCCGCTGCTTTGGCATGGATGCGTCACGTCGGCGGTCGTCAGGCGTTGTTCTCGTGGCTGTCCGCCGCGATTTATGGCGCAGGCGACATCGCTCCGCATGCCCTATGGCCGCAGACCGCGCGCATCGGCGCAATCTGGTTCCTGTTGGCGTTGTTCTGGGCGCATCTGCTCATGCATCTGCTGGTCCGTCTGCCGCTCACGCCGGTGTGGGTGGCCGTTTGCTTTGCGGTGGGATATGTTTCCGCGCGGTGGATTTGGCTGCCGTTCGACATCCAATCGGGCATGTGCGCGCTGCTATTTGTTTATGTGGGTTATTTGGCTCGTCGGCATGATGCGCTGCGATGGATGAACGCGCATCCGGTGGCGTGGGTGGTGCCCGTGGTCATATGGGTGTTGGCGATTTGGAAGTTCTCTGGCTTCAGCCTCGCCATGAATCAGTATGGCGCCACGCCGGTGCTGGCCGCTCTTGGCGGATTCGCCGGCACGGCATGCATGGTGGGGATATCGATGCTGGCGGATCGGTGTGCCGGTCCAGTTGCCACGGGGCTGGCCAAGGTAGGGCAGGTGAGTTTGGCGTTGCTCTGCGCTCATCTAATCGACGATAACCTGTTCCCGTGGGTTCCGGTACTCGCCCATCTGCATGAGGCGGTGCCGTCGGTGCCGCTGTGGATTGCTCTGTTCTTGTTGCGCCTAGTGTTGGATGCAGTGCTCGCCTCGGTGTTGTGGTGTCTGCCGAAGGTGAGCGTGTGGTTCTATCCGATGAAGGCCAAACGTCAGTCCGCAGTCGCCTAATCCCTGGTTGTGCCGGCCTTGCGTTGTTCGAGCAACGTGACTGCCGCGCCTAGCAGGGCCTGCGCGCCATAGGCGGCCAGCGGCAGCATCATCAGGTAGAAGGGCAGCGTGTAGATGCCCTTTGCCTCCCAGAACACATAGCATAGGAAGCCACCGATGAAGGCGACTATGAGCAAGGAGCGGGCGTAGACAACTCCTATGGCCTCGTCATCACCGCGGGTGCGGACCATATGCCACACTAGTGCGACCAGACCGATGAAGGCCATGAGATAGACGACGCTCATTGACACGTTCTCATAGCGCAGCACAAGCCCTCCGTCCGATCGCATCACGAATCCGGACAATCCGCCCTTGAACCCGTGAGCAGAGGCGCCATATTGCGAGTAGAAGGTCGTCATGAAGGTCGGCTCCGCCCATTCGGAGACGATTTTGCGCACGAAGAATGACGCGCCTTCGCCAGGGGAGGACAAGAACTCGGAAAGTCGTTCGATGATGGTCTGCTTAGCAATGCGCGATTGCTCGGCATAATCTCCATTGGCCATCTGGTAGGTGTTGATTGGACCTGTGCCCCACCATCCGGGTGCGATGCCGCCTCCCGGTTCGCTCAGTCCCATGGACACCCATGACAGCATCGGCATGCCTTTGCCAAAGGATTGACCGGTCCATGATTCCAGCCATTTGAGTGGCAGACCTGAGATGAACTTGGCCAGCCATGCCAGTGGCAGCGCCAGTACAATCATCCAGTATTGCCGACCATGGCGCACCACTGCCAGCATTACCGCAATGAGTGCCGCCAACAGCACGATCACATAGGTGCTTTTGAACAGCATGCCCATGCCGAAGAGCAGGAAAGCCGCTACGGACAGCGTGACGCACGAGACGGCATGTCGCAAGCGTAAAGCCTCGCCGAGCAGCAGCACGCCCAGCAGCACGAGGAACAGTCCGGTGATGTTCGTGTAGACGAACGAGCAATACATCAGTAGCGGTGCGCAGGACCCGCACAGAACGGTGAAAGCGGCCAAACCGTTGTGGCGCAGTCCCATGGTCGCACCCAGCCGCCACAGGATCGCCACGATGCCGGTGACGAAGAAGGCGTTGATTACCTGAATGATTGTGATGTTGACTCCGAAGAGCTTGAACATCAGCACGAACCACAGCAGAGGCCCGCTCTGGAACGGATACCAGGAGAAATAGGCGTAGGGGGAGGGCAGGTTATAGCAGCCGGCCGGCTCGTTGCCCGGAGTGCAATAGTCAGGAGAGAATTTCGCCGTGTTCCCCTGCAGGATGGCGATGGCCGCATCCATCAGACTGCCGGAATCGGAATAGAGGTAGCTGACAAGCTGCACTGCCGCGATCCACACCAATTGAGAGACGGTGACAAAAGCGACGAGCAGCCAAAAGAGTCGGTGACGCGGGAGTTTGGACAGCAACAGTGTGGCGATGACGCCGCATATCAGCAATGCGATGAGACCGCCCAGGAATCCCAGCGAAGGGAGGGCGCGATGATAATCAATAACTTCGCTTAACGATTCGACGCCAGCATCCTCGGTGAGATGCAGGAAAGTCGGGGTGAAGAACACGGAGAGCAATAGCAACGCGAATACGATGGCGCATTGACCGCCTGCTGCCAAGATCTCCAGCCATGCCGGGATACGCACACGGACTGAGCTGGCACGACTGGCTTTGTGCGCCGCGGTGGTTTCCTCCCGTGCTGCAGTGGTCGCCTGAATGGTGTCCGCCACCGTTGCGCCGGTCGTAGACACGGTATCTGCGTCCGTCTCTGCACTGGCATCCGTCGCATACGCGTCATTCAGCCTGTCGTTGTTCATCTCAGCCATACCTTAGAGTCTATCGACCGCCATTCGACACCGTCACCCACGTCCGGTGATTTCGTCGAACTCGTGCCAACCATCCCACTCAGGCACCCAGGTCTTGCCGTGGGCCATCGCGCCGGTATCTGGATCGAAGTAATACCAAGCGTCGTCCTGTCGTTGCAATCCCTTGACCATCACACCAGTCTGGCGGTCATATCGCACCCATTTATTCCCGACGCGCAGATGAATGTCCCCGTGGAACATCGCTCCCGTAGTGGCGTTGAACAGGTACCATCCCGCTGGGCGTGTGCCATCGTCAATGTACTTTTCGCCGTATTGCATCGCGCCGGTGACAGGGCTGTAATACACGGTGTCGTTGTCGCGCCGCTGGAAGCCGGTTTTCGCCGCTCCCGTGCCGTAGTCGAACAGATACCAGCCGCGCCAGCCGCCTTCGTTGAGATATCGCTCGCCATAGATCATCTTGCCGGTGGCATGGTCGTAGTAGACCCAGCGGCCCTTTGCTTTGCCGGTGTTCGCATTCGAAGGCTTGCCATTGGGCAGCGTGTTGCCGAGGTCGTTCTTCGTGCCGCCGTTGGGCAGCGGTGTCATGCCCTTGGCCATCGCGCCGGTGGTCGGATCGAAGTAATACCAGCCGCCGTTGCGGTAATCCTCGCCTTTGATCATGCGCCCGCTGTGGTCGTAACGCACCCATTTGGCGCTGTCGGGCAGATAGGCGTCCTTGTCATGTGCCATGGTGCCGTCGGCATCGAACCAATACCATGCGTCGGATTCGGGGTCATAGACCTCTTTGGACACGGCGCGGATGCCGCGGTCATACCAATATCGTTGTCCGTTCTCGGTCACCCAGCCGTTGGCTCCGGGCCGGTATGCGCCGTATCCCGCGGCCTCACGCTGCTTCCAGATGATTTCCTTGGCCTTCGGATCGGTGACGGTGAAGACGCTGCCGTGACGGTTTGGTATGGCTCGGCCGTTCACATCGGTGGTGGTGATGCGAGTCGGAGCTGTCCATCCGCTGCCCATTGTGTTCGATTTCATCATGAACACACCTGCGGTGCCGTCGTATCCGACCGGTGGCCAATCCTTGAGCTTGTCGACGTAGTAATAATACTGTCCGTCGTATTTAGTCATATACGGTCCTTCGTAGCCGGTCACCACGTTGTCGTTGACGAGCTTCCAGGCGCCGGGGTCAGCGGCGTCCTTGAGGTCGCGGATCGACCAGATCTGATTGGTCACGCCTTCCTTTTTGATGCTCAGGTAGTAGCGTCCGCTTTCTTTATATATAGAGGGATCCAACCAATCCTTTGATTTCATCGGCAGATTAATGGGTTTGAGATCACCGTATTCGAGCACGGGCTGGCGTCCTGGATCGACAGCCGGGTCCTCGCCAGGTTCAAGACCAGTCACTTTGACGATATAAGGCGACATCTGGTCCTGCTGCGGATGCCCATGGCGAGAACCGAAGTATCCGAGCGTGGTGACGACGTAGACGTCACCATTGTCGTCGACAAAGCCATCAGTACCGGCGGTGTCGTATTGGCCGTCGGGCAGTTTTTTCGCACCTGCTGGCATAACGAGCGGCTTGAGGTTGGTAGCGCTGCCGCTGTTCGGGTAACTCCAGTGGATGAGATCCTTCGAGGATCCAAACATTGGAGTGTAGCGCCAGCCAAGTCCATCCTGTTTTTGCACGAAACCGGAGAGCATCCAGAAAGTGCCATTGCGGTAGAAAAGACCTGGGTCATGTAATGCGTGAACATAGGACGGCACGCCGGCCACGACGTCGCTGCCGCCTCCGACGGCCTGATACGCGGTGGAGAGCTTTTGGAAATCCTTGCCGTTGTACGACATATAAACGGTGTCGGACAGATCCTCATCGCTGTTCCAGAAAGCCGCCAGCATGATATCAGGGTATTGATCCTGGACCGCTGCTGCTGATGGGGCGAGGACTGCCCCGAAAGATAGCGTGGTGAGTGCAGCGGTGGCTATGGCGGTGAGGCGTGTCGACAAATGGTCGCGCAAACGCATGGTTTTCTTCTTTCCCCCTATGGATTCCGTATCTGATGACTAACTTGAGGAGACGGAATACAGCGCGTGGCGCGGACAGAAGAGAACATGAATGTCGTTGGGCCCTCGACAGAAATACTGCTGTCGAGGGCCCAACGACACCGCGATGTCCCGAAAAAAGCGTGACACAGAATAGTTGTGACACGATTAGGTACACAATCCTCATTTTCACACAAATTCTGCGCCTACGGAAAGTATATGTGTGGAACTTGACAAAGGCAAATTACAACAGTGTCGTTTGCGTTGGGGCAAAAAGGATTCGTTGCGGGGCAAAATGTAGGTTTGGCCGCCGTCAGCACCTCGATGAGTAATCAGAATGTGCGGCTTCGGCGAAGGATATGCAGATACCCGGTATTTATGACGCATACCTGAAAACAGCATAGATGGGCTGTAACAGAGATGAAATATTTGTGGTGCTGTGCGCCAGCCGGTTAAGTGGGCGGGCAGACGGATACTGAGCATGAATAAACACGTTGCGAACGAAGAGACACGTTGTGTTCCGGGGGGGGGGGCAGACAGTAATATAACGGCTTGTTACACCTCGGAACAGGCGATTTGCATGGACCCATGTATGTGACGGTGAAGCGCGTGGCACTTAGAAGGGGCGCGCGGCATTAAGCCGTCATTCAGACATGCGGAAGACATGCGAGTTGACAATGTCCGAGGGGTAGAGGTAAAAATGTTGGCAGTCGGGATGGGGAAAGTCCCCATAAACAAACCCGATGTCCCTAGAAGAAAGGTTCCAGGAACATGACTGGAAACAAGAATGCATGGCGCGCGCCGCTCGCGGGTCTTGCCTCCGTCGCGATGATCGCGACGATGGGCGTGGCCGCGGGGACCGCGAACGCCGCTGATGCGTTCAAGGTCACGCTTGACGCGAACGGCGGCGCCGTTCAGGACTCCGCCACCTTCGAGCTGGCCGACAACGACGGCAAGAACGACGACGGCAAGTTCACGAATCTGTATCAGATCGTGGCCTCCGCGAAGGAAGACGGGGCCACGAAGGGCAAGACGTTCACGGGTTGGTACACCTCGAAGTCGGCCGGCCAGGCCGTGGGCCCGGAGACGGTGCTGACCGACGGGCAGACCCTGTACGCGCACTGGACCACGAACCAGAAGACGGATGCCAAGCAGATTGTGACGTTCACGGACGCCGACGAGGTCGCCGCCGATGTCGTGTGGACCGCCGCGGACGATCAGACGAAGCTGCTGCTCGCCGACGGCGACACCGCCGCCGACTGGCAGGTCCCGTCCAAGGACAACGCGGCCAACTCCACCCTGCTGACCGGCTGGAAGACCGCCGACGGCACCGTGGTGTCCGATTTCACGAAGGTGCAGAAGGGCACGGTCCTGTACCCGGTGAGCGTCGCCGCGGTCAAGGCCACGTTCACCTCCGGTAACTTCGACATGGTGTGGGCCGCCGACGGCAAGGTCGTGGACGCGTCCAACAACACGGTCAAGGTCGCGAAGAACTCCTCCTACGGCCAGGCCCCGGTCGCCTACGGCGCCACCAAGAGCGATCCGAAGTCCTACAGCATCGTCTCCCAGTGGGCCGACTCCAGCGTGCCGGACGACAAGAAGACCGCGTTCGACTTCTCCAAGGCCGACTCCGACGTGACCCTCGTGCCGTTCCAGAACGGCACCAAGGCGTACAAGGTCAACGTGACCGCCAAGGCGTTCTACGCGGACGGCACCCAGGCCACCGCCCCGTCCTTCGACCTGGGCCACGCGCTGGTCCCGGCGGTGGACAACGCGGCCGTGGACACGGCGAACCTCAAGGCGTTCGAGACCGTCGACGGCTACACGTTCGAGGGCTGGTACACCGACGCCGAGCTCAAGACCAAGCTGAGCTCCACCCTCGACCTCTCCTACGCGCTGGACATCCAGCACAACGAGACGACGCTGTACGCGAAGTACTCCACGGCCAAGGCGACCCAGACCAAGGAGGTCACCTTCGACCCGTACTACGACGGCGCCACCCCGATCGTCAAGAACATCGCGGTGAACGAGAAGTGGGGCGACCAGCTGCCGACCGTGACCCGCGATGGCTACCGCTTCATCGGCTGGTATACGACCCCGGCCCCGACCGCCGACAACAAGCCGCTGTCCGCCGACGGCATCTACGCAGGCGACTTCACCTACTTCTACGCCGCGTGGGAGAGCTCCGACATCGCGGACCTCAAGGACCTGCTCAACCTCCGCAACCCCGGCGACGAGGATAAGAAGGTCTATACTAAAGCGTCTTGGACCAACTACGAGGCCGTGCGCAAGGACGTGGTGAAGAAGGCCTTCGGCACCGACAAGGTGCAGGACTCCTACACCGTCGCTGACATCAAGGCGCTGAACCTCTCCGACGAGGACCTCGAGGACTACCTCTCCGCCCTCCAGGACGCGAAGGCGAAGCTGCAGTACACCGCGGAGATCGCCGGGCTGTTCACCGATGTGAAGATCGGCGACGAGGACAACCACGCTTCCGCCGTCCTGTCCCTCGGCAGCCAGGGCATCATCAAGGGCTTCGCGAACGGCGACGGCACGTTCAGCTTCCGTGGCCTCGCGACCATCAAGCGCCAGGACTTCGCCGCGTTCCTGTACCGCCTGGCCGGCGAGCCTGCGTTCGACGAGTCCGAGGCCGAGGTGACCTTCACCGACGTGACCGCCGGCGACGAGGCCAACCACTCCAAGGCCGTGCTGTGGGCCGCGGACAAGGGCATCATCAAGGGCTATGCGAACGGCGACGGCACGTTCAGCTTCCGTGGCCTCGCGACCATCAAGCGCCAGGACGCCGCAGCGTTCCTTTACCGCGCCGCCGGCGAGCCGGAGTTCGACGAGGACACCGTCGCCACCTTCGCGGACGTGGCCGCGAACGACGAGGCCAATCACTCCAAGGCCGTCCTGTGGGCCGCCAGCGAGGGCATCGTCAAGGGCTATGGCGACAACACCTTCCGCGGCATGAACACCATCATCCGCCAGGACGCCGCAGCGTTCCTCTACCGCGCGCAGGCTCAGCTCAAGTTCATCGACGTGCGCTGAGAGCCGGACCGCTGACATAGCGCAAACGGCAAAACAACGATAGTGGGCCTTCCTCCCGCACGGAGGAAGGCCCACTATCGTCTAGTCAGCCGCTACAACCTCTCACTTGTAAAGAGAGGGGATGTCCATGGCCTTGTCGGCACGGTTGAGGAACGCGGCGGCGTCCTGGCGGATGATGTCATCCATGCCGCGGAACGTGCCGTCGGTGAAGCCGCGCACGATGCCTTCCTTGGCGGCCCACAGGACCTCGGTGGCATGGTTGGCGTTGTCGCCGGCGGTCACGTCGGAGAACACGCCAGCCTTGTCGGCGTCGGTCTCGTTGTAGGTGGACTTGGTCAGGCGGTACAGGAACGCGGCGGCGTCCTGGCGGACCACGGTGTTCATGCCGCGGAACGTGCCGTCGGCAAAGCCCTTGATGATGCCTTCCTTGGCGGCCCACAGGATCTCCTTGTAGTGCGGGGTCGCCTCGTTCACGTCGGTGAAGGTCTTGGTGGCGTCCTTCACGTCGAACTCGGGCTCGCCGGCCAGGCGGTACAGGAACGCGGCGAAGTCCTGGCGCTTGATCTTGCTGGCGCCGCGGAACGTGTTGTCCGCGTAGCCGCGGATGACGCCGGTGGCGGTCAGCGCGTAGATGTCCTCGGCGTGCGGGGTCTGCGCGTCCACATCCACGTAGGCGTTCTTGATCTGCGGGGTGTACACGAGCTTGGCCTTGGCAGCGGTCAGGGTCTCGATGTACTCGTTGATCTCCTCGTCGGTCAGGGTCACGTCCGAGTAATGGGCGGTGTAGGTACCGTCATTGTTCTTGACGATGGCGCCCTCGGAGTCCTTGGCGACCTGGGCGCGCACGCGCTCATAGGCGTCGTAGGAGGCCGGCGTGTACAGCGTGTAGGACTCGCCGCCCTCGGAGACGACCTCCGTGTTGACGATGCCCAGGAGCGCGTCGAGCTCGTACTGGTTCGTGCGCTGCCACATGGCCTTGTAGGTCACCTTCGCGGTGGCGACGTCGTACTGGTCGAGACGATCGGTGGTGTTGCCTGCGGCGACGGTGAGGAACCAGCCGAGGAACTTGTAGCCTTCGCGCGACGGGTCGGCCGGGGCGGCGGCCTGAATGGATTCGCCCTTCTTGACCTTGACGGTCGTGGTCTTCGCGCCGGTGTAGTTCGGATCGAATGTGATCGCGTACTCGACGGAGGGAGCCTGGGCCAAGGCCAGCGTGGCATGCAGGGTCGTGGCGTTGCCGTTGTTGGCCATGAACACATCGGTCGTCTGGCCGGTGTAGTTCACGAACTGATTGCTGTAGGCCTTGTTGTTGAACTTCCAGGAGGAGACCTTGTACATGCCGTCGTACAGGTTCAGCTGCTTCTCGGCAGCCGCCACGTCGACGCTTTTGCCGGCCAGCACGTACTGCTCCTCCGGAGCAGAGAACGGGTAGACAGTCGGGGCCGGATTCTCGCCGGCCAAGTCATTGACCTGGAACGCCACGCGGTACGCCTGGGTCGTGATCGGCGCGCCCTGGAAGTCCTTCTTGGCGACCAGCTCGAGGTCGGACTTCACGCTCGACAGATCGACGTCCTTGCCGTCGGAACGATTCGCCCAACCACCGGTGATCTGCACGTAGCCGCTGGCATCATCGCCCTTGACGACGACGGGCTGCGGGAGTGCGGCACCATCGGCGACCTCGTACTCCCAGTCGGTGCCGTTTGCGAACTTCCAGCCATTATCCAGCCCGTAGTACCTGACGGTGTGACCCTCGACATACGTCGGATACAGGGTCAGGCTCTCCGTCACCGGAGCGTCCAGGCTCACGGTCGCGGCGTTGTTCACGCCGTACTTCGACCACGTGTCAGAGCTCACCAGATAGCCATCGACCACGGAATCAACGGGCTTCTGCCAAGCGGACAGCCTATCGCCGTTCGCCAGCTCGATGGACGTTCCGCCCGGCAGCTCGGCCAACGCTTCGCCCGTGGTCGGGTTGACCGGATTCTCGAAGCTCACGGTCTTCGTGTCGCCCTGCTTCGCCCAGTGCGCGTACAGGGTCAGGTCCTTGGTCGTCGCGGCGTCGGGGTTAATCTGCTCGCCCTGACCGATCTCGGGGCTCGTCCACCAGCCTGCGAACACGTAATTCGACGGCGCATTAATGGCATCCTTAGCGTCGTTCTGCTCTGCTTCGGTGAGCTTGTACTGGTCGTCCTTGTCCATCAGCGCGACGGGCTTCTTGTACTGGTCGCTCTTCCAGGAGCCCTGCCCGTTGAGATCGAAGGTGACATCATAAACCGGGCTGCCGTTGTTCGACTCCGTCTCCGGATCGAACGACACAGCGTTCGCGGTCCCCGCGGCCACGCCCATCGTCGCGATCATCGCGAGAGAGGCAAGACCCGCGAGCGGCGCGCGCCATGCATTCTTGTTTCCAGTCATGTTCCTGGAACCTTTCTTCTAGGGAACAGAAGACAAGTAATGAGAGGTCGTCCCCTCGCATGTTTCCTCCCCTTTTCCGCGAAAGAAACATGCCGGCATGGCCTCGCTCTTGAGGGCCATGGGTGCGAAGTGGTGTTAAGACATGTGAAGCAAGTGTTAAGCCGGGGGGAAGACGCGGCATCGGGAGCCGGCGGCAGGCCGGGGCGTCGTCAGAAGGGCAGGCGGTATCGCTGGCGGAGGCTGCGCGACGGATGGAGGGGCTCGACCTTGCTTGGGCGATGAGCTGGCGCAGGTGGTTGGAGATCGCGGACCTCGACAGTCCCGACATCTCGGCCAGCTGGCGGGCGCTGAGCGAGGCGCTCCGTCCGAGGGCCGCGAGGATCGCGTCCCGGTGGTCAATCCCGTGTCGGCTTGCCGTTCGCTGGCGCTGACACGGCGTTTGTCGAAGGTGACGGAGAAGAAGCGCAGCGTGCTCATCGGGCGGGCCGGCGGCATGAGGGCCTCGCGCAGCCGTCCGTCGGTGACCTGGTATCCGGTGCCGCGGTTCTCCCAATATGACGTATGTGAAGGAGGGGGACGGCGCTATAGATGCTACGAGTCAAGCAGTGCGCCTATCGGCCACTGGGTCGGATTGCCGGATACGCGCGTGTTCCGGCTCGGCCTTCGCCTTGGCTGCCCCCGGCCATCGCCCATTGCCTGTTGGCAGTGACGGGTGTTGCGTGAGGGCGCGGCTGCCGTGCTAAGTCGCTCGTTCAGATGTGGAGGCCCCGGTTTACTCGTCGGTCGGCACGCACCGGGCCGCGAACGTGCGCAGCAGGCACGCCGTGTTCGCCAAGGTGTGTTCCAGCCTGGGATTGCGTGCGTAATATCCGATATGCTCCTCGAGCCTACCGGCGAGCCGTGTCGCGAGATTGGCGGCAGATGCCCGTTCGTCGTCGGGGCGGACCAAATCCAGGAACGCCAGCAGCATACACGTCAGGTCCTGCACCGAGCTGATGGACAGGGTCTTCTTCAGGCCCTCGGTCAGGTCGATCCCCAGCATCGGCTTGACCAGCGAGCGTAGCTTGCGGCTTTTCTCGCCCCTCTCCGTCTTCCCGTACACATTGTCGAGCAGGCAGTTGCCGTGCGCGGCCGCGTTCCTGGCGCGTCCCGCCGCAAACAGCAACCCGGTCGTGCGCGGCGCGTCGCCGGCCCGGGCCACGTAGAACGCGTAGAAGTCCTTGAGGTCGCCGAACGTGAGCACCTCGGCGAAGTTCCAGTACGCGGGATCGGACTGGTACTTGCGGAACATGTCGCCCGTGTACCGGTTGCGCGCCACCCGCGGGTTCGGTCCGACATGCCGCCGCTCGAGGTCTGCCATCAGATCTCGGCCCTTGGAACGCCGTTCCTCGAGGAAGTCGCGGACGACCGAGTAGCCGTCCTCGCCCCTGTCAGCGCACAGCCGTCTGTTGAGGTCGACCTTCAGATGGTGCTCGAGCATGGGAAAGACATCCAGAATGAATGCGCGGATGCATGCGTCAATGGCCACGAGATCCTGCAGATACGCGAAGTCGAGATGCAGGTACTCACCGCGGCCGTCGCGCGGGAAGTCTTTCTCATACGCCTTGACCTCGAAGAAATACGCATGATCGGTCAGATATTTCCTCGCCTCGTCGCGCGTGGTCACCTCGAACCGCACCCCTCGCCGGGCGAGGTGTTCTATCTGGCCGTCGATGGACAGTTTCGGTCGTCGTGTCGAGATTGCCGCGTCGGCATTAGGCATCTCCATGGCGTCTCCCGGTAAAAAACAGGGCTGATTACGAGTAATCAGCCCCTGTAAACAGGCAGGGCCCGTTTTGTACAGCTTTTCCAGCATACGACATCCCCTGCCCAGCGGTCCGCGGCTTCTGTCCCTAGAAGAAAGGTTCCAGGAACATGACTGGAAACAAGAATGCATGGCGCGCGCCGCTCGCGGGTCTTGCGTCCGTGGCCATGCTGGCCACGATGGGCGTGGCCGCGTCGACGGCCGGCGCCGTGACGTATGATCCGGATGGCAAGGGTTCGATCTACAACACGCCTCGTTTCGCCGTGACGTTCAACGCCGGCAGCCGCGGCACCGTCGACGCCGACAACACCCCGAGCGTCGCCGAGGTGCCCGCCGTCTATAAGGGTGCGAATGATTCGGACAACTACAAGGTGGATGCCCCGACCGTGACCCCGCAGTCCGGCTACACGTTCACGGGCTGGTACACGGCCGCGCAGGGCGGCGACCGTGTCCAGTTCACGGCAGAGGACAACGACCAGGGGCTGTCGGCGGATGCGTTCACGAAGGACGTGACGCTGTACGCGCATTACGCGAAGACCGCGGACGAGCTGGTGACCGTGAAGTTCGGCGGTCAGACGAATCTGTATCAGGCCTCCGAGGTGAAGCTCGCCTCCGGCGACAAGCTCGCCGATTGGCAGAAGCCGGTTGACGTCGCGGATGGGTGCATCATCAATTCCTGGGACGCCGACCTCGACGCCCCCGTCACCAAGAGCGTGACCGTCAGCCCGAAGGACGTCGCCCAGGGCGCGTTGGTGACCTTCGATCTCGGCAAGGGCGTCGCCAAGGTCGTCAAGGGCTCCGCGAAGATCGAGCTGCCGGCCGGTGGCACGATCGCCGCAGGCCAAGTCCCGACCGTGGTGACCGCGGACGAGACGAAGATCGCCACCCAGTGGTTCGTGAACTCCGACACCACCAAGTCGTTCGTCCCGGGCGCGACCACCTTCGCCGCGGGCACCACGACGAACCTGACCGCCAACGCCGCCAACTCCTTCGCCCCCGCCTACAAGGTCGGCTACATGGCCGACCAAGCGGTGAAGGACGTCAACGCTCCCGTTGACCAGAGCAGCGGCAAGTCCACGTATGGATTCGCGTTGACCGACGCCTACTTCGCGGCCAATGACACCGTCACCGTCCCGGACGTGAACCTTTACGACGGCCTGTACAAGGTCTCGGGCTGGTACTGGTACGAGCAGGGCGTGGGCAACCATGCCTTCGCCCCGGGTTCCATGACCGCTTCCAAGCTCTTCGAGACCTCGGGCAAGACCGGCAGCATCGTCCTGCACGTGTCCCTGGTCCCCTCGGACGAGGCGAAGTTCACGGTCACGTTCGACGAGAACTACGGCAACGGCGCGATCACCAAGGTTGAGGTCACGAAGGATCAGACCGTGGCCGTGCCCGCCGCGCCGACCCGCGAAGGCTACCGCTTCCTCGGCTGGTACACCACGGCCGATGGCGATGAGAAGTTCGACTTCAACACCAAGATCACTTCCCCCGTCACCGTGTACGCGCACTGGAAGCTGACCGCCCAGTATGATTTGGACATCCTGCTCGCCAAGACCAACAAGGGCGCCAATGGCAAGTCCCTGTACGCCGAAGGCTCTTGGAACACCTGGCAGAAGGTCCTCGAGGACACGGCGAAGGCCTCCGAAGGCAGCATCACGAAGCAGGCAGACGGCACCTATAAGGCGGATTACACGAACGTGTATCTGACCGATGAGAAGGTCGCCGAACTGACCAAGAGCCTGCGGGCCGCGTTCGCCAAGCTGCAGTATGTGCGAGAACGTGCGCAGGACGTGTTCACGGACGTGGACGGGAACACTCCGTTCGTGGATGACATCAACGATCTGTACGCCCAAGGCGTGGTCAATGGCTACGCGGACAACACGTTCCGCGGCATGAGCCAGATCAAGCGCCAGGACTTCGCCGCGATGCTCTACCGCCTGGCCGGCAGCCCGGAGTTCGACGAGGCCAAGGCCACGAAGACGTTCTCGGACGTGACCGCGGGCGACAACGCGAACCACGCCAAGGAGGTCCTGTGGGCCGCTTCCAACGGCATCATCGGCGGCTTCTCGGACGGCACGTTCCGAGGCATGGACAACATCAAGCGCCAGGACGCCGCCGCCATGCTCTACAAGCTGATCAAGGCCGGCAACTCCGACCCGGCGTTCGACCCGGCCGCGGAGGGGCAGTTCTCCGACACGACCGCGACGAGCCCCTGGTCCAAGGAGACCATGTACCTGGCATCCAAGGGCGTGATTCGCGGCTACGCGGACAACACGTTCCGCGGCACGAACACCATCGTGCGCCAGGACGCCGCCGCGTTCCTCAACCGCGTGCAGACCATCCACAAGAACATCGCCGACCTCTACAAGTGAGCCGAAAACGCTTGCTCGTTGAGCTAGGGGAATAGCAAAGGGAGCGGTCTCCCCGACCCATTGGGTCGGGGAGACCGCTCCCTGTTTTGAAGTGTCTACGCTATCTCAGCGAGTGAAGCCTGTCGGCTCACTTGTTGAGGTAGGCGTACATGCGGGCGATGAACGCGGCGCCGTCCTGGCGAAGCAGGGTGGCCGTGCCGGCGAACGTGTTGTTCGGGAAGCCCTGCACGATCGAACCAGCGTAATCGGAGGCATCGAAGCCGTCCTCGTCGTAGTCGATGGACACGACGGTGTTGGCAGCCCACAGGACCTCCTTCTCGTGGTTCGCCGTGCCGGCCGGATCCACGTCAGCGAACTGCTTGGCGGCCTTCGACGCGTCGAACTCCGGGCTGCCGGCCAGGCGGTAGAAGAACGCGGCGGCGTCCTGGCGGTTGACCAGGCTCATGCCGCGGAACGTGCCGTCAGCGAAGCCCTTGACGATGCCCTTGCTCGAGGCCCACAGGATCTCCTTGTAGTGGGGCGTGCTCGCGTCCACGTCGGAGAAGATGTCGTCCGCGGCCGCCGGCGTGTACTCCGGGCTGCCGGCCAGACGGTACAGGAACGCGGCGAAGTCCTGGCGCTTCATCGTGCTCAGCGGACGGAACGTGCCATCCGAGAAGCCGCCCACAATGCCCTTCCTGGCCATGTAGTCGATGTCGGCGTTGTGCGGGGTCGCATTGCCCGAGGTGAACACGTCGTTGAACGCGGAGGCGTTCACCGGCACCAGCTTGGCCTTCGCGTTGGTCAGGGTTTGTACCCAGGCTGCCACGGCCTTCTCGCCCAGCTTGGCGTACTTCTGGAAGTCAGACTTATCGTTGTTGGCGATGTTGGCATCCTTGAGGACGTCCTTGACGGCCTTATCATAAGCGTCCCACGAGTCGGCGGTGTACGCCTCCTTGTCCCCGAGGTTGACCAGTTGCTTGAGCTGGTCCTGGGCGACGGTGAGCCACTGGGCCGTCAGCGTGTGATCATAGTTGACGACGGAGAGCTTGTCCGCGAAGTCCTTGGCGCTGTAAAGGAATCCGATGTTGGTGTATCCATCCTTCCAAGCCTGGAACACATAGCCGTCGCGGGCCGGGGCGTCCTGCCATTCGATGGCGCCGCCCTTGGCAACCTTGACTACCGTGGGCTCGGCACCGGTGAAGTCGGGCTCAAACGTGGCGGTCACGGTCTGGCCGTTGAGGTTCAGCGCGGCGTAGAGAGTCGTGTCGGCTTCAAGCGCGTCGCCGTAATAGGCGTTCGTCAGGGCCGCGTCGGTGTACCAGCCGTTGAGCGAGTACAGGTCACCGCTCGTGTTCACGTTCAGCGCGGAGGTGTCGACGCCATCGCCCTTGGCGATGAAGTAGTTCTTGCCCTCGAAGGACTGCTCGGGGCCGCCGGCCACGGAGTACTGGACCTTCACGGCCTCGACGTCGCCCTCGTCGGCGGACGCGGCCAGACGCAGGTGGTCGACGCGCTTACCGTCGGCCGTATCCGGAACAATGTCGCCGGCCCACGGGGTCGTGGCGCCAGTTGCGGCGGCAGGATCGGCCTCGTTGTACTTCCAATTGGTCACGAGCCTGAGCACGCCGTCGCCTTGACGGTACGCGGCCGTGGGCAGGGCAAAGGATTCGCCGTCCGCGACCTCGAGGACCGTCTCGTTGCCGCTCACGCCGAAGCTGGCCGAGCCAAGGTCTCCGCCCTTCTCAAGGCTGACCCACTGCGAGGCGGGCAGGTCGGACTTGATCTGCTCGTTCTTCGCCGTCGGCGCCTTGGAGAAGTCGTAGTCGGCCTTGCCGTCCTTGGTCTTGAAGCCCACGAGCTTCCTGCCGTCCTTGAGGTCCTTGTCGACGGGCTTCTCCCAATCGGCGAGCGTGTCGCCCGGGGCAAGCTTGATCCGCTGGTCGGCGGTCGAGGAGGTGAGATCCTGGTTCGTGTCGGCGAACGCCAGATAGCCGGTACCGGTGAAGGAGACGGTCTTCACGTCGCTGCCCTTGGCCCAGTGGGCCTTCAGGGTGATGTCGCCGGTGATCTGATCGCCGACATTGAACTTCTCGCCGTCGGCCGTGTACCAGCCGGTGTTCACCCAGTCGTTGGTCTGGGACGGAGTGTAGGCGGCGGTCACGTCCGCGGGGGACTTGTAACCATTCGTGGACACGAGCTTATAGCCATTCGATTCGGTGGCCTTCACCTCGAAATTGTTGCCTCGACCGGCAAGGTCGAAAGAGACCTTGAACTCCGGGGCCGCGGCGTTCGCGGTTCCCGCGGCCACGCCCATCGTCGCGATCATCGCGACGGAGGCAAGACCCGCGAGCGGCGCGCGCCATGCATTCTTGTTTCCAGTCATGTTCCTGGAACCTTTCTTCTAGGGACAGAAGCCGCGCGTCGCTGGGAATTGTCTGGCGGGAACCGGTTCTGTAAAATCGAGCGCAGGAATGGTGGTGATCGCATGGGGCTGATGGAGTTGCTCGCGGGGCACGAGGACGGACGTTTCGAGGCGAAGCTCGCGGCGCATGGCCGGGTCCCGTCCAGCGTGTGGCAGACGTATAGCTCGTTCGCCAACACGAACGGCGGCGTCATCGTCCTCGGGGTCGCGGAGGACGGGAAGCGCGATCTGAGCGTGGCCGGCGTGCCCAACGCCTCCGATCTGGTGTCGCAGTTCTGGAACAACGTCAACGACGGCAACACCGTCAGCGCGAACATTCTGGTCGATGGCGACGTGCGCGTGGAGTCCTTGGACGGCAGGGAAGTGGTGGTGATAGACGTGCCGAGGGCCGCCCGCTCGTTCCGCCCGGTCTACACCGGCAGGAACCCGATGACGGGGACATGGAGGCGCAGGGGCGAGGGCGACTACCGGTGCGCGGCGGCGGAGGTGCGCGCGATGCTGCGCGACCAAGACGACACGCCCGCCGACGCGACCATCGTCGAGGAGATCGACCTAGACGCCCTCGACATGCCGACGCTGAACGCCTACCGAACCATGCTACGTGCGCGCAGGCCCGACCATCCCTGGCTGGACATGGCGGACGACGAGTTCCTCTGGCGGCTCGGCGCCGCCGACCGCGTGCGGGGAGGTACGGCGTTGCGTCCCACCCGCGCCGGATTGCTGATGTTCGGCGACGAACGACATATCGCCTGCGAGTTCTCGGGCTACGCTCTGGATTTCCGGCTGGTCTCCGATCCAGCCGGACGGCGTTGGGACGACCGGGTCATGTCGTCGGACGGCACTTGGCCGGGCAATGTGTACGGGTTCTGGACGCGGGTCATCCCCAAACTTGTCGACGGCCTGCCCACGGCCTTCTCCATGCCCGACGGCATCACCCGTCTCGACGACACGCCTTTGCGCCAGGCGGTGCGCGAGGCCCTGGCCAACGCCCTGTGCCACGCGGACTGGCTAGGCCGCATAGGCGTCACCGTCGTGCGCCACGGCAACGAGCGCATCGAGTTCCGCAACCCCGGCTGCCTGCGCCTCGACCCGGCGCTGGTCGAGCGCGGAGGCCTGTCCGACGTGCGCAATCCCACCATCATGAAGATGTTCAACCTCCTGGGCATCGGGGAGAAGGCCGGCAGCGGCTTCGACACCATGCGCCGGGGCGCGCGCTCCGCCGGCCTGCCCGACCCGCTCCTCTGCGAGGAATACGACCCCGACCGCACCACGCTGACCCTGCCCATCACCATTTCGGGCGGAGCCCAGCCCCCGGCCGGGGGCGCCGACGTGGATGGCGGACGGGCCACGTTGACGGAGACGGAGAGACGGATCGTCGCGCTCCTGTCTCCCGGCGAAGCGCTCAAGACACCACGCATCGCCGAGCGGATCGGCCTGTCCCCGCAGCGCACACGCGTTCTGCTGGGCAAACTGGTCGAAGACGGTAGGATCAGACGCCAAGGCGGGGGAAGGAACACCGCCTACATGCTGACGCCACGGAACTAATATCTTTCCGCTTGTTTTCCGCTTGTTTTCCGCTTGTTTTCCGCTTGTGCGCGCTTCATCCCCTCCCTCCGAGAGACTGGGTGATTTTTACTCGCCCCGTATGCTCCCCGGCGCCTTATTTTCCCAAGCCATGCTTTTTCTTCCTTGAATTTTCAGAGCAAGTGCAACGGGTGTGAATGAAAAGGGCCCTTGGGTTCCCGATACGATGGTGTTTGCTCACGACGACCAGACACCGGGAGAGTCCATGGGCCGGTACACCCATCTTACCTTGGCCGAGCGCGAGGAGATCATGCCCTGTTGTCTATTTGTAAGTGCAACACCTTCGTTAGGCTAGCAATCCTAGCAGTTCGTCGACGAACGCCTCGGCCGGGGTGCGGTAGCCGAGCACGCGCATGGGCCGGTTGTTGATCTCGTCGACGATCTCCCGCAGGTCGCGCTCCATGCCGGGCTCGATGACCGTGCGTTTGGGCAGGTGACGGCGGATCATGCCGTTGCGGTTCTCGTTGCTGCCCCGCTGCCAGGAACTATAGGGATCGGCGAAATACGTGGCCATGCCCAGCTCGTCGCGCAGGCGCGTGTGGCGGGCGAACTCGGTGCCGTTGTCGTGCGTGACGCTGAGCCTGGCGCCCGCCGGCAGCGGGGAGAACATGGCCAGTTGGGCCCCGACGCTCTCGCCGGCCGTCTTGTCCGGGACGATGCGCGCCATGAGGTAGCGGGTCTTCCTCTCGACCTCGGTGTGCAGGTTGGCCCCGACCCCGATGACGCTGTCGGCCTCCCAATGGCCGAACCCGCTCCGGTCGTCCGCCTCCGGCGGGCGCCGCGAGATGGGGACGCGCCCGGGGATCGGGAACCGCGGCTTCCTTCGCCCGCCGAGCTTGCGCCGGCGCCTGTGGCCGCGCGGCAGGCAGCGCGCCCAGCGTTCCCGGCGACGGCGATCGGCGTATATCCACCGGTAGATCGTCTCCGGGCACACGCGCATGAGCGGGTCGTCGGGAAACAGGACGCGCAGCCTGCCGCTGATAAGCAGCGGCGACCAGCCGCGAGCCAGCCATTCGGCCACCTGCGCCCACAAGCGGTCGCATGACAGCCGGCGGGACTTGCGCGGCTTCAGCCTGCGCCGGTCGGCCTTGCGCTGGGCGGGGCCCGCGATGTAGTAGCGGCTCGTCCACGGTCCGGTCTTGAGCCGTTTGGGCCGGTAGGGACGGTACGACTCGCTCTCGTTGGACGGGAACCACGTGTTGCGCTTGATCTCGCGGCTGACCGTGGACGGGCTGCGCCCGAGCATGCCGGCGATCGCCCGTATGCTCGCGCCGTTGCCGATCTCGATCTGGATGACCTGGCGCTCCTCTTCCGACAGGTGCGAATATACTTCCCCCATAGGTGCAACATCCCTTCCGGACTGGTTTTCTAGACAATCTCCAATCTAACGGGGTGTTGCACTTTCAATTAGACAACGGGGTCTTCCTCACGATCGCATCGGTGCGGTACGCTGGGCAGACCGAGGCGATCGTTTCGTCCTTTCCCAGCAACAACACGGCCGCCAGGCGGTACCCGGAAGTTCTGTCTGAGACATTCATCCCCCACAGATTCGCACTTCTCAGTAGTTCCTTATTGCCCATTCCTCCCCATGGATGGTCGGGACGCCTCGTGATTGCCATTTCCCGGCACATGGATATCAGGTCATCACGAAAATCGGATAACTCCAAGGAGGGGAAGACGCGCTGTTCATAATAGTAATTCTGCTTGCGCATATAGAGCTGGGAGTACTGGTAGTCTCCCGCAATTTTCACATCCGCGTCAAAGAGGCGGTCATATGCGGTTCCTTTATATTTGATCACGGAGGCGGACATCGGAACCCAAACCCTCACCACGGTCTTGTCGTTCACGCGCAACGCTTCCGTCTCGACCATGGGATTAGGAACGAATTGATTTGGATTGTGCGCGCGATTGATGAGATTGCGCTGGATCTCATCGACACGATGCGGGCTGACACCTTCGATTTCCCCGTTATCAAGTACCCCAAGGAAAATACTTCCCCCGTATCGATTACTGAACGAACAGATGGTTTCGTACACATCGTCGTCAGGCAGTTTCCCACACCGCTTGAACTCCACGGATGTGGACTCACCCGATTGAAGCACAGCTTCGAGTTCCCCAGGGGTCATGCTTTCTTCCACCTTTGCAATACGCTCTAGGACAACCGCATCCTCGAATGTCCTCGAATGTCCTCGAATGTCCTCGATCGAGATGTATCTTGTCTTGGTCAAGGAGCCACCGCCACTGCTGGCTAGAGCTAATGCTTGGCGAGGGCGTTTTGCAGCCGCTCCGTTGTCTCAAGTAGCTGGTGCAACAGCTTGAGGGACTCCTTCAATGACCGCAAATGTTCCTCGGCTTGGATGACCTGCGACTCCTTTTGTCTCAACTCATCACGAATCCTCTGAATCTGAGACAGAAGCTTGGATGATTCCCATGACTCATCAGACTCGGCTGCAGTGGTTGCGCCGTTTTGTGGCCGGGAATACAAACCGGACATCCTCGGCATGGCATTGGCTATTTCACTGTCGCAAACGGGCGAAGTCATCCCATTTTGCATGCCAGTGACACGGTTGAACTCATCCTGAGAGACGAGCCATTTCCCTTTCTCTTTACGTGCCTTGAGCGTACCTCTGTGAATCCTCTTCGCTAGCGCTGCGCTAGTCATTCCAAGAATATTCGCCAACTCGGGCAACGTATGATCGCGATTTTCCGGTTCCATTTCAACCTCCCGTTTCAAGCGTTATGTTTGCGTATGACATGGACAACCTGACATAAGTAAAGATAGTGGAGAAAAGGATATATTAACCCAATGAGTCTGACGTTCGTATGCGCGTCCGACCGATCCACTATGGACCCTAGAGTTTAAAATCCTGACATATCGGGCCTTTATTCCAGAAAGTGATGCCAACGGCAAACGTCTCACTGGATTGCATGTTACGTGTTCACGAAACTTTCCGGCTTATAGTGATTGGTCTCGCAACCCATGTGTGAACACCCTCAGGCATCATCCTCAACCGGCCCGCGCGCATGCTCGACTAACCGCACGCTCGCCGAGACCTTCATCGACGAACTGCCAAACTTACAAACCTGACAACAGTGTTGCACTTAGAAATAGACAACAGGGACTAATCTGGATCGCTACGATGACAGGCTCATCGTCCGGACAAATTTGGTGGAGGCTTATGAGAAGCTGTCATCTTTCGCGCGACGACAGCTTCCAGATAGGTTCCATCTTGAGCGGGATATGTCGGTGAGCCCGAGGGACATTATCGTTCGCGAAATCGTGACCAATCTGCTAATCCACCGGGAGTATTCGAGCCCTATGCCTGGCAAGCTCATCGTAGATGCTGATGGCTTACGCACGGAAAACGCCTCACGGTCGTTTTTCGAGGGGCGCCTGACCCTGGACGAGTTCAACCCAATGTCAAAGAATCCAATCATCGCTGGTTTCTTCACTGAGATTGGGCTTGCGGACGAACTTGGTAGCGGCATGCGCAACCTCTACAAGTACTCAAAAATCTATACGGGGAAGGAGCCTGAACTCATTGACGGCGACGAGTTCAAAGCATTCGTGCCCGTGGCTTATGTCGACACTCCAAGCTCTCGTGGGCCTGCCACGCATGGTGGTCAAGCATCAGCTGGCAGTGTCGATGAGGCGAGAAGCGTCAAAGACGTGATTTTAGATATGTTGGACACAAAGGTTCAGGTCACTTCACATTCGGTCGCAGCGGCCGCGCATGTCACGGTACGCACGGCCAATCGCTACCTTTTGAAATACGTCTCTTCGGGCGTACTCGTGGTGGCGGCGAAAAAAGGCAAGTTCAAGGTGTACGAACGCTCCACCAAAAATTCTGACGCCACGAATGCTACGCCGACGACGTGACCCCTCTACCGCTCGTACAGGCCTTCCGTGTCCACGAAGTCGATCTGGCCGGCGTATTTGGTTCGGGTCGCCTCGGAGACGGGCCGTTTGGTGAAGAGCATGAGGCGCGTGTCCTCGTATCCCGGGATCAGGCCGACGCGGGCGCGCAGGGCCTCGACGGCGCCGGTCTCGTCGAACTGGTTGCGCCACTTGCATTCGCCCAGGATAATCCGCCTGCCCCTGGGGTCGGCGGCTACCACGTCGATGTCGGTCTGCTCGCGTTTGCGCGGGTCGTTGCCCCACCATTTGCCGAACCGTGTCGCCAGGAACGGCAGGCGGCCGGCGGCGTTGTTCCGGACGAGCCATTGCAGGCACATCGCCTCGAACTGCTGGCCCACATAGGTGGAGAATTCCTCGCCGAACGCGGCCTGCCGGATGCCCCCGGAGCCGGCCCTGTTGTCGATCAGGTCGAGCGCGGGGGCGACGAACCGGTACCAGTACGCGAAGAACGGGTCCCTGATCGAGTACAGGGCGCGCCGCGTGTGCCCCGGGTCCTCGCCGAACGGCACCCTGCGCTCGACCAGGCCCAGCTCCTCCAGGGTGCGCAGATACTTGGCGACGCCGGTGACGCCCACGCCCGCGTGCTCGGCGATCACCTTGGGCTTGGTGTTGCCGTCCGCGATGGACTGGAGCACCGAGTAGTACAGCGCGGGTTCGCGCAGTTCCTCGCGCAGCAGCATGGACGGCTCCTCGCGCAGCATGCCGAGCCGTCCGAAGCACAGGGACAGCACGTTGTCCTCGAATCCCTTGGATGGGTCCAGCTGCGCCAGATAGTACGGGGCCCCGCCGAACGCCGCGTAATACCTCACGAGGTCCTCGGCCTCCGTGCCGGGAAGGAACTCGGCGGCGGTCAGGTAGTCGAACGCCTGCAGGCGGATCTGGCCGGTGCGCCGCCCGTACAGCGGGCTCTTGTAGCCCAGCACCTCGCTTTCCATGAATCCCTCGTTGCTGCCGGACAGGATCATCATGACGTCCGTGTCCTTGAAGCCGTGGTCGATGGCGATCTGCAGCTCCGAGGGCAGGGCCTCGTCCATGAGCGCGGCGTACGGGAACTCGTCGAACACGAACACGAACCGCTCGCCCGACATCTTCGCCTGCCTGACCACGAACGACAACGCGGCCGACCAATCCGGGAAATCGGCCAGGGAATCGTAGCCGAAGAAACCCGCCACGAGCGAGGTGAACCGGCGCAGGTTGATCACGCCGCTGCGCTGCAAGGCCGTGAAATACAGCGTGCGCTTGCCCTTGGTGAACTCGTCGATCAACGCGGTCTTGCCGATCCGCCGCCGCCCGTAGATCACCGCCATCTCGAACCGGCCCCGCGTGTACATCTCCTCGAGTTCCGCCAGCTCCTCGGCCCTACCCACGAACACGACAAACCTCCATGTTGATAACATGCCTGTAAATAACTTACCTATAGATATGCTATCACCAAACCCTGCGCTCGGATCTAGCGTCAGGAGGCCGTGGGCGAGGCGTCGCGGCTGGAACATCCCACGTCTTTGGGCTTCTGTCCCTAGAAGAAAGGTTCCAGGAACATGACTGGAAACAAGAATGCATGGCGCGCGCCGCTCGCGGGTCTTGCGTCCGTGGCCATGCTGGCCACGATGGGCGTGGCCGCGTCGACGGCCGGCGCCGTGACGTATGAAGGCGATGACGTCCGCCAGACCCCGTCGTTCAAGGTGACCTACGAGGCCGGATCCCGTGGCTCTGCGAGCTGGAAGGAAGCCACGTCCCAGAAGGACGCGGACAACGGCGTGCATGCCGCCGGCGATTACATCGTCGATTCGCCCGCGGTGACCCCGAACGCGGGATATGAGTTCACCGGCTGGTACACAGAGCCGACCGGCGGCGAGCGAGTCCAGTTCGACAGCTCCTCCGCAACGGCTTCCGCCGTGCGTAAGGACGAGGACAACTCCGTGAGCGCGGTCAAGCAGGACGTGACCTATTACGCGCACTACGCGAGCAGCACGGCCGAGGGCGACCTGGTGAAGGCGACGTTCTCCGACCAGCAGGGCAAGGCCAACGTGCCTGCGCAGGTCGTCGAGCTCGCGGCGGGCGACAAGCTCGCCTCCTGGCAGGTTCCGACCGACAAGGCCGCCGAAGGCCAGATCCTGGACGTGGACGCCGCCTGGACCGCTCCGGTCAACAAGGACGTCTACTTTAACCTGACCTACACGCCCGGCGTCGTGGTCACCTTCAACAACGACGGCTATGACGGCTGGACCGCCGCGAAGAACGGCAATCCGGACGGCGACGAGAAGTACGAGACCAAGGTCGGCGGCACCATCGATGCCGCGCCGGTCGCGCACAAGGCCAGCACGGTCGTCACCTCCTGGCAGGTGCGCGGCGGCTCCGCCTACGTGCCCGGCTCGACCACGTTCTCCACGAACGCCGACGTCGACGCGAGCACCAGCACCGAGTCCTACAAGGTCAACTACGTGGTCAACCAGGACGCCATGATCAACCGCATGGCCAAGGACACGGCCGCCCCCGTCAAGGACGCGGACGCCGCTTCCCTGGCCAGCACGTATGTGGGCGCGGCCCCGGCCTCGACCTACGTGGCCGCGAACGCCGCGGTGCCGACCCCGACCGATCAGGTCGACACGTACGACGGCCTGTACGAGGTGGCCGGCTGGTACTACTACTCGCATCAGGACGGCAACGACCACCTGTACGATGGCAAGACCACCGCGGCCGTGCTTGAGAAGGCCAACAACGCCGCCAGCGGCGACCATGAGTTCACCCTCGTCGCGGTTCTGGTTCCTGCCGCTTCCCAGGAGTACACGGTGAAGTTCGACGAGGGCTATGGCAATGGCAAGGTCTCCGAGGTCAAGGTCGCCAAGGGCCAGGCCGTGGCGGTGCCCGCCGCCCCGGTGCGCGACGGCTACCGCTTCCTCGGCTGGTACACCACCGCCGACGTTGCCTACAACTTCAACGCTCCGGTCAACGGCTCCTTCACCCTGACCGCGAAGTGGCTGCTGGCCGCGAAGTACGACCTGAACTACCTGCTCGGCCTGAACAACTCCTCAAAGACGTTCACCAAGAACTCTTGGGAGAAGTTCGAGAAGGCACGCATGGCTGTCGCCAAGGCCTCCGAGGGCAGCATCCGCGGCACCAACACTCCTGTGACGCTTGACCCCAAGGATGATTCCGATCTCAACGATAATTCGTATGCGGTTGCTGATTGGGACAACGACTATCTGACCGACGCGAAGGTCGCGGAGATCACCGAGACGCTGCAGGCGGCGTTCGCGAAGCTGCAGTACGTGGGCGAGACCGCGAAGGACGTGTTCACCGACGTGGACGCGCACACCCCGCACCTGAGGAACATCAACAACCTGTACTTCCAGGGCGTGATCAAGGGCTTCCAGGCCGCCGATGGCACCTACTACTTCGGTGGCATGCAGGAGATCAAGCGCCAGGACTTCGCCGCGTTCATGTACCGTCTAGCCGGCGAGCCCGCCTTCGACGAGGCCAAGGCCACCAAGACGTTCACCGACGTGACCGCCGGCGATTCCGCGAACCACTCGAAGGCCGTGCTGTGGGCCGCCTCCAACGGCATCATCGGCGGCTTCCCTGACGGCACGTTCCGCGGCCTTGACAAGATCAAGCGCCAGGACGCCGCGGCCATGCTCTACAAGCTGGTCAAGGGCCAGAACATCGATCCGACGTTCGACCCGAGCCACGAGCCCCAGTTCGCGGACGTGGACTCCACCACCCCGTGGTACAAGGAGACCATGTTCCTGGCCAAGTACGGCGTGATCCAGGGCTTCCCGAACAACACGTTCGGCGGCACGAAGACCATCGTGCGCCAGGACGCCGCCGCGTTCCTCGACCGCACCCAGAACAGCCTTGGCGTGAACATCGAGCTCCTCTACAAGTGAGCCGCATGCCCGCTGAGTTGATCGGCTGACAGCCGACAGAGGAAGGGCTTCCATCCCGCAAGGGACGGAAGCCCTCTCTGTTAATTCTCTGCTCGACAATCACAACAAGGGAGGTTCCTCCAATCAATTCGATTGGAGGAACCTCCCTCGTTTTTTCGTGTCTACGCTATCTCAGCGAGTGAAGCCTGTCGGCTCACTTGTTGAGGTAGGCGTACATGCGGGCGATGAACGCGGCGCCGTCCTGGCGAAGCAGGGTGGCCGTGCCGGCGAACGTGTTGTTCGGGAAGCCCTGCACGATCGAACCAGCGTAATCGGAGGCATCGAAGCCGTCCTCGTCGTAGTCGATGGACACGACGGTGTTGGCAGCCCACAGGACCTCCTTCTCGTGGTTCGCCGTGCCGGCCGGATCCACGTCAGCGAACTGCTTGGCGGCCTTCGACGCGTCGAACTCCGGGCTGCCGGCCAGGCGGTAGAAGAACGCGGCGGCGTCCTGGCGGTTGACCAGGCTCATGCCGCGGAACGTGCCGTCAGCGAAGCCCTTGACGATGCCCTTGCTCGAGGCCCACAGGATCTCCTTGTAGTGGGGCGTGCTCGCGTCCACGTCGGAGAAGATGTCGTCCGCGGCCGCCGGCGTGTACTCCGGGCTGCCGGCCAGACGGTACAGGAACGCGGCGAAGTCCTGGCGCTTCATCGTGCTCAGCGGACGGAACGTGCCATCGGCGAAACCACCGATGATGTTCTTCTTGGCGAGGAACTCGATGTCGGCCGCGTGCGGGGTCACGTTGGAGCCCAGCACGTTCACATCGTTGAAGTACTTCGAGTTCACCGGCACGAGCTTCGCCTTAAGGGCGGTCAGGGCGTCCACGTAGGTCTTGACGGTTGCGGCCTTGGCGTTCGCGAGCTTCGTCACCTTGTCGACGGGATTGGCGGTGACGGTGGCGCTGTTTGCATCGTAGGTCAGACGAACGGCCTTGGCGGCTTCGTCGGCCTTGTCCAGGTAATCCTTGGTGGCCTGGGCGTCCTGATCGTAGACGTTCGCGTTCTTGACGGTGACGGCGTAGTCGAGCAGCTGCTTGAGCTGGTCCTGCGCGTCGGTCAGCCACAGGGCGGTCAGCGTCAGGTCGGACGTGGCCTTGAGGCCGGAGAAGTCCTTGTCGGTAACGTACAAAGTGGTGCCGGCGGGAGCGGGGGAGGTCACCTGCCATCCCTGGAACACGTAGCCGGCCTTGGCCGGATCCGTGGGCTTGGCCACGGCGGCGCCGTTGGCGACCTGCACGGTCGTCACGGTGGAGCCTGTGTAGTTCGGGTCGAACGTCACAGTCTGCTGAACGTTCGCGAGCTTGAGCAGGCCCTTGAGCGTGACCTCGGAAGCAGCAGCCTGGTCAAGCGCCTCGCCGTTGTACGGCAGCTCCTTCCCGTCGACAGTCCAAGTCCAGCCGTCGAACTCGTACGCGCCGCCGAGCAGGTCGGGCTCGTACTCCGGGGCGGGCGAGCCGTCGGCGACGTAGAAGCTCTTCGTCGTCGGGGACCCGGCGGGATCCTTGAGCTCGAAGCTGACCTTCACGGTCGTGGTGTCCTCGACCTCCGCGTCGTCCTGGTCGGTGGCGGTCAGCACGAGGCCGTCGGCCTTCTCGGGCACGGTGTTGTCCGCGTTGTCCCAGACCGCCGTGCGGTGGCTCTCTGCGGTCGGGGCGTTCGGGTTGTAGACCCACTGCTCGACGGCCTTCTTGCTGCCGCCGGTGATGCGTGCCACGGGCAGGTTGAAGGTGCCGTCCTCGGGGATCTCGATGGTGGTGGCGGCGTCGGCGAGATCAGTGTTGGTGCCGGCGACGAACTTCACGTACTTGGAGGCCTCGGTGTCGACGGTCAGTTTGACGGACACGTCGACCGCGGCGGTGTAGTCGGCGTCCGCGTCGCCGTTCTTGATGCCCTTCACGAGCTTGCCGTCGGTCGGGTCCCCGTCCGTGGGCTTCATCCACTCGGCCAGCTTGTCGCCCGCCGCGAGCTCGACCTTGCGGTCCTTCGCGCCGTCCACGGTGCCGTCCTGGTTCACATCCGCGAACGACAGGGCGCCGGGCTTGTCATAGGACACGGTGACCACGTCGGCCTTCTTCGCCCAGTGCGCGTACAGGGTCGTGTCCGCCACGACCGGCACCGCCGGGTTGAAGCGCACGCCGTCGCCCAGACCGGGCTCCGTGTACCAACCCGTGAACACCCAGCCCGTGGCGGACGGGGTGGCAGAGGCGAAGTTGACGAGCTGATTGCCGCTCATGGTCTGCTCCGTGGGGGCCGTGCCATGGCCCTGCACGTCGAACTTGACCTTCGGGGCCGCGGCGTTCGCGGTTCCCGCGGCCACGCCCATCGTCGCGATCATCGCGAGAGAGGCAAGACCCGCGAGCGGCGCGCGCCATGCATTCTTGTTTCCAGTCATGTTCCTGGAACCTTTCTTCTAGGGACAGAAAACAAGAAGAGAAACACACGACAGCGTGACATGCATGAAGCGCGGAACATGCACGGAAAGTAACCGGAACTAGTTCAGCCTCACGGAAACAGTCTCAGAAACAATTTCAAAGACAGCAATCCCTCTCTCAGCCGCCGTTATCCACTACTTCACTTGTGCGCGGACAGAGCCGTTCATGCCAAAACTGTTTGCCTAATTCAAACGTGCATATCATGACTATTCCGGTTCCCACGATATCCCTCATCACGTTTTCGTGAAGAAGATATCCCGACAACAGCCAAGAGCTCAGCACAATGCCAGCTCCATGAAAAGGAAGCGTTCTTGTGAACCACGACATGTCTCTTCCCCTAGTGACATCTTTGGCTCCGGTCCACAGCACCATAAATTCAATGGCTAGGCAGACGAGCATGACCCCGATGTCACCCCAACTCCATATCTGCGCTGCGGATTCCCCATCCATTCTCGAAAGAATCAAACTCGATAGCAGTAATTCATATAGCCCGCCAAGATAGAACGTAGTTTTTTCAGTGAACGAAATATAGCGGGACGTTCTGTGGACCGGACGGAACACTAAAACAAATGCCGTTCCCACGAGAAGATATCCGATGCCCATATGTATCCGACCGCCGAACCAGAGCACCGCTACTAGAATCAGGGATGCCACAATCAACTCCAGGCATAGGAGAACGAGCGCCATCCCAGTGGGAGCCCTCCTGTGGGAGTCGACATGCCTCGGTTTTCTACTGCGTCTATTCGTCATAACCATGCCGATCTCTCTGAACCACGTGCCGCATGGACAATAGCGACCATCAACAATGCGCCATGAGCACGGCGAACGCTGCAAGCGTGATGCCATCGGTGATTTGGACGCCAGCAATCATCTCACACAGAACATCCTCGGGAATCCAACGCAGGTTAGTCAGTTCCCAATCCTCAGCACGGCCAATATGAATATCATCCGGCACGTCGATCACGGCCACGGCGGTTGCGTCGCGCAGCACACCGGTGTCGGCGTGGATGGTTTGCAATATGCGCACCCGGTCCTCGCCGACTTCCATGCCGGTTTCCTCACGAAACTCACGTACCGCGGTCCCCTCGGTCGTCTCACCGGTCTCGCCCATGCCCCGAGGGAATTCCCAGCCCCATTCGCCGGTAGAGACACGCCAGTGACGGGCTAGCAAGATTTTCCGCGCCACATGTTCACTCGAAACCACGCTCCTTGGATCGGCTTCGCCATCACGCACCGCCACGCACACCACGCCGGGCTTTCCGTCCTTGACGGAAGTGACATGCAATGTCAACGGCTCACCAGTTTCCCGCACAGTCGCATCAATGGCGGTAACCGTGTAGTCCGCGCCGCCTTGCTCGCGAAAGACCTGGCGCTCGCCGTGCACTTCAAGCGGCGGCTGCGGGTCCGTCACATCGGTTTCGCACAAGCCTATGCTCTCTTTGCTCTCCATAGCGCTCCTCATCGTTTCCCCGGCAATCCTCACAAGTCCCATCATCCCAGATAGACCACGGTCTTCGCGGATGTGCGCACGCCCCATAGCCAGCCAATTACATCGATGATATTGGGAACGATGGCGATGATCCACGCGGCCAACACAATAAGCCATATTGGCGCGTTGCCGTTAAGCCATACGTTATCGCTCAACGCCGAAATCAATGCCAATACACCCGCGACCAGAGCGCCCCACATCATGTTCTTCCCGTCATCAGCAAGACTGCGTTCCTCCGCGGCCTGTTGCACGGCATAGGCGACGTTGCGCGTGCTGACACGCTGTTCATGACGCGGCGTCTCCGGTGTGCAAGCACGCCATTTGGCAATGGCAGAGCGGCTTTCGTAGCAGAACGTGGAGAAACGGTTGAAGGGCATGGCGCCGAGGGCATCGGTGATCGCGCCATCCAATACCAGCGACGAGCCGGTGGATTTCGCTTCCCGACCGATTATCTGCTCGAAGGAGTTCTCCGGTGCCGACACGGCGATGAGATACGCGCCAAGATGACTGGCCAAGGCACGCTGGTATACGAATTGGTACCAGTCGCGCAATAGTCTCCGCGTCAACGGGCGCTTATTATGTTCGTTGACATCGTTCCCAACGTCACCGCCGTCGCTCCCGTTTGAATCCATTCCGGCGGGCAGGTTGGTCCGGTCAATACACATGAACGCATCGGAACGTTTGGGCATATTCGAGATGGCTGTCAGCGCCCGTGCGAAACATTCCTCCGGGGCGGCGTTCTCATCGTTGACAGTGGAAGATTCCTTCAGCTTCTCGTCGTCCGGCAACTTGTAATGTCGGCGCATCGTCGTCAGGCATCGGTCAGCATGCTCGCGGAAGTACGTTCCGAATCCTTTACTTGCCGTGCGGGCAATCACCTCGGGGTCGTTCTGGTTCTCATACAGCACCAGTCCTTGGCGTTCCGCATCAATCCATTCCTGCCATCGCTGTGCCAGGAACCGATGCCATGTTCCGGCGTCATGCTCCGGATGCAACGCCTGCGCATAGGCTTCTGCGATGACCTGCGTCATGCCGGTTCCACGGGTTTTGGCCTGCGCCAGTCTTGCATCCAATTCGTCATAGAATTTACGGTCGAATCCAAGGGCTTCGGCACGAGTGACCGTATGTCCGAATACGCAGTATTCCAGCGGCCGCAGGGTATGCTGCGAATCCTCACCAGCGCATCCCAGATCCGTGGGCCGTATGGATGGATCGGCATCCTTCGCAGCCTTGCGTACCTCTCCGACTGTCGAGATGGTGAACGCGACCAGACACTCTTCCAGAGTCTCGTGCCGCCCGGAGATGACGATGGCTGGACCATCTTTGTAAGACTTGCCGAGGATGCCGTTGACCGTCGTCGGCCCGAGTGCCACGAAAAACAGCCCGTCGAACAGCTGCGCGTCCGTGAGCATGATTCTGGGGCAATACATGTAGGCGGTGCGAATGATGCCGGCGAAATATGTCGCGATCGAGGTGCGCTCGTTGAGCAGCCGCTCACAGGGGCGTTTCGCGCCGTTGCGCAGCCACAACCGTTCCAATGCGGGCGCGTCAGGGATCCCCTCCTGACACGAAGTGAGTTGCTCCCACGCGCGTTTCTGTTCGGTGGAATCGAAATTCGTGATCATCATCGCATACGGATGTCGGCCCATGGCTCCCAGTCTAACCAATCCCTTGCGCTGTGTAAGGTGGACGACAGCGTGATGGAAAGGATTTTGGCGTGACGGTTGGCATCGTGGGTGACGGAGACAAAGCCATATCGGAGGAGCACAAGGACTCCCCGTCATACCCCCACCCGTCCGGAGCGGCCACCTCGCAGGCGGAACCCAGCAAACGCATCCCCTCCGCTGCAGTCGGCGCACTGGTGTTCGTCATTGCCGCTGCCATCGCTTTCGGCTTCACCTTCCTCAAATACCGATACGATCCGAGCACTGTGCTGCGCGATGACGGCATCAATGAGTTCACGCCGTATCTGATCGAACGAGGTCGGCTCATTGCGCAGGGCGATTGGTCGGTGCTGACGACGAACAGTCTGTCAGGCGGCAATCTGTTGGTGGATTTCGGCCGTTCCATATTCCACCCAATCATCGTGGCACTCACCTTGGTCGCTACGGTCATCCATGAGCCACTTAAGCTGGCGATGCTGTTCGGCGCTTTGGAAATGCTTAGCCTGATGACCGGCGGCTACCTGCTCGGCCGCACCGTACGGCTGAAGCATCTCAGCGCGATGCTGTTGGGCATGACATTGGCCTTCCTGCCGTTGAATGTCGCATTGTTCACCGCCGATCATTGGAATACAGGTCTGGGCCTGTCGTCGTTCGTTTGGGCGCTTGCCTTAGCGATCCGCGCCTTCCAATCTCCGCGCGCGTTGCGATTATTCGCCTTGTCCGCCGCCTCGTGGGTGGTGTTCGCCACGGGCTGGCCCTTCGTGTATGTGGTGTTGGCGCTGTCACTGATTGCGCTGGCCGTGGCATGGTGCCGTCCCTTTGCCCGGAATACGGGGTTGCCGCGCCGTTTGCTGGACACCGCTCGCATCGCCTTCGCAGTCGTGCTGGCTTTCATCGCTGCGCTGCCGGTGTTCTCGGAATACGCGTATCTCATGCCGCAGCTGGCCCGCAACAGCACCGGCGTCGGCAATGCCGACAATTTCGGCGTGCCATCGTTGGGCCAGGTGCTGTCAGTCGGCAATCCGGTGGGCGGTGACTGGTGGAACACCTTCTGGGGATATGTCTACTGGGGCATCCCGATTGGTTTCGTCACGATGTTGGTGTGGGCCCTGTTTTTCAAACGTTTCGACCGGTTCCGTCTGGCCTCGCCTGAGATCACCGCAACGGCTGCGATGACGGTGCTGATGCTGGCGGCCACGCAGTTGCCGACCTATATGGGGCCGCTGCGCTGGACCTTCCGTTATGTGGGCTATCTGGCCGTGTTCGCGGCACTGCTGATATTCATGCTCATCGATCGTTTGGAATGGCGGTTCTCTTCGACGCGGGCGAAGGCAGCCGCCCTCGCGCTGTGCGTGGGGCTGGTGATACTTGCTTCGCGTATTCCCATGCCAACCAACGACAAGATGCATGCACTCGTGCTTCCGCTGGCAACGCTTGCCGTGTTGATCGCCGCCCTGTGGCTGTTGCGGTCGCGCCGCACCACGGCGGCAGTGCTCTGTCTGGTGCTAGGAGGCACCGCGCTGTCTTCGTTCACCGCGGTGACTTCCAAGGAAAGCTTCGTGCAAACGCTGAACATGCCGGCGGCCTCCACATTGGATGCGTATGCCGATGAACTTGCCCAAGGATATGTGCTCACCGTCGAATCCGATCTGCCGCGTGGCGGCACTGCCAATCTGTTTGAGAATTTCAATTACGGCACGCGGTATCTGCTGTTCGGACAGCGTGTGATCAACGGTTACGATCCGGTGGTGCAGCAGGCATATCAAAACAGTCTCAAGCCAACCACCTCGCAGGGCAATCTGCCGAATGATGCCGTGGCGCATCTGTCACAGCCGGTCGACAACGCGTCCGGAAACGCCGGCGAGACAATCTGTCGTTTCGACCAATACGGCATCCGTTCCGTCCTTCTGCAATCCAGCGGCGGCACCCCGACGGCCGATGCACTTACGACCTGTGGCTTCGAACGAGTCGATGGCAACGACGCGGAATCGTTGTATGCGCGCCGTGGCCTATCGGCGCTTGTGGGCACGGCCACGCTCGCCGACACAGGGCTGTCCTTCAGCGCGGACGAGCTGGTGTCGCAGCAACAGGAGCATCTGCAAGTAGAGAATGCCAACGATGCACCGGCGACATTGCATTTCGCGCGCATGCATTGGCCAGGCTACACAGCCACACTCAACGGCCGTCCGCTTGAGGTCAAAGCCTCTTCGGATGGCGTGCTGGTCGATGTCGAGATTCCGGCAGACGCATCGGGCACACTGGAATTGCGCTATGCGCCGGTCACATGGCGTTTCGTCGTGCCGGCCGCGATAACAGCGGCTGGATTGCTGGTGACATATACGATTGCTGGCCTGTTCATCGAGCGCCGTCATCGCCATCGCGACAGCGATTCTGCACGCACCTGGAACGGTCCTGTCGTCCACTCCAGGGGACGGTGATTCATGCCTGCCATCGTCCTTCGCTCCACCATGGTTATCCGCACCGTCCTCACCGCGCGCACCTTCGGGCCGCGTCAACACCTGACCACGGTCTTTCTGTCCGTCATCCTGGCGATCTACACACTGGGCGAGGTGTTTCTGGCGTTCCGGCACGAACCTTGGCGTGATGAATCACAGGCATGGCTGATCGCACGCGATGCCTCTTTGCCGGATCTGTTCGGCCATGTGCTCGCCGACGAAGGGCATCCGGCGCTGTGGTATCTGCTGTTGATGCCCTTCGCCAAACTCGGTGCTCCATATCAGACCATGACAGCGGTATCGCTGACGGTGACGCTTATCGCGATGATCGCGCTATTCATCGCCGACATCCCGCTATGGGTCAAGTCACTGGTGCCGTTCACGCCGTTGACCGTCTACTATCTGCCGGTGCTGTCGCGCTCCTATTGCCTGGTGGCGCTTGTCTGCGCGCTGATTATCGCCTGCTATCCCAACCGGCTTCGCCACCCGTGGGTATTCGCGTCCCTGCTTGCGTTGCCGTTCCAAATCCATGTGTGGATGTTCGGCTTTGCCGGGATGCTGTTCTTGCTATTTGCCTGGGATCTTCGCCGCGCCCGTCGTCCATTGTGGCCGCTGCTGGTGCCACTTGGCAGCATGGTTGCGGCTGTTTGCGAGCTGTTGCCGAGGCGAGGCGGTGACGCATATGTGCAGCTGCATGCCCCGGGAACCGCGCTCGTGACTTTCGGTTTGGCCTTCGCGCTGGCGATGGTTTGCGCATGGCTTGCCGGCTGGCGGTGCGGGCTCATGGCCTGCGCCACCTACGGCTGGGTGCTGCTGGTGCTTAACCTGCTCTATCCGCATTACGCTCCGCAGAAGATGGCTGCTTTTCTCTGGATGATGCTCGCTGTGGCGTTGTTGGGCGAACGTGACGGCATCGAACGGCGTTCCCTCAACATTGGCGCGCATACCAAAAGCAACGCAGGTAGTCGCCGTCCCTCGCTCCGCACGGCGATCTGCCTGATATTGACACTTGTATTGGCGGTGCCGATGACGCAACGCCTAGTCTCGACATGGTATTGGGTCCCCATCATCGCTGACAGCAGGAGCGCTGTATCCCTCGGTGCTTCTCTTGCGACTGAAATCGGCAAGGCTCGCAACAATCTTCCGAATGCCGCGCTGGTGCCCGTTCCCGACAGCGCCAGCATTTACGCGGCGAGTAACGCACTGCCATATCTGGATCGAGACGTCAGACTATGGAACGCGATGACCCACCGTGACATGACCTACGCGACCGATGATTTCCGGGTGGCGCTGCATAACGAGGTGCGCTCCACGGATAATCTAGTCGCCCGTACGGTGGATGCCATCGGGGAATCAGGCGCACAACAGGCCATTGTCATCGGCTGCGGCGCCTATGGCGAAACCGCGGTTGAAGACCAGTTCGCTGTCGACCGCAGTTTCCGCCATATCGGCGCGGTCTCTTCTCCAAACGCGACCCAAGATCAGACGCGCATCTATGCTCCGGGTTTCCGGTGTGATATCTATCTGAGCACAATCCGTTGAGTGCAGTTCGTTGTCATGTAATAAAATGGCGGATCCAGATAATCCGGATCCGCCATTTTATTATTTGATAGCCGCGTCAGGCTTTCTCACTCACTTGTAGATCGCGGGAATGTCCACGCGCCCATCAAGACGGTTGAGGAACGCGGCGGCGTCCTGGCGCTTGATCTGCTGGGTGCCACGGAACGTGTTGTCGCCGAAGCCGCCGACGATACCGTTGGAGGCAGCCCAGAGAATTTCCTTGGAGTGGTTGGCGTTGTCGCCGGCCTTCACGTCCGTGAAGGTCTTGGTGGCCTTCGCCTCGTCGAACTCCGGATTGCCGGCCAGACGATACAGGAACGCGGCGGCGTCCTGGCGCTTGATCTGCTGGGTGCCGCGGAAGGTGTTGTCCCCGAAGCCACCGACAATACCCTTGGAAGCAGCCCACAGCACGGCCTTGGAGTGGTTGGCGTTGTCGCCGGCCTTCACGTCCGTGAAGGTCTTGGTGGCCTTCGCCTCGTCGAACTCCGGGCTGCCGGCCAAGCGGTACAGGAACGCGACGAAGTCCTGACGCTTGATCTGCTCAAGACCGCGGAAGGACTTGGTGCCGTCAGCGTTGTTGAAGCCACCGATGACGCCCTTCTTGGCCAAAGCCAGCACATCGTCGGCATGGTTGGCGTTGTCGCCCTCCGTCACATCGGTGAACAGCGGCGCGGTGACGGACACAGACTTCCAGCCCTGCACGGCACCGGTTTCGTCGGTCAGCACGATCTTGTGGTCGCCGCCGGCGATGGCGGGGATATAGGCATCGACGTAGTACCTGCCGGCATCGTCCTTCTGCACCGCAAGCAGCGGGGAGCCAGACTTATCGGTCAGTGCACGCGGGGAGGAATAGATATAGCCATTCCAGAAGCAGTCCTCGCCGGCATCGACCTTGGCCTTGCACTCAGCCTTGAGATCGTCGATATAGGCGCGGTAAACGCTCTTGGAAGCTGCCGTGTCATTGCCACCGATGTTTCCCTTGTTCGCATCGGTCAGATCCCCCTCACTGGGAGCTGTGGGCTCGGCGGTAGTGGTGAAACCATTCACCGGGACGGCGTGGTCTTCGAAGAAGGTCGAGCTGCCGTCCTTGAACGTCAGCTTGACACCTGCGAAGGTCTGTAGCAGATTCACCGGCGTAGGGGTGTTGAAGGGAAGGCTCTGGGCCTTGAACAGTCCGTTGGCTCCATAGTTCAGAGGATAGGTATTGCCCGTGTTATTGCCATACGTGGTGCTCGGCGTCAGGCCGATGACGGTCGTGTCGAAGGTGCCGGTGGCCGACCCATCCCACAGGTTAGTGTAATACCGGTAGAAGGACTGGTAAGTGCCAGTGGCATAGGACGTATAGACTCCGTTCTCATCGGAGACCCCGAATGGCTCGGACGCGGTATGAATGCCATAGATGCGCTCGTATGCGCTCGGGTCCAGATCCTCGTCATCCGTGCCCGTGCAGTCCATATCGTAGGGTGCGGTGCCAAAGGGAGGAACTTCGCCGGTCCTGGTCAGGCTGATGATACGCTGCACATCAACGATGACGCAGACACCTGAAATCTGGTCCAAGACTTCGGGCTTAATCGAATAGTCGAACGACACGCCCACGCTATGCGCACCGACATCGCTCACACGTGCGTTGCTGACGCTGATAGCGTCATAATGATCGCTCGCAGTGGCGGCGTTCGCGACACTCGCCCCCGAGAACAGCATAGCGGCTGCGGCAACCGCGCCTGCAACCATGCTGATGACATGTTTCTTCATGCCCATCCTCCTGATTTCTCTCGTAGGAGGACCGCACGAATATGCGGAAGACGCCCCCTATCGGCGGTAATTATATATCGGGGGGGGGGGGATTGTATCTGATATTCACTGTAATTCGAGAATAAATAGCCGATAAGATGGGGCAATTGTATACAGCATGCCCCACCCTATTCAGGTCGTGGCCTGATACGGCCGATTATTCCTCGACTTGAGTCAGGTGCATGGCGCGGTCTGAGAGCAACGCGTAGTTCTTCGTGTTCTCCGGGTCGCGGATGGCAAATTCGCAGGCGTTGTCGTCCAACGCCACGGCCACGGCATCGGTGATCTCGTCGTTGTTCGGATTCGGCACGCGTAGTGAGGTGAGCAGACGGAACTCGCCGTTGTTGAACAGATCAAGCGGCAGTTCGAAGCGCACTTTCTGATGTCCGTGGCGTTTCATACGGAAGGTCTTGGAACCAGTGTCATAGGGAATGCCACCGCGGCGCAGGTCATGCACGGCAACCGCCAGATAAAACTCGGTGTCTTCGTCAAACTGGTATTCGACATCGAAGACGAAGGGCTTGTCGAGCGTACACACCGGCGAGGAGACCGGAATCGTCCGCAGCAACGGACAACGGGCGTTGAGGCCGTTGGGATATTTCTTCTCCTCGTGCCCGTCTTTGCGCTTCGCCGCCTCGCGCTCGCGGTCCTGCTCCTGCGCCTTCTTCTCGGCGGCGAGGTTGTCGAGCGTGTATTGCTCGGCCACGGTGCCGCTGTCGCCTTCCACGGCGATCTCGCCGTCGCGGATAAGGATGGCACGGTTGCAGTATTTCTTCACCGAGGCCATGTCGTGCGTGACCAGAATCACCGTCTTGCTCGGATCCTCGCGCACCTGCGAGAAATAGGTGTCGCATTTGCGCTGGAATGCCTCGTCGCCGACGGCCAGCACCTCGTCAAGCACCAAGATATCGCCTTGTGCCTTGATGGCCACGGAGAAAGCGAGACGCACCTGCATGCCCGAGGAGTAGTTCTTGAGCTTCTGGTCCATGAACTCGCCCAGTTCGGCGAACTCGACGATGTCGTCATACATCTCATCGACCTGCTCGTGGGTGAATCCCAGCAGCGAACCGTTGAGATAGACGTTCTCGCGGCCGGTCAGCTCGGGATTGAAGCCCACACCCAGCTCAATGAAGGGCACCAGCTTGCCCTCCACATCGATCGAACCGCGGTCAGGCACGTAGATCTGCGAAATGAGCTTGAGCAGCGTGGATTTGCCGCCGCCGTTGCGCCCGACGATGCCGAAGAACTCGCCTTGATGGACTTTGAAGCTCACATCCTTGAGGACCTTCTGTTCCTTGTATCCCTTGATGCCCTTGGTCCAGTTGATGAAGGCCTGCTTCAGCCCCGTGGCCTGCTCGGTGGGCAGTTTGAAGGATTTGGCGACATGGTCCACCGCCAGCACGACGGGAGCGTTGTCATAGCTGTTCGTCTTCTCGTTCATCACATGACCTCCGCGAACTTGCGGCTGTTGCGCCGGAACAAGGTCACGCCAAGCACGAGGATGATGACGGTGAGCGCCAGAGGCACGATTTTGGGCGCGACCCCGCCGAACTGGTTCCAGACCGTCGGCTGCGTGGCCGGGGCGATGAGGTTATGCCGGATATCCTGGATGGTCTGGGCGATCGGATTGAGCAACTCCAGACGCGCCAGCGAGGCATAGGGCTCGCCTCGGTCGATGACATAGCTCAACGGATAGATAATCGGCATCGCATAGAAGATAAGCTGGGAGAGCACATCCCAGATATGCGCGATGTCCCGGAAATAGACATACATTGTCGCGAACAGCAACGTCGTGCCCAAGGCAAGCACATAGAGCTGGATGATGCTCAACGGCACCAACGCCACGCGCCAAGTGAACTCGACATGCGCGAACAACGCGAACACCAGCACGACTAGCAGATTGATCGCATAGCTGATCATCGAGCCGACCGTGGCGGAGACGACCACGATGGCATTCGGGAAGTGAATCTTGCGCAGCAGATCGCCGCGGTCCACCACCGAGCGCAGACCGATGGTCGTGGCCTCCTGGAAGAACTGCCAGGAGCAGATGCCGAGCAGCAGCACCACCGGATAGGTGGGTGTGCCGTCGGACATGCGCAGGAACTTGCCGAAGACGACGTACATCACGCAGAACATCATCAACGGTTTCAACACCGACCAAGCCACGCCCAGGAAGGAGCCTTGGTAGCGCAGCTTGAAATCGGTTTTGACCAGTCCGCGCAGCACGACGAGCGCATAGCTATAGTGCTGCTTGAGCCGTTCGAAAAAAGTCATCGTCAGACCTTTATTCCATCCCCAGATAGTTCTTCCAATACTCGACCGAGGTGAGGGTCGCGCGGGCAGCGGCATATTCCTTGCGCAGACGCTCGATATGGTTCTTGTAATACCTGAGGTCCTTCTTATAGCGCGCGATGATCCGCTCGTAGCGCTTGACGTCCTTCGTGCGAATCGCGCCCTTGGAGTTGTACCAATCGATGACGATGAGCTTGTTCTTGCCGCGGATGACGCCGGCGGGATAGGCCCAGCCGACAAGCGGAATCACAGCGTACCCCTTGCCCTGGCTCTTGACGAGGCGCTGGCCGTTGTTCGTCAGATAGTCGTCGAGGCGCTGCACCAGTGTGCGCTGCTTGTCGCCGTCGATGAGCTGGCGGTCCACGTTGCGCAGATCGAAGCCGGCGAGTTCGGGATCGGCGTCGGCCATGCGTTGCAATTCATCGAATCCGACCAACTGTTCCTTGTTGCGGTTGGCATCCATGAAACGCTGCTCGGCGACCGGCTGGGCGATGAACTTCGGCCCCTTGAGGAAGTCCTCGAAGGCGTCGAGGCACAGCTCGGCGTTCTCGTAGCCGAATTTCTTGAGCTCGAGACGGATGTTGTTGTGCAGTTCCTTCATGAAGTCCGACTTGGGTGCCATGCCGCAGGTCGCCTGCGCGATCATGGTGTTGCGTGTGGTCTGGTAACGTTCCACGGCGGCGTTGTAGCGCTCATGGAACGACATATGCCAAATGCACAGGCTGTTCATCGTGATGAAGGTCGGATTGCAGCGGATGCCGTATTCGGCGTCATCGCAGCGCACGAACACCGGCAGCGGCAGTCCGTTGCGCTTGATCGCGGAGATCGGGATGCAGCAATACCACCATGCGGCGTACATCTGTCCGCCCATGTCGGCGGTCGGCTTGAACTCCTCATTGTAAATGAGGTCGACGTATTGCGTCATACGCAGCGGCGGCTTGATCGGGGCGAAGGTGCCCTCGGGGGTCATGTGACCCATGTCCTCCCACTGGTCCTCGCCGATCTCATAGTTGAGCATGGCGCCGGAGATGAAGGCCTCGGCGTATTCGTCCTTAAGGATGCGCAGCAGGTTGTAGGTGCGCTTGATGCTTTCCGGGGAGACGGCCACGTCGTCGTCCATGAGCAGAATATGCGTGGCGACGGGCGTCTGCTCCATCGCGGTGATCATGCCGCGTGTGAAGCCGCCGGCGCCGCCGACGTTCTGGTTCGGAGTGACGGTGATGCGATCCGAGCTCAGTGCCTCGGCGTCGAGGGTGCGTCCGTTGTCAATCACATACATGTGGAAGTGGCCGGCGATGACATCATCGGATTCGACGATGGCGGAACGCACCAGCTCAATGTTGCGCTGGATGAACGCTTCCTTCTTGAAGGTGGTGGTGGCCAGCGCCAGTTCGATGTCACGCGGCTCGGACGCCAGTTCGAGCGAATAATAGCCGTTGCGGATGGCGACGCGCCCCTCGGTTTCGATGACAAAGCCGACAAGCACGTCAAGGTCAGTGACCTCGAGCTCCAGATCCACGCTCTGCCAGTCCTCGGAGGCATCAGTCGCGGCATGCACGGTTTCGACCCGCTCCGGATGGGTGGAGAAGGATCCACCGCGAGTCTGCGTCACTGCGCAGGCCGCTCCCTTGAGCTCCAGATGTAGGAAGAAACGGGTGGCTGTGGTGTATCGGCGTAGCTTGGCCACCGACAGACCATTGAAATACGTGCTGAAATCATAGGTGCCCTGATCCAGCATCCACCATTCGTCACGGTCTCCATCATGGACAAGCGGGGCGTCGGACACGCAGTAGAGGGAGGGATAGCTCAGCGAGCGGGGGTTCGTTTCCATCAAGATGTTGGCGAACTTGAACTGCGTCATATGTACCTCTGGTTACCTTCGGTTAGGTCGGGACATCTCAAAAACATCCGCAAGTATATGTCACGACGATGATAACGGGCTTATTCCCCGCGCATCGCCTCGGCCAGATATTCACGCCAGAACTCCACCGATGTCATCGAAGCACGTGCCTGGTGATAGCGGGCGGGCAACGCCTTGTCTTGGCGTAGACGCGCAATCTGTGCATGGAAACGTGAACGCAGACTCGCCTCGCGCCGTGCGTCATATGTGCGGATCGCGCCCTTGGTGCCGGCGGGATTGACAGCCAACACTCGGCGGCGGTTATGCATCACCCGCCAAGGCGTGCAGTTGCCGTCCACCGGGATGATGCCGAGGGAATCGTCCCACGCCCTAGGAGAGGTCGTCGCAGGCAGCGGAGCGCGGCCTGCTATGCGGAGCAGCTTGTTGGTTACGCGGCGGGCGAAGGAGGGCGTGGGCGCTGCCGGATCCGGAGGCACGTTGGTGTCGTTGGCGGAGTCCTCGAGCACACGAAGATTCACGTGGTCCGGGGCGCCGTCCAGCTCCTTGAGAGGTGTAAGAGGCTCGTTCTTCCTGAGTTCATGCTGCAGCATCGCCTCGCCGACCGGATGACGGTAGTGGTCGGGCCCCTTGAAATAGTCATCGATACCGTCGCACATCTGTTCCATCGAGCGATAGTCGAGACGCCGGGCATGGTTGTCGAACAGACCGTTCAGATATCCGATGAGGGCTTCGGTGCTGTTCATTGGATCGGGGGTGAAGGCCTGCTGAATGAGCAAGTTGCGCACTGATAGGTAGACCTCCACGGCCGGATTCCATCGCAAATCGAAGGTGTCATGCCACACGCACACGCCGTTAAGCGTCATGAATCGCAACGTCTCACGTTCCTGGATACGGGTGGCGTATTCCACGTCATCACGGCGGTAGAACAATGGAATCGGCAGTCCGGTGCGGCGCACGGTGCTGACGGGCACACACGAATACCACCATGCTGAATACACACCCTGCTGGCCGGTGGCAGGTTGCAGCTGTTCGTTGAGCGTGATGTCGTATTCGCGGTCGAGCAGCAGACGCGGCTTGAGCGGGTTGAGGTATCGCCCGGGCTGGATGACGCCAAGGTCCTCCTGCTGCAATTCGAAGTTCGCATTCGACAGCATCGCGCCGGCCACAATGGCCTGTTCGTATTCGCCGGAGGCGTGCGCCAGCAGCTGCACGGTGCGCTTATAAGATTCCGGGCACACGGTCACGTCGTCGTCCATCATGAGCACATGCGTGGCCCAGCCTTCGTCGAGCGCGTGCAGCATGCCGGCGGCGAAACCGCCGGCGCCGCCGACATTGCCGTTGGGGATCAGCGTCACCGCAGGGTCGTTTCCAGTGACGGAGGGATCCAGGGTGCGCCCGTTGTCCACGACTGTCAGGCGGAAGTGGGGCGCCCATTCGGGGTCGTCGAGCAGCGTGGTGCGCAAGGCGTTGATATTGCCGGTCACCTGTGCTTCCTTGCGGAAAGTCGTGGTGATGATTTCGATGCGCACATCGCGTCCCTCGGGCAGATCGGCGGCATATCGCACGTTGCGAATTGTCGTCGGTTTGTCGCCCGCGAGCGCCGTGAATGCGACGACCTCGGCATCCAGCCCATTTGGATAGGCGATCTCATAGCGCAGCCATCCATCGTCGGCGCGTTCGGATGGTTCTTTTTCAACGTGCGCAATCGCTCGTTTTTCGACGCGATGGTATTGCATCTGCGTCAGCGTGACGTCGACCGGCTCGCTGGATTCGAAACACAACATGGGCGTTAGATCGGCCCGTCCGGTGTATTGCCGCCATTTGTTCAGTGAAAAGGAGCCGAAATACGTCATGAAGTCGGCGTATCCGTGCGCGCCGATGGTGATTTGCCCCCGGTCGGACGACAGTCCGCTGAAATACGGGGAACGTACATAGAGTGGGCCAATGGCGCAGCTTGCCGTCGTGGTTTCCAGCACCGATCGCGTCAGGTCAACGAGCACTTCCTCTTCCTCCGTATCCGCATGCTTCGCGGCGCATCGCGTCGGGCGCGCCATGGCGCGCAAACGCGCCTGTTTATAATGAAGTCCATCATCGTCTGTGCGGCCGACAGCAACGGGTCGCCGGAACGCCGCAGGAGACAAGGTTGGAAGACTCGGGAGGAAAGCGCATGGGCTTGGCATCGGCATTGGGCAGGCGGCTGCGCCGTGGCAGCCAAGCAATGGAACGTCAGTCGGACAACCGCGCGATATATCTGATCGGAGAGCCTGGATACCCTAATTTCGGCGACGAGCTTATTGCTCGCGAATGGCTGCGCTATCTGGCGAAGCGCTGCCCCGGACGCGAAATCATCCTCGACTGTGCGAGGCCCGGCCCGGCCGCTATGGTCTTGCGTGGCGTTCACCCGCATGTGACCTTCACCGACACCCTGCGCCGGCTGGGCACCGAAAATCCTTTCCCCTATGACGGACCCATCGACGATATCGCCGGTTTCGTCGCCGAAGCGCTTGACGACGAGGGCATGGCGCCGCAGTATGCGGCTGGCATCCGCGCGTTGCATCGGGACGTCGCCGCCGTGCATATGCTCGGAGGCGGTTATATGCGCGGCGATTGGACCTGCAATCTGTCGCGTCTGTCCATCGGCCCATGGGCGGAGGGCCGCGGCATTCCCGCCGTGGCTACCGGTTTGGGACTGATGCCCCTAACCGGCGGATCGTTGGATTTCGCCCGCCGATCGGCCGCAGCATTCCGGACGTTCACCGTGCGTGATGAGCGCACGATGGAGACGCTGAACGCAGGTCCGGCCGGGATGATCGCATCTCTCGCTCCCGACGACTGTTTCGTTAACGGTCTCGAAGGCTGTTATATGGAGGGCGAGGCGCTGCCGGGCATCATGCTATGCATCCAATCCGATTTCGTCGATGCGGCCGAAGCGTTGCACGCGCATGTGGAGCGGATGCTTGAATCGTGGGGCGTGGCCCATGACGACCCGATTGGCGTGGTGGAATGCAATCCGCGCATCGACCGTCCCATTTTCGACTATCTGGGCGAACGGGGATACAACCGGCTGAGGTTCTTCCCGGTCGCCGAGGTCCTCGAACGCGGCTTCCCCGCATGCGCCGGCCAACGGTGGATATCCACGCGTTACCATCCACATATTCTGGCAGCGGCACTTGGCTGCCGTGGCGCGTTTGTCTCCGTTGATGCGGCGTATTACGACGTCAAGCATGCGGCGGTGCTGCGCATGGGCTCGCACTGGTCCGCCGCGCCGATTGGCGGGGCGATTCCCGAGGCAGGGAGTGGATTCGATGATCCGAACACACGATTCAAATACGCGCGCAGCATCCGGGCTAGCGTGGAGGGTCTCTATGCGCCGTTGGTCACCACAATGGAATGAACCATCCGGCAATGTCGTAATACGCTTGCGGATGATACCGGTCTCCCAGCATGCCGAAGAACTGGATCACATAGGTCAGCAACAAGGCAATGAGCACCAGCCCGATGATGACGCGCGAGCCATGATCCCAACGTGGTAGTAGGGATGCGGCGCTGCTATTCGCATCGGTATCCAATGGGGCACGACTGGCGTCGATATGGAATGCCGCGATTATGAAAGCCACAACCAGCGCATAACCGAAATCAATGAAATAGCGCCATGCCAGCGACCCCAGCTGAATGTCAACGATCATTGTGCCCAATGCCAGCGCAAAAGCGCACCATATCACGGCTTTGCCTGACCTGGCACGCTTCGCTAGGAATGGAGCGGCCAAAACCAGCGCCATCACCGGCATGAATGCGAAGAATCCGCCCACGATGCCTTCGGCCGGCGACCATGCGGGGAACTGCAGTCGTTGCGTGGCAAGAAACGGGAACTGCATGCTCAGGTCAACCGGCTGGAAGAGGAAGGACAGAACGACTGGCGGCGTCAGATTCATGGAGCGTTGCAGACTCGTCAGATCGAATCCGGTGAGATTGTAGTCGTTGCCGAAGTCGAGGAACGAGCCGAAGCGCGCGTGATTGTAGGCCATCAGCGGCGCGAACACCACGGCGAAGGGCGCCAATGCTGCAAGGAGATTCGGCCATTCTTTGCGCGAGAGGAACAGATGTCGATGAACCAGTTCATCCCAGAACATCGGCAGGGCGAGCAAGGCACTGAAGATGAACTGGGGACGGCAACCGAGATTCGCCGCGATGCAGAGCGAGCCTAGGGCAAGCCAGATTTTGGACAGTCCGTCGGTTCGCTTGGCGGTGAGCCAACAGCACAGACCCGCGAGCGTGAAGGCATAGGAGGAGATGCCTGGCAACGCATAGAAATTCGGGGTCACCAGCTGATAGCACATCCCCGATCCCAGATTGATGGCGCAGATCGACAGCACTGCCGCGCCCAGGCTGGCCGTGCCGCGGAAGTAGGTTCCGGCCACGCGCACAACGAACAACGTGCCCAACACCACCGCGGCGCAAGCCATAATCAGCACTGCCCAGCCGGTCGGCAGCCATGCGCCAGTCAGCAGTTGGTAGGGGACGAACAGCAGCACCGCGGGAATGACGCCGAAATAGCAGTAGTACTTGCCCTGATAAAATGCGTGGTCCCAGTAGATGGGAACCGTCCCGTTGACACCGATGGCATTGCGGGCGGCGGTGTCATAGGGATTGTCCATGGCCGCAAGCTCATCCGGCACGGGCAGGTCGAGGTTGGTTCGTCCGTGAATCAGCGCATCCCCCAAGCGTGCGTATTGTTCGTAATCCACCCAATACGGGCGGTTGGTGGATGCCGGATGATAGGTGCCGGCGAACCCATCGGCTGCGGCACCGGAACGCCAGATACCGATGATGATGAGCAGCTGAAGCAATGTCATGCCGGATAGTACTGCGATTTGAGCGACACGTGTGGTGTCAAGGCTAATGCGATACAGTCTCGATCCGGGGCGCAGCATCACAGCAGCAAAGAAGAAAATCAACAGCAGGAACAGCCGCAGTGGGCTGATTTCATAGGGAATGTCAGGGTTGACTGTCAATCCAGTCACCGGCAGCCTGGTGCCTGTGGCTCCAGTGAAGGTGATGCGCACATCGGAGAATCCGCCACCAACGTGGACAAGCCGTGTGCGTGGTGAGGACGGGTGGAGGAAACGATCGGAGCCAGTCAGCCATCCGTCGTTGTCCTGCGCGTGATAAGCGAGGGTGAATTCCACGCGTTGTGTGGAGGCGCCGGTTGTACCGGCTTGAGTGGGGTTATATCGTTCGGGCGCAAGTTGAGGACCGTCGAGACGCACGTACCGCACCGGCACATGGTCTTCAGCGGCGATGGTGAGAGTGGCGTCCTTCTGGCTGCGTATGGTCAGCATGCCGTCCGATCCGCGTTCCAACCCATTGCCCAAGCTCATGGTCATCGGCACATCATGGCGGATACCTATGGTCTGCCAGTGCGGCAAGTTGAACACCAGACAGTCGACCACCAGCGCAAGCAGCAATGCAGCAAGCGCCGATGCCAGCCACCATGGCATCCGGTGCATACGTGGTCTACGGCTGCCGTCCTGCATCGCGGCGTGTGTATCCATCGGTGTCGCCTATCTTCTCAGGATTCCCTGCAACAAGTCGGCAACATCATATATCGAGCATATGCCGCCTTTCTGCTTGGGGGTATAGTACGGGGTGCGCGCATGATTCTGTTCGCTATCGGGATGGCAAGTTGACGACATGTATGCAGCGGAATAGTATGCTGACCGTTTTGCGTATGGCGACGCCATGACGAGGGAAATGAAAGAGGGTATCTACTATGTCTAGGCACTCAGCAGCGTCCGCCATTGCGGCGGGATTCTTCGCCGTTACCTTAGTGCAGGGCGTGGCGTATCCGGCCATTGCGCTCGGCGACGAGCTGCCGCTAAATACGACGGAGCAAACGATCATGCAGGATGTGGTCGCTCAGGACGGCACCCATATCGATGATGCACAGTCCAGCGTCTCGCCCGATGGCTCCGCGCCTGCGACGTATTCCAATGATGCCGAGCAGCCGTCGGTTCCCTCCGAGCCGACCGAACCTAGCACGCCCAACGATCCGACCGAACCGGAACAACCAAAGAACGGCTGGGTCGAGGAGACAGTCAATGGTGTTGCTGTGCGTCATTGGTATGACCATGGCGTCATGGCCCGTTCCAAGGAGGTCTACGACCCGGCGGCCAACGCATGGATGTGGTTCGACGCCGACGGCACGCAGGCGAAGGGCAAGGACGTCTACATGCCCAAGGCCGACAAATGGGTGCGCTACGACGTCACTGGGCGCATGGTCAAAGGCCGCGAGGACTTCAAGGACGATGGCTGGTACTATTTCGACGCCACCACCGGCGCGATGGCCAAGGGCATGACCTATCTGAAGAAGGGCAACAAGTGGGTCTATTACGATCCCACCACCGGCCGCATGCAATACGGCGCCCATATGGTCAACGGCCGTCATCTCTACTTCGACCCTGCCACCGGCCGCCAGTGGTCCGGTGACGAGATCATCAACAAGGTTCTCGCCACCGCCCGGTCCTCCTACGGCAAGAACATCGACGCGGCTGGCGCGCTGCGCAACGCGGGCGGTCTGCTGTGCCCCTGGGGCCCGTGCACGGAATGGATTTGGTGGGTGTTCAATCAGGCCGGTCTGGGTCTGTTCTTCAGTGATGGGGCGACCAGCGGATGGCCCCACCACAACTTCGACTGGTATCGTGCGCGCGGCCGCGTGTCGATGACGCCGCATGTCGGCGACATCGCGTTCTATCGCTTCTCCCCGGCCTCGAGCACCTGGGCGCGGGACAAGTCCGCCTCGCATGCCGGCATCGTCGTGCGCGTCGAACGCGGTGCGGTGTGGATCGCCGACGCCGCATACAGCAGCATCGCCGAGCGCAACGCAACCCGCGTGTATGGCGGTGGTCTGGTCGGATATGCGCGCCCGTATTATTTCGGCTGATCGTTAGCAGAACACAGATAAAACTTGGGGCGGCCCCCTCGACGGGGCCGCTCCAAGTTTTATTGGATTCGGTAATTCAGTAAATGTGCACCGGCGTGCCATCGGGCAGCTGGTCGAACAACCATTGGGAGTCCGGGATGGTCAGACGCACGCAGCCGTGCGAGGCCGGACGACCCAGCTTGTCGGCCTCGGACGGGATGTATTGGCCGAAACGGTTGATCGGCACGGAATGGAACAGATAGGGACCGCGCCAGCGCACCCAATTGTTCGCTCCCATGCCATCCGGGTTCATGAACGAGCGGCCGCGGCCATTGACCGTGTAATCGCCGCGCGGCGTCCAATCGTTGAGACCGGTGGAGGAAATCATCGTGTAGATCACGGTGTTGCCGGAACGCACATAGGTCTGCTGGTTCGCAATGGACACCTGGATGTTGAGATTCGGCGTCGTGCGCAGATTCGGATAGGGGCTTTCCTGCGAAGGCTCGGTCCATGCGGCGGTTTCCTGCCCCTGATTCCAGCGACCGTCGACGTCGTCAAAATATTTGTAGGCGTTCCATTCGGGCACATAGGTCATCTTGTGCGCCATTTTGCCGGTGTGATGGTCGAAGTAATACCAAGCGCCGTCGATGTAGCTCAGGTCATGATGCATGGCGCCGGTGACCGGATCGTAATACACCCACTTATTGCCGTCGCGCAGATAGACCATGCCCTTGGTCATGGCGCCGGTGATGGGATCGAAGTAATACCAGTTGCCATACCGGTAGTCCTCGCCTTTGCGCATATGGCCGTTGGCATCATAGCGCACCCACTTGTACTGGTTGGGGATGTAGACATCCTTGTTCTTCGCCATCGTGCCGTCGGCGTCGAACCAATACCACGCGTCGGAAGCGGGGTCGTAGACCTGCTTGGATCGGGCCATGGTGCCATGGTCGTACCAGTACTTCTTGCCGTCGGCCTCCCACCAGCCGTTATGACCGGCCTCTGGCGCGGCGGGCTGCGATGGTTCTGTTTCCTTGGCCATGGCCGGCGCTGCCATGGGAGCCAACATGCCTGCCGCCAACGCAAGTGCCGCCAAACTGGCATATGCTTTTCTGCCCATCGGGGCTCTCCTTCTCCTTGGACTTTCATAGACCAACACCTTGCATTGTAGTGCGTGGCGTTTGGATCTGCGGAGCGATGAGCTTGTTCGCGTTGTGATCTGTTGCGGTTACTGAGGCTGCTGGAGTTCCTGGATTTGTTGTTGGAGTTGGGCGATGGTCAGGGCTTGGCTGGCGATGAGTCGGTCGCGCGGGTCCATGCTCGCTACGGGCATCGTGTCCGTGTTCGTGTCGTAGGTTTGCGCGTCGCGCCGGGGGCGTCCCGGGTTCGGGCGCGGGGAGGCAAGACGCGCGGATTGCCGCCATCGGGCGAAAGCGCGCTCGATGCGCTTGTATCCGATCAGCTCGGGTCCCATGCCCGCCCTCCGGAAGATCTCGACCGGCGAGCCGCCGGCCATGTATTCACGCAATGCCTGTTCGCGAAACCTGTCCGCGTAGAAAATTCGGCTCTCACCCACCCGGCTCACCGCGGGCAGGCGCGACAAATAGGCGCGGGTTGCCTCATCGAACGCGCTCGTATGCGTTCCCATAGGCCAGCACTCCTCACTTATGAAAGGAAAACGGATATGGCGGGCGGGCATGGCCGGGGAACTTCCCTGGTCATGCCCGCCGTATTGCTCCCCGGGATGACTCCTGGAGAGCGGTGGCGGCGCATCAGCCGAGCGTCGCCTTGGCGTTCTTCAGGAAGAACGCCATGTCCTGACGGATGATCGTCTTGCCCACGCCGAAGCTGGCGGTCCCATCGGGGTTCGGGAAGCCGACGGATACGCCGGTCTCCTTCGCCCATGCCAAGGCTTGCTTGAACGGGGTCAGGGCCACGTCGGTGAAGTTATCCGACACATCCTTCGGCTCCGGGCTGCCGGCCAGACGCCACAGCATCTGCACCGCATCCTGGCGTTGGATCGAGGCCATGCCGCGGAACGTGCCATCCTCAAAGCCGGTGATGTAGCCATGGCTCGCGGCCCACAGGATCTCCTTGTAATGCGGCGTGAACCGGGTCACGTCGGAGAACCTGAAATCCGACGCGGAAGGCGTGTAGTCGGGGCGTCCGGCCAAGCGGTACAGGAACGCCGCGTAGTCCTGGCGGGTCACCTCGTTGCGGGGACGGTAGGTGATGGTGCCGTCGGCTTCCTTCCAGCCTTCGGCGATCCTGTTGCAGTACACCCACTCGATCTCCGCGTAGTGCGGGGTCGTCTCGTCCACGTCCACGAACGGCTCCGAGCAGGCCGGCGGCACCGGCGTCGGGTCCGGGTCCGGGCTGGGATCGGGCTCCGGGCTCGGATCAGGATCCGGATCCGGGGTGGGCGGGACCGCGGGCTCGGCGTACGTGTTCGTGAAGTCGAGGGAGTCGACCTTCACGCCGTCCTTCTCGATGGTGACCTGCGGGACTAGGCCGCCGGTCTTGTCGTTGTTGACGACGTTGACGACGACCTTGTACTGCGTGTTGTCATAGTCCATGCCCTCCACGCCGTCGTTGTGCTCCTTGACGACGTATTCGTGCACGCCAGGCTCGTCGAAGGTCAGGGTCTTGTCGAAGTGCCACGCGAACACGCCGCCCTCGGGCTTGCCATCCGTGCTGGCATCCACGTTCGCGGTGTCGAGTGGCTCGGAGGCGGTGTGCCCGTCTTCGGTCTCGTACAGGCCGAACACGAACTCGCCCTGCCACGGATCGCCCTTAAGGGTCTTGGTGCCCTTGAGCGCGTTGGTCAGGTCGAGCGTGGCCGCGGACGCGTCATAGCCGTTGTTGAACGGCACGGGCGCCTCGACTGGCTTGCCGTCCTTGTCGGTGATCGTCGGATCGCCGGCCACCTCGAGCTTGTTGGAAGCCGCGTCGTACTTCACGTTGTAGGTCACGGTGTACGTGTTGCGGTCGTAGGACACACCGGGCTGACCATCCTCGACCTCGGAGAGAGTGTACTTGTGCTCGCCCGACGACGTGAACTCCAGCGTGCCCTCCAGCGGGAAGGACTTCTCCTCGCCGGTGGTCACGTCCTGGCGTCCGGTCGTGGCGACCTGAGTGCCGTTCTGGTCCTTGAGGACGAACTCGAAGGCGCGGGTCGTCATGTCACCGGTGAGCTTCTTGACGACCTTCAGGCTGTCCCCGGCGTTCGCCTTAGCGGGCTCGGCCTTCTGCCACACCGCCTCGAGCATCAGCTTCGCCCCGTTATGGGCATTAGCGAAGTCCTCGGTGACATTGCCGTTCTCATCGGCAGGCCCGCCCTTCTCGGACGGCTTGGCCAACGGCTCGTTGACGTTGCCCTCGACACGGTACCGGTAGCCCAAGAACCTCGAGTCCTTGCGGGCATCGGGCTTCTCAGCCCATCCGCCCTGCTCGTCGGCGATTGCGTCGCCGGCCTTGTAGTCCGCGGTCTTGAACGGATCCTTGGCATCTTGATCAAAGTACACGATTGTGACCTTCGAGACGGGCTGGGGCGCCTGCCTCTTCCACACCGCGTACAGGTTCACGCCCTCCGCGGGCACGGTCACGTCGCCGGGAGCGATGGTCGTCTTGTCGTCCTTGTTCAGGGACCAGCCGACGAACTCATAGCCCTCGTGCACGGGCATCTGCAAATCCGTGGGCCACTCGCTCAGAGTGGTGTTGACCTTATAGGTGCGGGTGCCGATGATGTTGCCGGTCTGCCCGTTGTCCAGCGTGTCGATGAAGTTTACGTTGGCGTTCTCCGGCGCGGGAGCGTCCTTGAACAGGGCGTACACGTAATGCGGGTTGTTCTCGCCCCAGTAATCCTTGGTGACCTTGTCCGACGAATCGACGGCCTTGGTGCCGGTGGGCTTCTTGCCGTCGTACGTGTACACAGCCCAGTGGTCGAAGACCTTGCCCTCGGGGGCCGTCAGCTTCGAGACGTCGGGCAGTGCGCCGAACTCTTCGCCAGACCAGTATTCACGGGTCTCGACCGGGTTGGTGCCGTCGTAGACGGTCGGGTTGATGAACGTCACGTCGATCTTGCTGCGGGCCTCGATTGTGTTGTTGAACTCGATCTTGCCGTTGGTCTGCTCCGTGTCGTCGTTCTTCGTGGAGTACGTGACCGAGCCGTCCGTGTCGACGTTCACCGTGAGAGTGTGCTTGGCCGTGTCGGTGGTCACGCCATCGTAGTCACTCTCCTGCTCAATGATGTCGAACGTGTACGTGAGCTTCTGCTTTGAATCGCGCTGGAAGAACAGCTTCGGCAGCTTGATGTCCGCACTGGTCTTGTCCTTCTCCACGGTCGCTTCCGCGGCACCCGTGAGGGTGTCGTCGGAGTTGATGTCGCCGCTGGTCTTCTTGTCGGAGGTCGTGTACTTAACCTGCGCGCCGTTGGAGTCGGTGCGCTTGATGTTGAAGCGGAACGTACGGTCAATCCTCTGGCTTTCGGCCAGCTGAGAGCCGTCGGGCGTGACGGTGAGGTTCTTGACGCCGTTGAGCGTCGGCGTGATGCCCTTGAGCGTGAACTTGCGCGTGTGCGACGCGTTCGAGTCCGCGTCGAGCGTGACCGGCTTATCGTACTTGTCGTCGCACTGCGCTTGGCCATTGTTGTCCGCGTAGCAAATCTGGTACCACTTGGCGAAGTCCTTGGATGCTTCGTTCGCAGCCTCGAGTCCGTATGTGGCCTTCACTTGCTTGTCGGAGGCGATAATCGGCAGGACCGCGTCGCCGTCCTTGGCCACGACGCTTCCGAAACCATCGGCGGACACCGTCGCGTTCGCCTTCACCCCCGGCACGGGATTCGTGTAGTCGGCGTCCGTGATTCGCTTGGCGGTCGCGGTCACGAACTGCACGCCGAACACAATCGCCTGACGCGAGCTATAGCTGCTGGCGCGCAACTGCACGCTCACGCTCGTCGGCGTCTTGGCCTTGGCGATGGTGGTGTACGGCACGCCATTAACCGACCCTGACTTATCGTCGCCATGCGCGACCATCCACCCGTTGTCTTCCTGCAGGTCGCACTCGAACTTGGAACTGGTGGGCAGGGTCGTGCACTCGGACACCTGGCTCGGCTTTGCCTTGTAGGCGATGGCCTCGCTCTCGTTCGAGCTCTCGCCATCACCCATGACCAGCGACCAATCGCCCGTGACCTTCTGCCCGTTATAGGTGAGGCTGATGTTGGTCAGTTCAATCGTCGTGGTGTTCTGCTTGCTCCACCTGTTCACCGTGGGCTGGTAGAGGGCGAGCTTCGCGTCGCCGAAGCCCTTGTAACCCTCGCGGCCGAACCACGACTTGAGTTCGCCGGTCTCCTTGTCGATCCAAGTCGGCACAGTGCTCGCCTCGACCTTGCGTCCCGTGGTCTTCGTGTCGAACGACAGCTTGTAGCCGTTGCCGATGTTCACATCCATCGTGCCATTGACGGCTTTGCCATTCCAGCCGGTCTGGCCCTGGAAACCGCTCATGTCGAGCCAACAGACCTTCGGCAGGCCGGCAGCCGTCTCGCCCCACACGCACGAACTCGTATCCGAACCGGCGCGCGGCTCGGTTTCCGCCGCGTTGGCGGTGGCGGTCACGATGCCGCCCGTGGCGAGCATCGCCACGCCCGCGGCCAGCGCCGCGAGCCTTCTGAAAAATCTATGTTCCCTCATCCCAATCGCTTTCTCGCGTAGGAAAGAATCCGAAAACCACCCGCCCAGGCCCGGGGCCGGACTGGCATCAACACCCCGCACGCGTCGGATAAGCCAACGGCGGTGCAGGTAGGGGAAAGCCCCCGGAAACCTCTAACGGATCCCCAGGGGCTTTCCTTAATCACATCAGCGGAACCAAATCCTGAAAGGAACTAGGCCTCACTTGTCGAGGACGGCGGCAGCGCGCACAAGGAACGCAGCCATGTCCTGACGGATGATGTTCAGGCCCACGCCGAACGAGCCGTCCGGATAGCCAGTGGACACACCCGTCGCCTTCGCCCAAGCCAGAGCGGCCTTGAACGGGGTCTTCGCGGCGTCGGTGAAGTTCGCGGCGTCGTCGGCGACCTCGGGGCTGCCGGCCAGCTTGTAGAGCATCTGCAGGGCGTCCTGGCGCTGAATGGAGGCCAGGCCGCGGAACGTGTTGTCGGCGAAGCCGGTGATCACGCCGTTGGAGGCGGCCCACAGGATGGCCTTGTAGTGCGGGGTCGTCGCGTTAACGTCGGCGAACGTCTTGGTCGCCTTCGCCGGGTCGAACTCCGGGCTGCCGGCCAAGCGGTACAGGAACGCCGCGTAATCCTGGCGGGTCATGTTCAGCGTCGGACGGAACGTGAGCGTGCCGTTCTGCTCGGTCCAGCCGGTCGTGATGCCCATCTCGAACAGCTTGTTGATGTCCTGAGCGTGCGGCGTGTCCACCGTCACATCAGCGAACGGGGAGGAGAACGGCGGATCCACCGGGTTGCCAGCCTTCACCAGAAGAGCCTCAGCAGACGCGATAGAGGCGTTGATCTTCTCAGCCGCGGCACGCTTGGCCTCGGGGTCGGTCAGACGCAGGTAGGACTGGTACTCGTCCTCGACCTTGTACATGGCGTCCACGAACGCCTTGGAGGAGTCCTCGGTGTAGCCCTTGTTGACGAGGTCGGCGACGTCCTTGGCCTTGTTGGTGAAGGACAGGCCGTACTGGTAGACCTTGGCGCCCAGCTGGTCGGCGTTGTTCTCGACCCAGTTGGCGAGGATCTCGTTGCCGTCGACGATCTTGGCGACCTTGTCGCCGGCGTTGTTGTAGTAGTAGCCGTCGAACAGGTTGGCGCGCAGGGTCTTCTGGGGGTTGGTCCAGAACGTGAAGGTGAAGCCGTCGCGCATCGGGGTCTCCACGACGTCCTGCCACTTCTGCGAATCGGTCTTGGACGCGTAGATCTTGTTGTTGCCGTTGGAGAACGAGCCACCGTTGCCGTTCAGGAGGATGGCCTCGGCCGAATCCCACTTCGCGTACACAGAGGTAGCGGCGTTCACCGTGGAAATCGGAGCGTTGTCCGCCACGGACAGCCAAGCCGACACCTTGCTGGAGGTATAGGTGCCGTGATCCTTGTCGGCGGAAGTCTGGAAGTAGTCCTCAAGGCCGGTCGGCTCCGGGAGCTTGTTGCCCACGGTCACGTAGTCGAGGGCCTTGCCGGTCTTCGGAGTCACCCTGCCGGCGGCCTCACCTGCGACGGGCAGCTGCCAAGCCTGGGCCTTGTAGTTGTAGTAGTAGGCAACCGGAGCGACGTTCTTGGTATCCCAGCCAGCTTCGATGCTCACCGTGCGGGTGGACTTGTCGGCACCGGGAAGCTGGGAGACCGGGGTGTTGAAATCAACGTCGGCACCGTTGACGCCGTACCAGCCAGTGAACACGGCATTCTTCACGGCCGGGTCGGCGGGCTGCTCGGCCTGGTCGTCGGCGGCGTAGTGCTTAACGACCGTCGCACCCTTGCTGTTGCCATTGTTCGTCGCGTCGGCGTTCTTCACACCATCAGCGTTGAACTTATAGGTCACGGTCCAGTTCTTGTCGGAAGCTGCTTCAACCTCGGTCAGCACCAAATCGGCGCCCTTGGGGCTGTTGGACGGATCGTAGTGGATGTTCGCATCGGAATCGGTCGGAGTGGCGAAGTCGTAGGAGTTGCCTGCCTTGTCCAGCCACGTGCCCTCCGGGGCGCGGTACGCCGGGAACGGCTTGCCGTCCAGCGTGTAAAGGGTCACATCCTTGTCGTTCCTGTCCGACACATGGAAGAACACCTGAGAAGCGTTGTTCTGATCCTCCTCGGAGGAGTAGACGCGGAACACCGGGTACAGAACAGTGTCCGAGTTCAGCGCCTCGCCGGTGTACAGGTCCTCGGCATCCTCGTTGTTCGTCAGCTTCCAGCCGGCAAACACCTGGCCAGCGGGGGCCGTCGGCTCGGTGATGTGCTTCGCGTAATCAGCCTCGGTCACGCCGGAGCCCTTCGCAATTTCAAGCACTGCATCGGAGCCGGCCGTACCAGCACCCTTGAAGGTAACCTTGACGGCGTCGGCGTACTGGGCGTACAGCTTGGTATCGCCCTTGACCGCGAACGCGTCCTTGACCACGTTCTTACCCGCCAAATCATAGGAGTAACCGGTCAGGACCTTGCCATCGTCGTTGGCAACATACGGATCGGTGAGGCTGTCCAGATCGAAGGTCTGGCCATAGACGTAGCTATCGATCGGAGTGCTCTGAAGCGCCGCATAAGGCTTGTCCGCACGATACACACCAACCTTGAAATACTGATCACCCTCATTGGGCTTCAGACTAGACGTGGCGTTCGCGGTTCCCGCGGCCATGCCCATCGTCGCGATCATCGCGAGAGAGGCAAGACCCGCGAGCGGCGCGCGCCATGCATTCTTGTTTCCAGTCATGTTCCTGGAACCTTTCTTCTAGGGACAGGAACGAAGGATGGTAGGAAACGACGCGTGGAAGAAACGACTGCCGCGCCAGCCTCGGATAATTGGGCCGGGGCGTCACGCCCTTACGTACCGGCGGTCGCGTGTGCGGCCGAGCGCGATTAAAGCACCTTGGGCGACCTGCTGGGAGAAGTAGCGGCGCGCGGTCCGGACGCTGACGCCCGCCTCTCGGGCCGCGGCCGCCACTGTGGCCTCGCCGGTGGCGTCGAGCATACGCCGCACGACCTCCTCGAGGTCATGGGCGGATCCGATGGCGCCGACGGGGCCGTTCGATTCCATGCTCCCGTCCGGCTCCCGTCCGGCCGGGGAATAATGCGTCCGTTCGTCCCGAATGGCGCCGGTCGGCACGAACGCGGTGAACACGAGCCCGTCCCTGAGCTCGGGCCGCCCGCCCGAGTAGACGCGCGTGTATTTGACGAGGTTGCGGACCCCGCTGCCAAGTTCCTCGGCCAGTCCGATCTGGACGAACACGTCCGCGATGACCGGGTTCTTGGGCACCGGGGTGAAGCACCCCAGGTCAAGTTCCCCCTCGAACGCGGGGCGGCTGGCGTTGCGCGTCTCGACGCCATCGGGGGTGACGGTGATCTGGGCGGGGATGGGGCTGGAGTACTCGCGGTGCACGAGCGTGTTCGACACCAGCTCGCGCACGATCCTGTCGCGCGGACTGACGGCCACGTCCCTCTCCAGATGGAAGCGGTCGGGCAGATGCCTGCGCAGGAACCCTGCGAGCTGGTCGTACGCGTCGATCAGGTTCGTGCGCACGACCAGCCGGTCGTCATGGCGGTCCCGGTCCTCCAAGCGGGCCACCGCGTCGGTCTTGTACGCGGGCAGTAGGTCCGCGATCACGTCGTCGCGGCCCAGCAGGAGAGCCGCCGCGAGCGTGAGCCCCTCCGAGCGCGCCCCATAGTCGCGCGCGACCAGCCTGGCGCTGCGCAGCAGCTCCTCGTCGCCCATGGCCAACCACGGGTGTCCCGGGGTTTTGTTGGATGCCATCGTGCGCACGCGTGTCATCAACGTCGGGTCCAGGTCGGCCATGCACAGGCCCGGGTAGACGCGCCGCTCGGTGAAGATGCCCTGCTTGCGGATGTACATCTGGGTGATCTGCATCTCCCCATCGATCCGTTTGTCCGCGTCGGCCACCCGGTCCCACACCTGTCCCTTGTAGCGGAACACCGACGAGGTGGGCGGCACCCACACGCGCACGACCGTCCGTCCCTCGTATTCGAACCGTTCGGTCTCCACGGCCAGGGTCGGGCTGAACGACTGGTGCTGGCCCGTCACGTTCGCCACGTTACGCTCGATGCTCAGTGCCGCTCCCTCCGGCACGCCCGTCACTTCGCCGTCGTCGGTCACGCCGAGGAATATCGAGCCACCCGCATGGTTGGCGAACGAGCACACCGTCTCGAACGTGTCCGAACCTGGGTTGCCTCCGCACCGCTTGAACTCCACGGTCGAGCTCTCGCCCGACCGCAGGATCTCCTCGAACCCCCGGATATCCATCGCGTCCCTCGATTCCACCCCGAATCATTCTCCATTTCCGGACACATTATAGGACACCGTGTCCTAAATCGGGCATGAATGTCCCAAAACCCAGCCGGCCAGGATCGCCTTGTTTCCTGTCCTCTAGGGACGCAGAGAACGCAGAGACCGGAAAGAGCAAGCATGTTTTGCGTCAGGGAATCACGTAATTGCGGATGTGCTGAGTTCGTCGTTGCCGTGCCGTCAATCATGCGCGTGGGCGTAGAGAGACTGATTCGCCGGCGTTATGTGTGTGCAATCGGTCCATGAGCCGCAAGGTCGCTGCGTACGGAATTGGGGCGGAATGAATATGGACAATTTGACTGATATGCCGGTGCTGGGAAGCGAGCCGTCGCTGACACGCGCGTTCGCAGCGGAGATCAGAGAGACGCCGACCGCATTCGAGGTCTTTCTTCGCAATGTGCCGAGAGAAGATTTCGGACATATTTCAATGTTCAGTGCGGGCGTCCGGCCCCAGGATATCTCGGTCGCGTTACGTGATGAGGCGGGGCATTGAAACGGCCGTGGGTATCGAGGCCAAGCTTGCGCACGCGCCCTCGCCGGGATGGTTGTCGAAAGAACGTGACGGAGGAATCGGTCGTCTGCCGCTCATGGTCATGGAGAAGAGAGACGCCTTGGGTTGCGGATCTAAAGTGGATGCAATCGTCATGTGGGAACAGGCGGTCGCCTACTTCGGCGAGTCGTGCCGGGTACGTCGATGCGACCTCGCGGCCGCGGTGACGCCGAAACTCATCGCGAGAAGGATTCTCGAAACAACCGCCTCGGATAAACGCAGCGCCATATCACTTGCGGTAAGTCAACAAAAGCATGGCCGCCCGCAAGCCCGAACGTCTCTTCCGGGGGGTATTTTCATATGAATGATGATAAATGCCACCGGGAAAGAGATGGACGACGTGGTTTCGGAGGAAGCCGCGGCATCCCTCTATCGTCGCGAACGCTATCTGGAGCAGCTGCGTCCGTTCCGTGACGATGCCGGGCTGATCAAGGTGGTCACCGGGGTGAGGCGCTGCGGCAAGTCGAGCCTGCTGCGCACGGTGGCCGGCGACCTGCTGTCCCAAGGCGTGCCCGCAGGCAATGTTGCCGAGCTGAACCTCGACCGCCGAGAATACCGGCGCGTGCGCGAGGCGGACCAACTGGACGCGTTGATCGAGGAGCGGCTGCGCGGCACGCATGGCATGCGATATCTGTTCATCGACGAGGTGCAGAACGTTCCCGGGTTCGAGCCGGTGGTCAACGCGTGGCGGGAGGAAGGAGATGTGTCCATCTTCCTGGCCGGCTCGAACTCGTATCTGCTGTCGGGGGAGCTGGCCACCAAGCTGACGGGCCGTTACATTGAGGTCGGCATGTTCACGTTCTCGTTCGCCGAATACCTTGGCATGCGCCGGTTCCTAGGCAAGCCGGACGAGCCGATGGCGGCCAGTTTCCGAGACTGGCTGTCCTTCGGCGGGTTCCCCAAGTCCGTGGAATACGACGCGCCGGAAGCTCGGGAACGCTACGTGGGCGATGTGATTCGCCAGATCTTCGACAAGGACATCACCGCCCGCCGCCGGGTAACCAACCGCGACACCTTCGAACGCGTGCAGACCTATCTGATCAACAATTACGCCTCGCCCACGAACCTGGCCGGCATCATCGCCTACCTGGAGCACACCCAGGGCGTGCGGATTAAACGGGAGACGCTCGCCACCTACATCCGGCTATTGGAGAACGCCAAGATCCTGTGTCGCTGCCCGCGATTCGATCTCAAGAGCCGTCGGTCGCTGCGCGGAGGAGAGAAATACTATCTCGCCGATTTGGGAATATACCGCGCGCGCAACGCCGACGCCCGTCTCGGCTACGGGCCAGCGTTGGAGAACGCCCTGTACACGCACCTGATATCCAAGGGATACCAAGTGTCCGTCGGCAGGATCGGCAAGCTTGAATGCGATTTCATCGCCCGACGCAACGAACGCTACGCCTACATCCAAGTGTCCCTGAGCGTGCAGGACCCGGCCGTCGAGGAGCGCGAGTACCGGCCCTTCCGCCATATCCAAGACAGCTATCCTTGCTACCTGTTCACCCTCGACCCCCTGCCCGACCAGCGCGATGGCGTGCGCCACCTCAACCTCATGGAATTCCTCGCCGCCGACGGAGACTTGGAAGACTGAACGTCACGCATCCTCAAAACTCTGGTCGCATCCCCGACCGGACGCATTGTTCCATGGCGCATGCCAAGGCATCGGCATTTTGAGCATTCCCGTTCCAAAAGGTTTGCGACTGTCGCGGGACTCATCGTTCATGGTGGATCCAGGAAACGGTAGGGTATAGCCGGCATGCGGCGGTCCTAGGCGGACATGTCGGCGTTGATGTTCTGCCGGAGCCACCGACACAGCCGCGTCCGATCCTCGATGTTTCCGAAACTCCCGTCAACAGGTTCTCCGGCTATGCTGGATGAACCGGAGGCTTGCGAGGTCCGCGAATCCCAGATTACCGGCGACAATGCGAAGGTCCGCTCACCGCGAGTCCCGAGGGAATCCGAATCCTCAAGGCAGTGCGATGCGTAGCGCTGTTCCAAGGACGGTCCGATGAGATTGTGCAGGAAGCCAGACGGTCTCGGTTGCCATAGCGCGACTCGATGGGCGCGCGCTCCGCGGCAATATCCCTAGCGGACAGATGCACAGCCTGGCCAAAGGCTCAATCATCGTCATCGCAGACGCCTCCTTATCCTCGTCGCCGCAATAACTTCCAAGAACGCTACACGCCAACGGAACCATCCATCGACGCCTTGTTTCCTGTCCCTAGAAAGAAAGGATGTTCTTCTAGGGGGCAGAAAACCGGCGGACCGCACCTTTGTCCCGTGCTCCGGAGCACTGCTGTTGAATTTTCTCGGCATATATGGCAATATAATTCAGTACCTTGGGTGCGGTGGAAGGAACGACGCCATGCTGATCAAACGCGACTGGTACCTCGACGCCTTGGTGGCGCGGATGGGCAACGGCATGGTCAAGGTCGTCACGGGAGCACGCCGGTGCGGCAAGACGTTCCTGCTGTTCGACCTGTTCTCGGGTTGGCTGCGCGGCCACGGGGTGCCGGACGAGTGCATCGTCGAGGTCGCTCTGGACGACGAGCTCAACGCCGCCTATCGAGACCCGGCCAGGCTCGCCGAGCATTTGCGTTCGCTCATCACGGACGGGGACAAGCAATACTACGTGCTGCTCGACGAGGTGCAGTACGCGATATCGGACGACGAGCTCAGGGGGACGACGCCGCCCCGCCTGTATGGGGTGCTCAACGGACTGCTGCGCCTGCGCAACGTGGACGTGTACGTGACCGGCAGCAACTCGAAGATGCTCTCGACTGACGTGATGACCGAGTTCCGCGGACGCGGCGACGAGGTGCGGGTCCGCCCCCTGTCGTTCGCTGAGTTCATGCAGGCGTACGACGGCGACGCGCAGCACGGGTGGGCGGAGTACGTGGTGTTCGGCGGCATGCCCCTGACCGTGTCAATGCGCACGGACGAGCAGAAGACCCGCTATTTGGAGAACCTGTTCGAGGAGACGTATCTGAAGGACATCGTCGCACGCAACCGGATCCGCCGCACGCAGGAGCTGGACGACCTCGTGGATGTGCTGGCGTCATCCATCGGCGCACTGAGCAATCCCGCCAAGATAGAGGCGACCTTCAAAAGCCGGCTGCATTCGTCGGTCAGCGTGAACACCATCGCCTCGTACATCCGCCACCTGCAGGACGCGTTCGTCATCGAGGAGGCGCGCCGCTACGACGTCAAGGGCCGCAAATACATCGGCAGCCCGAAGAAATACTATTTCGAGGACATGGGCCTGCGCAACGCGCGGCTGGGGTTCCGCCAGGTCGAGCAGACCCACATCATGGAGAACGTCATCTACAACGAGCTGCGCATGCGCGGCTACTCGGTGGACGTGGGCGTGGTCGAGCAGCGGCCCCTCGTGGACGGACACGCGCGGCGCGTGCAGCTCGAGGTCGATTTCGTCGCCAACCTCGGCTCGAGGCGCTATTACATCCAGTCCGCCTACCAGCTACCCGACGAGGAGAAGGTCGCCCAGGAGAAGGCCTCCCTGCGTGGCATCGACGACAGCTTCTCCAAGATCGTGCTCGTGCGGGACGTGGTCAAGCCCACCCGCGACGAACGCGGCATCCTGACCATGAGCGTCTACGACTTTCTCCTGAACCCCGACAGCCTGACCATGTGAACGCGGTGAGGGAACGGACGGCATGTTCTTGCTTTCCGCTTGCTTGCTCTTTATTACCCACCGAGAGGCCAGCCGACTTCCATTCGTCTCGCACGCTCCTTGACTCTTTGTTTTTCCCAAGCCATGCTTTTCTTCCGGTTTCTGTCCCTAGAAGAAAGGTTCCAGGAACATGACTGGAAACAAGAATGCATGGCGCGCGCCGCTCGCGGGTCTTGCCTCTCTCGCGATGATCGCGACGATGGGCGTGGCCGCGGGAACCGCGAACGCCGCGGGCGTTGTGGCTGGCCCGGACAAGGCCACGGTTACGTTCGACAAGAACGGATACGGTACGGACCTTAGCAATGGCGGCAAGACCGAAGTCACTGCGGCCGATGGCTACAAGGTATTCTCCCCTTATACGATGAATGCCCAGAACGGGGCTCCCGCGGGCTGGGTGTTCACGGGCTGGTACACGTCCGCCGATCTGGGCCAGGGCGAGAAGGTCGACTTCACCAAGCCGTTCTATACCGATACGACTGTGTACGCGCACTGGGCGAAGTCCGGTGACGTGAAGACCGTGCGTTTCAACGATCCGTCCGGAGTGGCCGCGTTCGGAGACTCTGACCAAGATGGCATCGCCAATGGTAGCGGCGATAAGTCCGTGAGTCTCGCTCCGGGCGACAAGCTGGCCTCTTGGGAGGTTCCGGTCGACAACAAGGCAGCGAACAACGCAATCCTCGAGGGCTTCGAAATCGACCGCAAGGATGCCGGCGACCTGACCGCGCTGGTGCCGGGCGCGAAGACCACGCGAGTGACCGTGACCGCGTCCGACGCGCAGAAGGTCACCTTGGCCGGCGCAACCGGTGTGACTGGATACGCCGATCCCGCGGCGTCCTTCGATGTACCCTTCGGAGACCCCGTCGACCTGCCGTCCGCGGTGACCGGGCATGGTAACGACAAGAAGCTCGTCGACACGTGGAATGTGACCGCGATGACGCTTGTGGATGCCAACAAGACCGCCACGCTACCCGCGGACGCGGAATTCTTCTCCGGCGACAGCATTCCCACTGACAAGAACGGCGAGGACGTCAAGGACGTCACCTTGACCGGCACATCGTCCGTTGATGCACCGAAGGCCATCATGGTCGACTACACGCTGAACGGCGCCGAGAACCCCGCCAGTGTGTTCGTGTCCGAGGACGAGTCCGCGCCGACCCCCGAAGTCGACACCCAGGATGGTCTGTTCGAGTTCTCCGGCTGGAAGAAGGACGCCAGCCTGCAGAACCCCTACAACGACGAGGCCGTCAAGGACCTGACCAACGATGGCAATGGACACGTGGCCCTGCATGCCGCACTGACTTGGGCGAACACAACCACCGACATCACTTACACACCGGATTACAGCGGCTCCAAGCCGATCGTGGTGAAGGTCAAGCCGGGAAGCGTGCTCGTCTGGCAGGACGCCCCCGCCCGCGACGGCTACGTGTTCCAAGGCTGGGCCGGCAAGGACAACACCGACCTGGCCAAGAACAAGCTGTACGACAAGAACGCCTGGAACGAGGCCAACAAGACCAACTCCCCGCTCAAGGCCGTCACCGGCTACAACACGTGGACCGCGAAGTGGCTCAACAATGCCCAGGACCAGCTCAACCAGCTGCTCAACCTGCCTGAGAATGCTTATCTCGACAATCAGGCGAAGACCAACTATTTTAACAAAGTCGGCGAAATCAAGAGCGCCATCGGCACGAGCGATTCCGTGGCATTCGTTGACAGCCTGTCCAGGAAGTCCGACAAGACCGTCGCCGCATGGACCAAGGAACTGACCGAGCTGAAGTCCAAGCTGTCCGTCGAAGGCCAGCAGTTCTCCGACGTGTTCGGCGGCGAGTACGGCGCCGGCATCGCCACCCCGCACGCCGACGCGATCAATTTCGCAGCCGTGAGGGGACTGGTCGGCGGCTTCGCCGACGGCACGTTCCACCCGCAGTCCACGATGAAGCGTCAGGACTTCGCCGCGTTCCTGTACCGTCTGGCCGGCAGCCCGGAGTACACGCCGGCCGCCTCCGACAACATCTTCGCGGATGTGAACGAGTCGACCCCGCATTACAAGGAGATCCTGTGGGCCGCGAAGAACGGCATCATCAAGGGCTTCGCGGACGGCACGTTCCGCGGCATGAGCCTGGTCAACCGCCAGGACGCGGCCGCGTTCTTCTACCGTCTGGCCGGCGAGCCCGAGTTCGACGTCGCGAAGGCCGGCAAGACCTTCTCCGACGTGGACCCGGCCTCGAACGCGAACCACGAGAAGGAAGTACTGTGGGCCGCCAACACCGTCGTCAGCATCAACGAGGACGGCTTCACGTATGACGGCGCGATCGCCCAGGGCTATCCGAACGGCGTGTTCGCCGGCACGAACACCCTGCTTCGCCAGGACGGCGCCGCGTTCATCGCCCGCATGTACGCCTACCTCAACAAGTGAGAAACAGTCTCTATTCGCTGAGATAGCGTAGACATAGCAAGAGAGAGGCTCCTCCAACCCGTTTGGGTTGGAGGAGCCTCCCTCTTGCTATGTCTTAGGCTACTTCACGGGAGTCGCGGGACTCACTGGAGGTACTTGGCGACGGTGGTGCGGTTGAGGAACGCGGCGGCGTCCTGGCGCACGATGTTCTTCATGCCACGGAAGGTGCCGTCGGCGTAGCCGCGCACGATGCCCTTGCTGGCGGCCCACAGGACCGCGGTCGCGTGGTTGGCCTCGTCGCCGGCGGTCACGTCGGAGAAGCTGGACGTGGTGGCCTTGAAGGTCGGGCTGCCGGCCAGGCGGTAGAGCATGGCGGCGGCGTCCTGGCGCTTGATGTTGTCCAAGCCGCGGAACGTGCCGTCCGCGAAGCCGCCGATGATGCCGTTGGACGCGGCCCACAGCACGGCCTTGGAGTGGTTGGCCTCGTCGCCGGCGGTCACGTCGGTGAACGTCTTGGTGGCCTTGGCCTCGTCGAAGGCGGGCTCGCCGGCCAGACGGTACATGAACGCGGCGAAGTCCTGGCGCTTGATCTGGTTCATGCCGCGGAACGTGCCGTCGGCGTAGCCCTTGATCACGCCCTGGGCGGTCAGGCTCAGGATGTCCGTGTAGTGCGGGGTCAGCGCGTCCACGTCCGTGTACGCGCCAGCCAATTCGGGCACGACCACCAGAGCGGCCTTCGCAGCCGACAGGGTGTCGACGTACGCCTTGGCCTCGGCCTCGGACATGTCCTCGTCGCTCACCGCGTACTTGCCGTCGCTGTCGGGCGTGACGCCGGACTTATCGAGGACGGCCTCGCGCGCGGCCTTGTACTTGGCCCAGGAGGCGTCGGTGTACATGCGGGCGCCGAAGATGGCGTTGAGTCCTTCGTTGACGCGGGTGTTCTTCAGGTTGAGCAGATCATTGAGTTCGGCGTACAGGGTCGACTCCCACTTCGCGTAGAACGTGACCTTGCCGTTGGCGGTCTCGACCTTCTTCTTGGTGACGGATGCGGTGCCGGTGGTGAAGGCGACCTTGGTGTCCTTGCTCACCTGCACGTCCAGCACGGAGCCGCCGTTGTTCTTGTTGGCGTACCAGCCGCGGAACGTGTATCCGTCGCGCGTCGGGGCCGGCAGGGTGTCGCCCAGGTAGGCGCCGTCGGACAGGGAGACGGTGGCCTTCTCGGAGCCGGCGTAGTTCGGGTCGTAGGTGACCTTGATGGAATCGGCGGCGGCTTCGAACTTCGCGTAGGCGTTGCCCTCGCGGTTGTTGCCATAGGTCTCGTAGAAGTCGTAGTTGCTCACGTACTCGAGCGGCTTGGCGAACTTGCCGGAGATCGTGTCGTACTGGGCGTACCAGCCGGCGAACTGCTCGTCCTTCTCCTTGACGGTCTCGAAGCCCTTGAGCGCGGACAGGTCGAAGCCCTTCGCCAGATCGACGTCGGACTTCGCGAAGTACACGGCGGTGTAGCCGGCATAGGTCAGCGAGGTCGTGCCGTCGTAGGCGAAGACGTCGGCCTTGTACACCTCGGTGGCGTTGCCGTCGGGCGTGTAGTTCACGTTGTCAGTGGTCTTCCACTTGGAGATCTGCTGCGGGCCGTTGCCGTCGGTGTAGTAGACGGTCGGGGCCTCCGCGTCGGCGGCGACCTTCACGCTGGTGGTGGTGACCGCGGTCGCGCCCTCGCTCCACTGGACGTCGTCCACGCTGCCCGCGGGGGTGAAGGTATAGGTCTTCACATGCTCGGCGTAATCCGGGCGCAGGGAGTCGCCGGGCTGCACGGTGGCGAAGTCGGTCACGGCGACGCCCTTGTTGGTCCAGCCGGCGAACAGGCCCGTGCCGGCGCTGGTGATGGAATACTGCCACGAGGCAAGCTGGTCGCCCGGCGCCAGCTTCACGACCTTGTCATTGCCATTGGTGGTGATGATTTGGGACGCAGACGTCCATCCGGTCGTGTACTTATCGGCGTTCTCGAACACGACCTCGTACTTGTCGTTGTCCGCGGAGGCGTAGTGGGCGGTCAGGGTCACGTCGCCCTCGAGCTCGGTGTCCGGGCCCACGGCCTGCTTGGAATCAGCCTCGTACCAGCCGGTGAACACCTTGCCCGCGGGAGCGGTCACATTGAAGTGCGCGGTGTCGTACAGCCAGGCGAGCTTGCCGTCGTTAGCGCCGTCGCCGGCGGTGCTGTCGTCGTAGAGCTTGGTCGCGACGCCGTCGACCTGTCCGCCGTTCGCGTTCAGCGTGGCCTTCACGTCAGGCATCGCGGCGTTTGCGCTCAAAGCGGTCACGCCCATCGTCGCGATCATCGCGAGAGAGGCAAGACCCGCGAGCGGCGCGCGCCATGCATTCTTGTTTCCAGTCATGTTCCTGGAACCTTTCTTCTAGGGACATAGGTTTCATAAGTGATGTGTGGCTGGAGAGCTTGGAAAAACTAGACGTTAGGATGAGGCTAATTGTCATCGGCTGTCGTGAGCACGTATGGACACGATAGCGATGGTGCTGGCAGCTGCTGATGGCTGGAATTGTGCGGAAAACAGTTCATAGTGAGAAAACGCAAAGCCCGATGGCATGGACACGTGTCAGACACGATGCCGTGAAGCCGGCTGAGAAAACGTTTATCGAGGATTTTTGCTGGAAAAGGGCGGTGCGGGGCATCTTTGGAAACGTGTAAGGACTCAAGCGCCAGATAGCGAAGGAAAGATCGTGAATTATGAAGTTGTCGGAGGGGGACCCCGAGTGTTCGAGCGCCGTAGAACATCCATTGTGTAGGTTCTGTTGGCTGTTTGGGGCTTCTGTTGGTAGGCAAGGATAGCAACGCGTAACCGACGAATCGGAAAACGACGAAATCCTGCGGTTCTTGTCAGGCTTTCAATCTTAGGGAGGGAGATATTTACCAACAGAAGCCCAAAACAGCCAACAGTTTGCGCTTAGCGTCTTCGGAAATGAGTCCAAACGCGTAGTGAAGCTATCCGTATACAAAAAGTCCGACATACATATGATGTAAGCCGGACTGAAACGCAAATATGGATTGCTATGTCCTAATTACAGATGCTCGCAATTCCTGCAGAGACGGTTATATCCGGCCCGCTGCGCGTCTGCCAACGAGCCGCTGCGAACATGCGTCCAGGTTGCGCTTCTCAATGAGGGGCAATTTTCATGCGTGTGATACACGCCCGCATGGCTGGTTGTGACCCACCACACGGTCCCCGTCACCGTCGGATTCTCCGGCACGACGTTGCCGCCGTTGCCGTTGCCGACGTTCCCCTCCGCGTGCCGTCCCGTCACCTGGTCGAAGTTGACCCAACGGTTCCAGTCGGGTACCCACGTTCTGCCGTGTGCCATCGCGCCGGTGTTCTGATCGAAGTAGTACCAAGCCCCGTCCTGATAGTCGAGTCCCTTGACCATCTTGCCGGTGGTGCGGTCGTAGCGCACCCACTTGCCGCCGGAGGAGCGCACGAAAGTGTCGCCGTGGAACATCGCACCGGTGTGTTCATCGAACAGATACCAGCCGGTGTGCTCGGCATCGTAATCCACCCAGCGTTCGCCATGGGCCATCTGACCGGTGATCCAGTCGTAATACACCCACTTGCCGCCATTGCTGGGAACGAATTTCATGCCTTTGGCCATCGCGCCGGTGACCGGATCGAAGTAGTACCAGCCGCCGTTGCGGAAGTCCTCGCCCTTGATCATGTGCCCGTTGGCGTCGTAGCGCACCCACTTGCCGCCGTTGCTGTGTTGGAACACGTCTTTGTTGCGCGCCATGGTGCCGTCGGCGTCAATCCAATACCATGCGTTCAAGCCCGGGTCGAAGATCTCCTTGGACTGGGCCATGACGCCGTCGTCGAACCAGTATTTGTTGCCGTTGGACTCGACCCAGCCGGTGCCGCCTTCCGGTGCGGTTGGCTGCGCTGGTGCAGCGTTGGCGGTCGAGACCGGTGCAATCATGGCTAGTGTCGCCGCTGCAACGGCAATTAGTTTCGTCATGTGCGATCGAACGTTCATATAGACTCCTTTGCCGAGAGATTGAACGCCGCCTCAGCAAGTTCTCAAAATATGCTGAACGGATACCGATAATGGTACTCGTGCGTCGCGCGCCATGCTGTAGGTTGTGCTGGCTGGTTTGAGAATGGGCATCCTCAGAAGGGGTCTGGGGCGTTGAACTTTTTGCCCGCATGCTGAACGGCGAGGAATATCTAAAGTGGTTGCGTAGCGCTGATTTCTCTGGCTAGTTATTGTTTCGTTATATTCGTCGCCGATATGTTATGGAAAAGTTATATTGGTTGAGCGGTCATAGATGGTTGCGTTACCATTGGCATAAATTAGGGGTAATTAAAGTGCTGATAGGTGGGGTGGTTGCGTGATTTTGGAGGACTGAGCGCACATTCTTCATGTTCGCTTACGATAGCCTAGATATACGTTTGTTAACCCTAACATCCGTTGGGAACCCGGCTCTGTCATGGAGTTGAGTGACAAGCGAAACAGATAGTAGGTTTGTTCGTCGAACCCTCCAAACGGCGCAGTGATGCAATCCGATGGAGGTTGCCCCCCCCCCTTAGGGCTTCCTATGCCCTAGGACAGGCAGATGTTTGGCGGGCAGAGTGGCCAAGCGGAGAAAGCACTCCGCTTTTGAGACTCTTGAGGAGGAGTGTCGATGAGGTCATTATTCACGAGGGGAGGGGGTAGACGTTTAGCGGCTATGACTGTCGCTGCGGCCACCTTACTCTCGGGCGCAATAGTTGCGTCTGCCAGTGCAGAAGAAACCACACCTAACATGTTGGGCGATGCGACAGTGTCGCCCCTTGCTTCACCCGTCGCCGCGGCTGATGAGGCTGACGGCAGCAACGGGTATCTGTGGCTGCATTTCGAGGCCACAGATTACGAGAAAATCTATTATGGCTACAGCTCCGATGGTGCGAGCTGGCGCAAGCTGAACAACAACCAGCCGTTGATCACCTCCAACGTCGCCAATAAGGGCATTCGTGATCCGCACCTCATCAAGTTGCAGACACCAGATGCTGATGGCTATAAGTATGTGATGATCGGCACCGACCTGCATGCCGAAGGTTCGGCGGGCGGCAAGGGCTGGAGCCAGCAGTCCCAGAACCTCATCGTTTCCCGTTCCAAGGATTTGGTGACTTGGACCGCTGCTGAAGCCGTCAAGGGTGGCTGGGATAATGCCGACCGTATGTGGGCGCCTGAAGCCATCTATGATCCCGAGACTGACGATTACTTGGTCTACTATTCCTCCAAGCCGAAGGGTGGCGATCTGCTGGGTGTGTATGCTGTGCGCACCAAGGACTTCAAGACCTTCACCCAGCCCGAGGGAACCACGGGCGATCCGAAGCCGTGGGTGTATCAAGGCACCACCACTGACGGTGCGAACACCAAGGAGAACATCATCGACTCCACCATCGTCAAGGGCGATGACGGCGACTATTACCGCTTCTCCACCTCCGACTGGAGCACTGTGGTCGACACCGCCAAGACTTTGGATGGCAAGTGGACACGTATCGTCGAGCGTGACTCCGATGTGAAGGACGACGGTACCTCTCGTATCACCGGCGACAAGGTGACGATGAACACGTCCAAGGCTGGTCTCGGTGGCATCGAGGGCTTGACCGTGTTCCAGAAGCCCGACGGTTCCTGGGTCATCATGGGCGATAACCAAGGCTATAAGGCCCGTACTATCGCCAATCTTTCTGACCTGAAAAAGGGCGTTGCGCCGAAGACGATGACCACGCACTTCCCGAAGCGCTTCCGTCATGGAACCATTGTGCCGTTGACGGCTGCTGAAAAGCAGACGGTGCTCAAGGCCTACGACGATGCTGCTGATGCGAAGATTCCGGACCAAGCTGGTTCCGAACCTATTGCTCAGTATGACTTCGAAAATGCCGAGAGCCGCGGTGAGGACACCAAGGGCGACAACAATTTGACCTTCTCCGGTGAGCCTGAGTTCGGTGTGCCGGGCGATTGGAACACCAATGTGATGCAGCTGCGTCCGAACAAGAAGTCCTACGCGCAGTTCCCGACCGGCATGTTCGATGGCCGTGATTCCTTCACGCTGGAGTTCGAGTCGAAGTCGCGTGCCTCCAATGGCAACTTCTTCTCCTTCGCCATTGGCAACAGCGATCAGAAGTACATCATCATCCGTTTGCGTGGTGCGCAGTTGTACACTGCCATCACCGATCAGACATATTCGGCTGAACAGGGTGCCACCGCCAATGTGAATACCTTGAATTGGCATAAGTATGTCATCACCGTTGAGCCGCATCGCATTGCAGTGTATGCAGACAACCAGCTGGTTGGTGAGAACACCAACATCACGGTGAACGTCTCCGATCTTGGCAAGAACCTCAAGGCGTACATCGGCAAGTCGGTCTATGCGGCGGATGGATATTGGAACGGCGGCGTGGACAAGATTAAGGTTTACAACTATGCCCGCTCCATGCGCGATATGCTCGGCGATGTCACGGTGAAGTCTGCTGTGATGGGCACGGTTCCGGCTAATCCTTCCGGGGAAGTCGGCACTGATGGCCATACGGCGCTGTATGCCAAGGTGGATGCTGCTACGGGCACTATCACGCCGACGCTGAACCGACGCGCTGAAGGCAAGCTGGCTAACACGCCAGTGGCCATCAAGCTCAACCGCAATGACGTGGCGACAAATGTCACGCTGGATGGACAGCGTTTCGGCGCCTTGTCGGCTGATAAGTACACCGTCTCTGGCGAGATTGATGCCACAAAGGACCACAAGCTTGTGGTTTCCTCTACTGAGGAAGATGGCACTCAGGTCGCCAAGGAGTGGACGCTGAAGGCGGCCGAGATCTCGAACAACCCGGTGCTGCCCGGCCAGTATGCCGATCCCGACATCGACTACTTCCCGGAGACCGGCAAGTTCTGGCTCTATCCGACCACCGACGGTTTTAAGAGTTGGAGCGGCAACTACTTCCACGCTTTCAGCTCCACCGATATGGTGAACTGGACGGATGAGGGTGTGATTCTTGACGTCAATAAGGAGAACGAAAACAATAAAGTCGACTATGATGGTTCTAAGGTCGACAACATTGCTTTCTCCAAGTGGTCCGTTGGCTCCGCGTGGGCACCGACCATCGAGGCCAAGAAGATCAACGGCAAGATGCAGTACTTCTATTATTACTGCGCCAAGAAGCCGGGCGGCGAGTCCGCCATCGGTGTGGCCGTTGCCGATAATCCTGCGGGTCCGTTCAAGCCGGCCGAACAGCCTCTGGTCAATCGGACTATGAAGAACGGCAAGACTGGCGACGTGACGGTCGGTCAGGCCATCGATCCGTCGATTTTCACCGATCCGGACACCGGTAAGTCGTACATTCTCTATGGCAACGGTTCTGCCGCCATCGCCGAGCTGGGTGAGGACATGATGTCCATCGTGCCGGACACCGTACGCTATATCAACGGCCTTACGGGCTTCCGCGAGTCCGTGGTCGTGATGAAGCGTGACGGCAAGTATCACTGGACTTGGACCTGCGATGATGCCAACAGCGAGAACTACCACGTCAACTACGGTGTCTCCGATTCGCTGGAAGGCAACATCACCGTGAAAACGGAATGGCTGGTCGGCAAGGACAAGGCCAACGGCATCCAGGGCACTGGGCATCAGTCCGACGTGACCTTCACCGATGGCACCGGTCGCGAACGCACGTTCATGGCTTACCACCGCCATTACACACCGGTGGGCGTCTACACCGATGGACTTGGCTATCACCGCGAGACCGCCATCAGCGAGATCGCCTTCAAGGATGGTCTGATGCAAAAGGTCGATGTGACCAAGGACATCGAGCCCGTGCAGATGGCCAAGACCGATTACTCGAAGCTAGAAGCGGCCGTCAAGGACGCCAAGGCGCTCAAGGAATCGGACTACACGGCTGAGTCGTGGAAGGCCTTTAAGGATTCCGGCGTGCTTGCCACAGCTGAGAAGACCCTCGTCACTAAGGGTGAGAAGGTCACCGCCTATCAGATTGAGGTCGACGCGGCTCTGGAGGCGCTCACAACCGCCAAGGCTGGTTTGAAGGTTGAAGAGCCCGGACCGACTCCTGATCCGACTCCTGGTGGCAATGGTGGTGGCACTGTGACGCCGTCGGAGCCTGAGGTTGTTGTTCCTCCGTCTAACACCGAGCTTGGTTTTGGCGAGAATCTTGATCTGGGTGGCGTCAAGGTTGATTTCGGTGACGGCAAGACCGTGGGGGCTGAGGATGTGACGGTGTCGGGTTACGACGCGTCCAAGCCGGGAAAACAGACCGTGACTTTGACCTCGAAGGACGATACGTCCAAAAAGGTGACCATTGAGGTGTTGGTGATGTTCAGGGACGTCGATGACTCCACGCCTCACCATGAGGAGATCAAGGCGATCCTTGAGCATGGCATCACGCGTGGTTTCGCGGATGGCACGTTCCAGGGTATGTCGACTCTGAAGCGTCAGGATTTGGCCGCGTTCCTGTATCGTCTTGCCGGTCAGCCTGATTATGAGCCTGCGGAGGCGGATTTCGTGTTCGCCGACGTGACCAAGGACACTCCGCATTACAGGGAGATCCTATGGGCCGCGAAGCAGGGCGTCATCCAGGGCTACACGGCCGCGGATGGCACGCGCACGTATGCCGGTGGCGCTGACATCAAGCGTCAGGATTTAATTGCGATGCTGTATCGCCTGGCTGGCAGTCCGCGGGTGGAGGATGGCGCGTCGTTCTCCGACGTGTCCGCTGACACCCCGCATCATGAGGCGATCGCGTGGGCGAAGTCGGCCGGTGTGACGACCGGCTTCTCTGATGGCACGTTCAAGGGCGGCAACACGATCGTGCGCCAGGACACGGCAGCGTTCCTCGGCCGCGTAATCGACAAGGACCTCGTCGACATCAAGTAATGGCGCGAGGGAATTGAAGGCCGAAGGCCGGTTGGAGGGCACTATGTTGGTGCTCTCCAACCGGCCTTTTCCGTAGTGCGTCATCCTTGTTTGAAAGATTGTTGCTTACGGGGTGGGAGCGAACATCAACAGTGTTCGTTTCGGGTATATTGATGGCAGCTCGGTAGGTGTTCCGCGGGTTGGATGCGTTGACGCATCGGCTCGTAGGAATGCTGAAAAGCCGCCAAAATGGTTGTCTCGTCAGTCGCGACGGCGAGACGATGCGGCGGTTCCTTCCTCGGATAAAAGTTGTTCGGGGGGGGGGCTTCTGATAACAGTTCGATAACTTTTCGGCTGTTCTGGCGGTGGGCTCGACATATCGAATAACGATGGTGCTTGGATGGCGTGCGGTGCTGTACGCCGACTTGGCGGCATCGGGGCTTTCAAAGGAGGTTCGGATGAAGCCCCAAAAAAGACATGCAGTGGGCAAACGCTTGGTTGCGATTGCCGCCGTGCTGCCTATGGTTCTTGCGGTGATGCCTGCGACCACTGCGGTTGCGGCGGAGCTGCAGGTGGGGGATAGCGGCATGACCGCCGTCACCGCCGATGACAATAAGGTGCTGGGACTGACGTTCGATAACGACAACCTGACTGATTCCAGCACAGGCGAGAACAAGGTTGAAAAAACCAAAGGTGAGATTACTTATCCCGACGGTGTGAGTGGCAATGGTGCGAACTTCGCTGACGCCGCTGTTTCCCTCGGCGCATCCGATACGTTGCAGCCCAAGGATTTGACGCTATCGTTCTGGTACAAGCCGAACGCTGCGATCACCACTGAGCAGATTCTGATGTGGACCAAGGGCGAATACAACCAGGACGGCTGGTACCTTTCCGCCAACGCCGAAGCTAAGCCGCTGGTGCTGTCCATCGGCGCTAAAGGCACCGGCACGCAGCCCGCCGAATTCGTGATGGACGGCAAGCGTTCCGAGATCTTCAAGGCCGGCCAGTGGACGCATGTGATGGTCACCTGGGACGACGCTGCGAAGACCGCGGCCTTCTATATCAACGGCATCAAGCAGTCATCGCACACCGACGGCGACCAGAACGCCGGCAAAACCGTCAACCCCACCGCCGACACCAAGTATATCGGCTGGAACGGCGCGCATAACAACGCCGGCACCCTCAACGGTGTGCTCGACGAGGTGGAGCTGTGGAACGTCGTGGCCAACACCACCGACGTGGAACGCGAGGTTAAGGTCGGCGATACTGATTTCGATGCGGCCGACGTGGCTACCGACGCGCTGAACAAGCTGAGCATCCCCGCCAACGCCACCAGCAACCTCACGCTGCCGGCCGAGGCCGCCAACGGCACTACCATCACGTGGGCCACCGATACCCAAGGTGTCATCTCCTCCACGGGCACAGTGACTCGCCCGGCCGAGGGTGAGGAAGATGCCACAGTGACTCTGACCGCCACCGGCGTCTATGGTTCCAAGAAGGTCACCAAGACCTTCACCGTCACCGTGCCGGCCGCTGGCAAGCAGGAAGATCAGACATTCTCTGAGAAGTATCTCGCGGAATCCGACATGTCCAATGTCGAGGTTGCCGATGCTTACATGACCAACGCTGCCAAGAAGGAGATTACTTATCTTGACTCCTTTGAGACTGACCGTTTGCTAGTGGAGTTTAATCGTGTTTCTGGTTTGCCGATTAAGGAAGGCACGAAGAACTACGGTGGCTGGGAATGCGGCCAAGAGGCGAAATATAACGGTGACGAAGACCCCAAGGGTTGTGACCACGGTAAGTTTACGGGTCATTTTATTGGCCACTATCTTTCGGCTATCTCTGAGGCGCAGCGTGCCACGTTTGCTACCCCAGAGCAGAAAGCGCAGCTTGCCAAGAAGCAGACCGAGCTGGTGAAAGGCATTCGTGCCGCTCAGCAGGCATATGCTAAGAAGGATTCTGCGAATGCTGGTTATCTACCTGCATTCGAAGTGAAATTCGTGCCCAACGGTTCCTGGCCTACGTTGGTTGTGCCGTTCTATAACCTGCACAAGATCGAACAAGGATTGGTTCACGCCTACCTGTATTCCACTGATGACGAAACGCGCGAGCAGGCTAAGGCAGCTGCCGTTGATTTCGCTAAATGGATAGTGGCGTGGAAGAACGCTCACAAAAACGTCAATATGCTGAGCACTGAATATGGTGGCATGAACGATGCCCTGTATCAGGTTGCAGAAATTGCCGATCCGGCTGATAAGCAGACAGTACTGACCGCAGCGCATATGTTCGACGAGACCACGTTGTTTGAAAAGTTGGCTGCGGGTCAAGATCCATTGAATAAGTTGCACGCGAACACCACCATCCCCAAGCTTGTGGGCGCAATGCAGCGTTATGTGGCCTATACCGAGGACCAGGAGCTTTATGATTCCCTGTCTGAAGATGAGCAGGGCAAGCTGACTAGCCTGTATCTGGCTGCGGCCAAGAACTTCTTTGACATCGTGGTGAATCACCACACCTATGTCAATGGTGGAAACTCGCAGTCCGAGCATTTCCACGTGGCCGACCAGCTATGGAAGGATGCGACGCAGAACGGCGACCCCGTGAACGGCGGCGGCTATACCAACAACTCCACGGTGGAAACCTGCAATGAGCACAACATGCTCAAGCTGGCGCGTTTGCTCTTCCAAGTGACGCATGAGGCGAAGTACTCCGAGTATTACGAGCACACGTTCATCAACTCGATTCTGCCGTCACAGAATCCGGAAACCGGTATGACCACCTATTTCCAGCCTATGAAGGCCGGCTATCCGAAGGTGTTCGGCACGGAGTACGGCGAGTTCTGGTGCTGCCAGGGAACGGGCATCGAGAACTTCGCGAAGCTCAATGATTCGATGTGGTTCACCGACGAGAACGACGTGTATGTGAACATGTTCCTTTCGTCCACGTTCACCGACAAGCGACACGGTCTGAAGATTACGCAGAACGCGAATGTGCCGAAGCAGACGATGGTGACGTTCGAGGTCGCCAAGCTCGACAAGGGCGCAGCGGCAGGCGCGTCCGGTTCGGCGAATCTGATGCTGCGCGTGCCCGAATGGACCACTGATGCCGCCAAGCTCACGAAGAATGGCCAGTCGGTGACGCTTGAGAAGAACGCCCAGGGTTGGGTGTCTGTGCCGGTGCAGGCTGGCGACAAGCTCAGCTATGAGCTGCCCGCCAAGCTGCAGGCGCATGCCGCGCAAGATAATGCTAACTGGGTGGCATTCACCTATGGCCCCTATGTGTTGGCGGGTTCCCTGCGTAAAACCAACCCGGAGAATAATTGGGGCTATGGCGGTGTGCTGGTGCGTTCGGCGGCCTATGACGCTGCGTCGAATGCGATGGCCCAGATTTTCCCGGCGGCTCAGACTCCTGCCGAATGGGTGAAGAATATCGAACAGAATCTTGTGCGAACTGACGATCCCAACGACGGTAAGGACTTGAGCTTCGAGTTCCGCAATGTCGAGGGCGAGGCGGCTTCAATCAAGCTCCAGCCATACAAGACGCTGTACGAGACCACATATGCGATCTACTGGGATTTGGCTGAGGTGGATTCCGAGGCCTATCAACAGCAAATTCTGTCAAGCAAGACCGAAGAGCGCGACAATGCTTTCAATACAGAAGCTGTTACGCAATTCGACAATCAGGAACAGAACGAGGGCCTGTATAACTTCCGCCGCAACAATTCCACTGCCGGTGAATATAACGGTGAACAATATCGCCAAGCCGAACTTAAGGACGGCTGGTTCTCCTACGATCTCAAGGTCGATTCAAAGGCCGCGAAGAATTATGTGGGAGTTCGCCTTGTTGACGCCGATAACGGTCGCGACAGTTTCGATATGTGGATCGACCCGACGCCCGTGACCGATCAGGGTCAGCAGGCGGCTGGCGAGATGAGTTCTGCAGCGAAGAAGTTCACGGTCAAGTACTCTGCCTCCAAGAGCGGATTCTATTGGGTGAATACCGAGATCCCTGCTGATCTGATGAAACAAGTCAAGGATGGCAAGGTGCGCGTGAAGTTCGTGGCGAATAGCTCAACTCAGGTCGTGGTTGGCGGCGTCTATGGCGTGCGCACCACCACGGCGGAGGACTATTCCGCCAATGCCAAGCTGAAGAACCTTACGTTCGACAACGGCGAATGGTTCAACAAAGCCGGCGACAAGGAACAGCCGTTCAAGCCCGCCACCACTGACTACATGCTGAAGGTGCCTGCTGACGCCAAGTTCGTGAAGGCCACCTTTACGGTTGCCGATCCGGGTGCCTATGTGATGGCCAATGGCATCGTGGTTAAGGATGGCGAAAACGATTCTCGTGAGATTGCGCTCGACCAGGATGTGACTGCCCTTAACATCACTTCAGTGGCCCAGGATCATCGGACCACAAAGCGATACATGGTCATCATCGTCAAGGGCGATGCCGAGGTGCCTGAGCAAATCGTCAACGGTGCGTTGGACGAAGTCAGCGGTATCAAGGTGCCTAGCGGCGATGCCAATGCCACCATCACCAAGGCTGAGGGTGCTGATGCCAATCGCGGCAACGTGGTGACACTAAGCGGCGGTTGGGTCGGTGGCACTGCCAGTGCTGATGGTCCTTCCAAGGCAGTGGCCACGATTGCGGACCCGAGTGTGTTCAACACCACCAAGTGGTCGTTCAAGGCTGATGTCAAGCTGGCGGAAGTCGGTGACGTGAAGGCCTCCACGTTGACGATTGGTACCGCTAATCAGGCAATTAACCTGCAGCTTGGCCAAGGCAAGCTTGGCTATGGCAACACCACTGATGGCAACAGCCAGCATTCGGTGAACCTGTCGAGCAAAGCGACGGTCGGCCAGTGGGCTTCCTTCGAAGTGTCCTATGAGGAAACCGATGGCGGCAATGGCAAGGTGTCGGTGAAGCTCAATGGCGCGGAGGTGTTGGCTGCCACTGATATCGGCTTCAAGCTCAGCGAGCAGCAGGGCACGAAGGCGTTCATCGGCCACGGTTACAACACGAGCTTCGTGCAGAATGGCGTTTACGACAACATTCTCGTGATCTCGAAGTCCGAGGAGCCTGAGCCGCCCGCCAAGTCCGACGACGCCACGTTGAAGTCGCTGACCGTTCTTAACCAGTCCGTGGACTTGGAGGCTGCGGCCTCCGAGGCGGGTGCCAAGCTGACGGTGGACGGTATCGCCAACGTGACGGCCAAGGACGTCAAGGCTGTCAAGAACGATGACAAGGCCGCCGATCCGAAGGTCGAGGTGAAGAATAACGTGGTCACTGTCACGGTGACCGCCGAGAACGGCACCACGACCAAGACCTATAAGGTCACGTTGGAACAGAAGGCCCCGGTTATCGTTCCGGTGGAGTCTGTGACGATTGCCGGCGACGGCGTGGTTGATGGTGCGCTGACACTGAAGGTCGGCGAGACCTCCGCGTTGACTGCCACCATTGCTCCGAAGAACGCCACCGACAAGACCGTGACGTGGTCGTCTTCCGACACGAAGATTGCGACGGTAAAAAACGGCAAGGTCACGGCCAAGGCCGAGGGCAATGCCACAATCACTGCAACTGCTGGCGATGTGTCTGCCAACGTGGCCGTCACAGTGACCTCGGACGACAATCCCGATCCTAACCCGGATCCTGAGCCCACTCCAGATCCAACTCCTGGTGGCAATGGTGGGTCCGTCAAGCCGTCGGAGCCTGAGGTTGTCGTGCCTCCTGCTGATACCGAGCTCGGTTTTGGCGAGGATCTCGATCTGGGAGGCGTCAAGGTCGATTTCGGTGACGGCAGGCAGGTCGGCGCCGAGGACCTGACAGTGTCCGGTTATGACGCGGACAAGCCGGGTGTGCAGAAGGTCACGCTCACCTCGAAGGACGATCCGTCCAAGAAGGTGACCATTGAGGTGTTGGTGATGTTCAAGGATGTCGACGATTCCACGCCTCACCATGAGGAGATCAAGACGATCCTCGAGCACGACATCACGCGGGGCTTCGATGATGGCACGTTCCAGGGAATGTCGACTCTGAAGCGTCAGGATTTGGCTGCGTTCCTCTACCGGTTGGCCGGCGAGCCGGACTTCGAGCCTGCCAAGGCGGATTTTGTGTTCGCCGATGTGACCGTGGACACTCCGCATTACAGGGAGATTCTGTGGGCTGCGAAGCAGGGCGTCATCCAGGGCTACACGGCCGCGGATGGCACGCGCACGTTCGCTGGCGGCAGTGAGATCCTGCGCCAGGATATGGTTGCGATGCTCTATCGTTTGGCCGGCGGCCCGGCGGTGAAGGATGATGCGTCCTTCGGGGATGTGTCTGAGTCGACGCCTCATCATGAGGCGATCGAATGGGCGAAGTCGGCTGGTGTGACGACCGGTTTCTCCGATGGCACGTTCCGTGGTGGACAGACGATTGTCCGTCAGGACACCGCCGCGTTCCTCGGCCGCATGATTGACAAGGGCCTCGTCAAGCTCTGACAGGTTTCAAGGCAAGATAAGGGGTGGCGTGCCAGTTGGCGCGCCACCCCTTATCTATGCTGAGCAACAGTATGGGCGGGGTCTGTGGATGTTTTCTTGGAGAGCGAGGCTAAATTGTGCTCAGTTGCGATGGAACGTTAGCCGAGGCGATCGAATGTCAGTTTTCTGCCGCGATCCCTTGCAGTAGCCAGTCCGTCGCGGAGCGGACTTTGGCGCCTTTGGCTTGGTAGCTGGATTCGACGCGGGCTACGACGTACTGTTCCTCCGGTGGTATGTCCAGCCATTGCCCGACCCTGCCCAGGTGCGCGGCGAACCGGTCGTGGTAGGTCTGGCCGGATTTGATCTCGATGAGCTTGCGTCGTGCGTTGTCGGTGAAGTCCAGCAGGTCGACCTCGATCTTCGAGTCATCCCGGTAGAAGAACATTCTCGGCTCGTCGCCGGCGTTGAGGTGGGCCTTGAGGGTTTCGGCGACGATGAGGTTCTCGAACACCGCGCCGAGATGGGGGCTCAGCAGCAATTCGGCGACGCTTCCTATGCCTAGGAGGTGGCAGAGCAGTCCTGTGTCGTGGAAATACAGTTTCGGTGTTTTGACGAGGCGTTTGCTGGCGTTGGCGTAGTAGGGCATGAGCGGGAA
>NZ_JBKETB010000013.1:0-71509 GCF_056355835.1 Bifidobacterium sp. LH_730
AACAAGATCAGGCAGGAAGCGCCGAACGCGACCACCTACGTGTTCCCCATCGCCGGAGGCCTTGGCCTCGGCCTGCACGAACACTACACCGCGCTGCATTCCATCAACAACGCCGCGCTGGCATTGACCGACACCACGAACCCGCGCGTCGTGCTCATGCAGGGCGTTCACCGGTGGGGACAGATGATCGCCGAAAGCGACGCCGACGGATACATACACATGAAGGCCGCCGGCTACCGCAAATGGGCCAGCATCGCAACCAAGCTCATGCTCACCGGCCACAACACGTTCTGGCCCGAATACGCGCGAGACCTGACCGTGACCAGAATCAGCGGCGACCCCATCTTCGACCAGATTCAGCATAAACGCTTCGCGGAGGCAAACGGCGTCATCACGTTGCAGATCACCGCCCACACCGGGCGCGCCATCGACGCCGGCTTCACCGCGTTCACGGCGGACAAATACCTGTGCAGCAACATCCAGACCAAGTATCTGGCCGTCAACGCCGTTACCAACTGCTACCTGAGCGTGAGCACGCAAGGCCTGAAGGTCGAAATGGCGAACCTGCCGACCGACAAATGGGTGATGATCGAAGCCAGCTGGGCGGCGGGAATGTGAGAAGCGATGAACAGCGAACTGATAACCCTGCTGGCCGCCGTCATCGGCTCCGGCACGGCTACCAGCATTGTGCAATGGTGGCTGAACCGGCTCGACCGCGACACCCCCACCAAGGAAGGCCTGCGCGTGCTCCTGTTCTGCAAGCTGGAGCACATACAGGCCGCGATGGTGGCCAACGGCGGCGTGTGCGACGTTGACACCAAACAAACCGCAGAGACCATCTACAACGCCTACGCCGCGCTCGGAGGCAACGGCTTGGGCATCCAGATGATCGAGGACATACGCGCCGCGCACATAGCCAAAACGACGGAGGACACGCAATGAGCGTCATCAAGGAAGCCATAGTCAGGGCCGGGCACGGGCCGTTGAACCCAACCTATTTCTGCGTTCACTCGACCGCGAACCCCGGCGCGACCGCCGCGAACCACGTCAACTACTGGCGCAACAACGACGTGCCAAACGCGCACCTAGTCAGCGACTGGACGGAGGCATACCACACCGTGCCATACGACGCCCTGTGCTGGCAGGTCGGCAACGGCAACGCCTACGTGGAAGGCTTGGAAATCTGCGAGGCCACCAACCAGACCGACTTCCAAAACGGCATCGAACTGGCCGCGCAGGTGGTCAGGGAACGACTCGACGCGCACGGCTGGGGCATCGACCGGCTTATCTGCCACGACGACGCCCGGCAAATGTGGGGAGGCACAGACCACACCGACCCACACCCCTATTTTTCCCGCTGGGGATACAGCTGGGAACAATTCAAACAACTAGTGGAAGGAACCCAAACCATGCCAACAGCGCAGGAAATCGCGGACGCCGTGTGGGCGCGAGACCTCAACGGCGTGAAAGCCATCGACCGACTCTACGGCCTCGACGCCATCCAAGTGCCGCAACTCACGGCCACCATCACCGCCCAGCAAGCCGCCATCGAGACACTGGCAAACAGCATGGGCGCAGACCCCGGCACCATCGCCAACGCCGTCACCGACGCCGTGAAAGCCAAACTCGAAACCCTCAAAATCACCGTAGAAGGAACACAGCAATGAGCCAGCCACAACACGCCACCAGCGAGAACACCGGATACACACCCGTGTTCAACGAAACCGTGCGAACAATCGTGTACGTGCTCGGACTCATAGCCGTGGCCGTCGGCTTCGGCTTCACCAAGTTCGGAGACCCCACCGTGGGCGACTACATCACCACAGTCGGCGGCCTGATCGCAGCCGGCATGGGCGTTGCCTATAACCCGCTGCGCATGGCCGGCAAATGACACAATGGCTTAGTTGACCAGTGCCACCGCGCCAACCGCCGACCTTAAATCCCGTTCGGGAATTGCGACGTATGTTTGCGTAGTCTCGACCGACGCATGGCCCAGCAGCTTCGACACCACGTAGATGTCGTGCGTTTCCTCATACGTGCGCGTGGCGTACCGGTGCCGGAGGCTGTGGGCCGTGTATCCGTCGGGCAGTAGCGCGGACAGCTTGGAACCGACAAGTTCAGGCGTGACGTGGCCGCCGAAACGTCCGGGAAAACACCAGCCCTCGCGGTCCATGATCTTGGCGGCCAGATCGTCGCCTATTGGCACATACCGTTGTTTGCTACCCTTGCCGACCACGCGGAGGCTGTAACCCAACAGGTCTTGCACAACATCGTTGCCATGGCACGCCGCTATCTCGGCACGCCTCAACCCTGCTTCAGCGCCCAGTTGGAGCATAAGCCGTTCGTCATCGTCCGCGCGTTGATACGCGGTAAGTATCCATTTGTCGGGGCATGGCTTCGGTGCCGGTTCAAGTTTCCTGATCGACGGCAGCATAGAAGCCGGGTTGTCTGCTCGATAGCCGGAAGTCTGAAACCACTCGAAAAACGTTCGCACTGTGGCCTTGTAGCTCTTGCGACTGTTGATGCCCCATGACTGCGCGGCGAAGAAATTCACCAGATCGCGGCCGGTGACCTTCGCCGGGCCGGTTTTCAACCCGCGTGCCACATATTCTATTTCGCAACGCCTGTTCTTGACCGTCTTCACGCTCTGTCCGGCGGCGCGTCGGACGGCCAGCCATTCGGCTATCGGCCCCCGCCAAGCATTAGGGACATCCAAACGACTATTCGGCATGACACACCAACTTTCTACGCCGTCAAGGCGTACTCGGCATGTTCCACGCACTTTGCGACCATTTCCGGCCCAAGTCGTTTATCCCGAGATGGATAAGCTGCTCGTGATCTGCGATCTGTTCGGCTGCACGCTCGACGATCTGGTCATGGGCGATGTGAGCCGGGCGCAGGCGGACAGAACGGCCGATGATGAGGCCGCGGCTGCCGTATCATCCGGCGCGGCCATGCGCGATGCCGCTGAGACAGCGGACGCCACTGCTGCCGCTGACGGTGCGTCCTCCACGATCCTCGGCACCGCTCCGCTGATGACGCCCGCCGTTGCGCCGGCGCAGGATATGACCGGATATGACGAACATTGTCGACGTTTCTCGCTGATGATTCCCGCCGGCGTCGCCGCGATTATCTGGGGTGTGGCCGCAGGGCTGATGTTCGACGAGGACAATTCCATCCTTGGGATCAATCCGACCAATTCGTTCCTGACCTTCCTCTGCGTCGTGATTGGCGTGATCGTCGGTCTGGCGTTCATCATCCCGGCTGGCATGGCTCATGCCGAATTCCAACGCAGGCATCCATTCATCGAGGATTTCTACGTCGACGAGGACCATGCCCGCGCCACGCGCCGCACTGCGGTCGGCATAACCGTCGGCATCGGCCTGATTCTGATGGGTGTGGCGACGATGCTATGGTTCGACGAGGTGCAGGGCATTTCGGACGGTTGGCCGGTGAGTCTGCTGCTGGTGTTGATCGGGGCCGGCGTGGGCATCATCGTCCATGTCGGCATGCGCAAAGGGCTTATGGATATCGCCGACTACAACAAGGACGCCGAGAAGGAACGCCGAGAACGTGCGGGAGAAGAGGATTTCCATGACCGGCTCATCGGCACGGTGTGCGGCGTCATCATGCTCATCGCCACCATCGTCGGTCTGGTGTTGCTTTTCACCGGCAAACCGGTGAACGAGATGGACGATGCAGGCGGCTGGCAGACCGGCCAGGGCCTCTTCTGGCTCGCCTGGCCCATCGGCGGCATGCTCTGCGGCATCGCCACCCTCATCATCGACCTCTTCCGCAAAGACAAATGAGCGTCGTTATGCCACGAGGGCGTTAGCTTGTTACGTTCGTCTTGTGGATGCGACAAGGTGGCGCATCGTCACTCTTTTGGTGTGGAATGACTTGGATTGATGTGCCGCTTGCCGTTGCCGGATTCGAGTCTCTTGATGGTCGGATTGTCGCTGAAGGCCTCCATCTGTTGCCTGGCGATTTCGTTGAGCCGTAGCGTGCGTTCGCGTCTATCCATACCGTCGCGCAGCATGACGGCGTTGAGATTCTCTAGATTGCTCAGCACGAGGTTCTGCGTGACGCTGGCGTGGTCGCGCATATTTCCGTCCGCATCCGGGTTTGCGTCCCGCTTCGTTTTTTAAACGCATCGAATTCGAGGGGTTTAAAATCTGGGTTGTTCAATGTTTCCCAGATTCCGAGGAGTTCCACGGTATTTCGGTTCCTCATCCAGTTTTGAATGGCAACTGATGGGTCCTCGCCAGGCCTGACCTTTTGCTTGGCCAGATCGGTCAGCGATATGTAATCATCGTCTTTCCCGTGCGAAACGACTCTGACTTCGAGACCATTCACGTTGAATGTGCCTTGCGTTTCCTTGCTCATGCCCTTCCTCGCTTCCCCCATGTTTCCGGTTGATTCCCGCTTCGGAAAACCAGCTGTGTCCGGCCATTGTAGCGAAGTCGACGCAATGACGTTCGCCCACTGCGTAATAGAAGCGTGACGTTCGTTTGGGGAAACGAGCGTCACTAGGCTGCAATCTAGGGGGACAGTTGACTAGCCTCAAGTGTCGCACTTGTATTTAGACAATAGAACAGCGTTGCGTGGCATCAATATGATTGGGCAATGCTTTCTGCGCCTATCAGCATGAATTATCACACTCCAAGCATGCGCAGGAGGACGAAATGGTCCGCCAGTAGTGTTCCGGCGACGTCTACCAGCTGATTGACTCCCCAGTGATTGATGGCGAGGGCTGCGACGAGTACGACGATGCCTGCGCTGATGCAGATCGGGGCGGCGATGAACACGGTGTGCCAGATGCGTTCAGCCTTTGCGTTGCGCGCTGCGATGATGGTGCCGGCAATGGTTGCCGAATCGGGATTGTCGCTGGCGGTGAGCGGCTTCGTCGGTGCCTGCGTCCGTGATGTCGCTGCCGGTGCCGCCGCGTCACGCCGCACGAATCGCGCGGCCACGGCCTTGATCCAGCGCACGGACAGTCCGGCCAGCCTTCGTGTGGCCGCGATGGTCGGGCGGATCAACAGCAGGCCCAGTCCGCCGAGAATCAAACCGATGCCGAACTGCCATAGTCCATTGGCGAAGGCGCCGGTGGTGAATCCCGTGGTGGCGAGGTTCCAGAGCAGCACGCCGATGCCGAGCAGTGGTCCTGCGATGAAGCAGATGACGATGGCCCATAGCGCGAATACCATCGCCCAGATCGCGATATAGATGCCCGCCGCGGCGCCGACAATGCCGATCGCCAAGCTCAGCCATATGGGTGAGCCGATGATCGCCAGCGTGAGGAACAGGGTTTCGCTGCGCCGCCTCGTGACGGCGACCGCACGCGGCACGATGGGCAGTTCCTCGATGATGATGCGGGCCGCGACCGCCGGCGGCTCCAACTGCGCGACGGCCTCCTCCTCGCTCAGGCCCGCTTCCATGCGGTCGTCGATCGCCTCGCTGTAGAAGGCGAGCGAGCGGGTGATCTCCTCGTCGGGCAGCGTGGCGATCTGCGCGGCCAGCTTGCTCAGATATTCGGTGCGGTTCATGATGCGTCCTTGTCGTCAGTGGTGCGGTTGTCGGTGTCGGAATCGGGGGTATTGGAATTGGTGGTGCTGGAATCGGTGGGATATGCGGCGGCGGAATCTACGGGATCGACGGCACCAACGGGTATGCATTCGGTGTCGGCCCTCTGCCGTTCCCCGGCGACATACCGGTAGACAGCCTCGATATCGGGCCAGTCGGCGAGGAAGTCCTCGATGCGCGCCTTGCCCTCGTCGGTGGTGCGGTAGTACTTGCGCAGCCGCCCGTTGTGCTCGGCCGACCGCACGCTGATGCAGTGCGCCGCCTCCAATCGCTTGAGCAGCGGATACAGCGTCGATTCGGTCAGTCCGAGCGCCGCCGGCACATCCCGTATGATCTGATACCCATATGATTCACGCTCGTTCACGGCCGTGAGCACGCACGCCTCCAGGAATCCGCGCCTGGTTTTGCTGTCCATAAGCCCTCCTTTCTGCGTCATGGCATTGCTGCCCGCTATGCGTTACATAATACTATATAGCACATAGTATAACGTAACAAATAATATTGTGTGTCGCATGGATAAAAAATGAAGCTGAACTGCGATGTGGCTGCCCCCTGTCATGCTGAGCACTGAGCCGTTAAGCGGAAGCCCCGGTGGGGCTTCCGTAGGCGAGGGAAGCGGCCTTCAGACCGCGACGGACAGGCGAGGCCTGTCAGCGTAGCCGAAGCCGAAGCGTCTCAACGTGGCAGAGAGATTCTTCGTTCGCTCCGCTCGCTCAGAATGACAGTGGGGCGCCATGGGCCCACGTTTGTTTCGTCAAACGATGGGGTGGCGGATGACGGTGCGCAGGTTCCCGGGCTTGCTCTTGCACGGGTCGCCCAGGTGGATCTTTTGTCAGTGGTGAGCGTGGAGCCAGGCGATGGCCAGTTGGGTGCGGTTGTCCAGCGACAGTTTGTCGAGGATGTCGCTGATGCGGTTGCGCACCGTGCCTTCGGAGAGGAACATCCGTGAGGCGATGTCGCGGTTGTCGAGTCCCTGCGCGACCAGCGCGGCGATGGATCGTTCCCTGTCGGATAGGCGCGCCATGTCGTGATCGCTGAGCGCAAGGCCGGCGTTGTGCCCTTGGCATCGCCGGTATCGCCCGCCACGGCGCCCGTCATGCCATGCTGCGGCGGCGTGGCGGTGAGTTTGCCAAGCACTTCGCTGCCGAGCACGACCTGCCCGGCCATGACGGCCTGGAGGGCCGGGGCCACCGAAGCCACGTCCTGTTTGATGAGATAGCCCTTTGCGCCGAGGGCCATCGCGCGCGAGATATAGTCCCGGTCGGCGAAGGTGGTCAGGAACAGGATGCGCGCCGCTGGATCGAAGGCTAGGATCTGTTCGGCGGCGGCCAGCCCGTCCGTGCCGGGCATCTGCACGTCGAGAAGCAGCACATCGGGGCGCATCGCCGGTCCCGACTCATACTTCGCCATCGCCTCAGCCCCGTCGCCCGCCGTCCATATCACCTCGGCCGCGCCCGTGGCCGTCAGAATCGTCGACAACGACGAGCAGACGATCGCGTCGTCATCCGCAATCGCAACCTTCATATCTTTCCGTCCTTTATCCTGCTGCGTCCCGTCCTAATCCGCAGTGTCCGTCAATCGTCCGCCGGCATCGAACTTGTGTCGAACGATGCGCCGAACCGGCTTTTGGGTATCGAAACGAACACCCTCCATCCCGACCCGTGCGGTCCGTGGGTGGACACGCCGCCCATTGCCGCCACGCGGGCATCGATATCCGCCAGCCCCATGACTCGCGCATCCAAGGCGAACGCGTCGGCGGAGAAATCATGAGGGATACGCGTTCCGGCTGTTGCCAAACCAGCTTGCGTATCGTTCGCCGTCGCACCGTCGTCTTGGATGACCAGTTGCCAGAACGCGGGGAAATCCTGCGCGCTTACCGTCGCGTGCGCGGCGTGTCCGTGGCGCGTCGCATTGGTCAGTGCCTCGCGGATGATCGCCGCGAAACAACGGCCCACGACCGCCGGCGCTTGCTGGATGGTGTTGCGCAGCGTCACCTCGGGGCCGTCGTGACCATTGCCGAGGGATGCGGCACGGATGAGATCGGCGAAATCCTGCCCCGCGTCATCCAGATCATGCACGGAGCGGCGCACCATCGTCATCGCCTCGTTCACCGTGGCCGAGACCTGTGCGAATCCATCGGCGGCCGGCCCGTCCGCGCGGGCTTCGGCCACCACGCGCGCCGCCTCGGTCTGCATGATGGCGCGTGTGAGCAGATGGCCCACATTGTCATGGATATCCCGTGCGATGCGTGTGCGCTCTGACAGTCGCGCCTCGTGGACGGCGGAGAGCTGCGCCTCCTGCGAATCATCAATCTGCGCTTTGAGATCGCGCACTGTGCCGCGCCGGCTGTCCTGCGCTTGGCGCAAGGCGGCGAGCAAGCGTTCCTCCCGGCCGAATGACGCGCCCCACGCCCACGCGACCGCGCATAGCAACGCAAGAATCGCCAGAGATGCCAGTTCGCTTATCTCGTCACGGGCGCGGAATGCATGCCACCCCAACGGCATCAGCCATGCGAGCCTCATGACGATGGTGATGATGACAGGCAGAGAAGGGCTTGACAACGATGCGCGTGAGACGGCCGAGTGCGAGGGAGCCTCAGCGGCTTTCGCACTGTCGAAGGCGACGACCGGCAGCATCGCCTCGAAAGGAACAAACACTAACGCGCACAGGGAAAGGAGCGCCCCGGGCATGGCGGCAACGGGAAGCCGTGACATGGCTCGCATGTCGGCCGACTTCCCTGTGACGACCGCCGTGTGTCCGCTGGCGGGATACACGCCGATAAGCCATTCGCCCAGTCCAGCGGCGCATACCGCGCACAGCAGCGCCGTCAACGTTCCCACGGCGGGCGCGCCCGGTCCTGCCGTGGGAACGTCCGACGCGGCCAACGCCGCGCATAACGCCGCCAGCAGCAACTTGGCGCATAATCCTCGCATATCCGCCAGTCTAACCCCGGCCGCATGGTGACAAATGTCACTGAGAGGGCGAGGAATGTGACGGATGGCACCGGTGTCGCGCGGCGTGCGAGGAGGATGATGGAAGCAAACGAAGGAGGAAAGGATGAACGCGTCAACGCAACCGGCGCGCGGGGAGCGCCCCGCGGCCGTGTCCGTCAACGGATTGGTCAAACGCTACGGGGATATGCTGGCGCTTGACTATTTCGACCTTGAGGTGCGCCAAGGCGAGGTCTTTGGCCTGCTCGGCCCCAACAGGTCCGGCAAATCCACGGCCATCAACTGCATCCTGGCGCTGCTGAATTATGACGCGGGCGATATCCGCGTGTTCGGCGAAAGAATGGGGTCCAACTCCTACGAGCTCAAGCGCCGCATCGGCATCGTGCCGCAGAACGTGGCGGTATTCGACGAGTTGACCGTGGGCGAGAACATCGATTATTTCTGCTCGCTGTATGTGCCCGGGCGCGCCCGTCGCGCCGAACTGGTGGACCAGGCCATCGATTTCGTGGGGTTGAGCGAGTTCCGGCGTTTCCGCCCGGGCAAGCTGTCCGGCGGACTCCTACGCCGCCTCAACATCGCATGTGGCATCGTCCACCGGCCCGACCTCATCTTCCTGGACGAGCCGACGGTGGCCGTCGATCCGCAGAGTCGCAACGCCATCCTCGAAGGCATCCAACGGCTCAACCGCGAGGGCGCGACCATCGTCTACACGAGCCATTACATGGAGGAAGTCGAACAGATCGCCGACCGCATCCTCATCATGGACCACGGGCGGCATCTGGCGCTCGGCACCGCCGAGGAACTCAAGAACATGATCGGCATGGGCGAGCGCATCACCATCTCCGTGCTCGACCTGCCCGATGGCGTCCTCGAACGGGTGCGGATGCTCGGCTTCGTCATCGAGGCGGATTGGGACGGCAAGGAACTCGATGTGCGTTGCCGGCGCGGCGAGAACAATCTCGTGGATCTGCTCGACACACTCAAATCCGCCGGCGTGGCCTTCGGACATCTGACCAGCCGTCCACCCACCCTGAACGACGTGTTCCTCGAACTGACCGGAACCGCACTGCGCGACCAGTGAGCGCGAAGCGAAAGGAGCGGCATCATGTGGAGCACTTTCCTGGCCATGACGCGTATTAGCCTGCGCGAGAAAACGGGCCTGTTCTGGATGTTCTGTTTCCCGATCATCCTCGCCACACTGCTGCAAGGCGTGTTCGGCAACATGGACGAAGCCAATGTCATCGATTCCATGCCCGTCGCCGTCGTGCGCGACGACGCCTGGAGCAAAGCCACCGGCGCCGAGGAATTCGTCACGTCCATATCCGAAAAGCCACAAGCCGACAGCCAGTCCGCGACGCAACAGGATACAGCGCCGTCCCAGGAGGATACGGCACTTATTCGCGTCCGGGAGGCGGCTGATGAGACCGCTGCGCGGCGGATGCTGGACAATGGGGACGTGCAGGCCATGATGACGGCCGATAGCGAGGGTGATATCGCCCTGTCCGTCTCCGCTTCGGCGGCGGGGCAGGTCCAAGCGGCCAAGGCCAATGGCGGCAGCCCAATCTCCATCACACTGTCCGCGCTGGCGAGCGCGGTCGACTCCTTCAACACACAGCGCGCCACCATCGCCGGGGCCGTAGGCCGGTCCATACAAGCCGACTCCACGCTCGCCTCAGACCCGGCGCGTCTCGAACGACTCGTCCAGGCCGCCACGTCAGATGCCGCCGCATCCCAGCAATCCGCGACCCGCGAAATCACACTCACCCATTTCCAACCCGATGCGATGGCCCGCTACCATTTCGCCCTGCTTGGCATGGCGGCCATGATGGGCATGCTGTTCGCTTGCACGTCGATTGTGAGTCTCCAAGCCAACCTGTCCGACTCCGGTGCGCGCCTCAGCGCCGGCCCGCTACCAAAAGCACGCATGGCACTTGGTGTGTTCCTCTCCGGTTGGCTCATGTCATTCCTGTCCCTGAGCGTCGCGTTCCTCTATATCCGCTTCGTGCTCGGCATCGCGGTGGGTGGGCGCGAATGGCTGGCCGAACTGGGCATTTTGGTCGCCTCGTTCGTCGCCAGCGCGCTTGGCCTGGCGCTGGGCGCCGTGCCCAAGCTCACCATCGAAGCCAAAAGCGTGGTGGCCACCACGCTGTCGGTCGGCCTGTCCACGCTTGCCGGCCTCATGGGGACTTTCTCGATGCAGATCAACGATCGCATCGCCCAATCCGTGCCCATCCTTCATCTCATTTCCCCGGTCAAGCAAGTCTCGGAATTGTTCTACGACCTGCTGTATTACGATTCGCTCACCCCGTTCGCCGTCACCATCGGCCGACTGCTGGTCATGGGCGGCGTCGGCCTGGTTCTGTCCGTCGTCCTGCTGAGGAGGCATCGTTATGCGCACCTGTAAAGCCGCGCTCCGCGTCATCCGGGGCCATCTGGGAGCCATTCTGGGGTACCTGCTCGGCACATCCGCGCTGATGGTCGTTCTGTCCGTGGGCGTCGTGAGCATGCTTGCTTCCAGCGGCGACAGCATGTCCTTCAGCCCTGACAAAGCCACGGTGGCCGTCGTCGACCGCGATACTGAATCCGGTCACGCTTTCGGCCGTGGATTGCGCAAAGCGCTTGAAGGCAAGTCCGAGTTGGTCGAGGTGCGCGACGACCTGCGAACCATGCAGGACGCCGTCGCCACCGATGCCGTCAAGCTGATGGTCGTTGTGCCAGAAGGGTACGCCGCCGACCTCGCGCAAGCCGCGCAAACGGGCGGCGACCTTCCTCAATTGGAGACGGTCACCAGTTATTCCTCCGGTTCGGCCGCGTTGGCGCGCGTCCAGGTCGATGGATTCGTGTCCGCCGTCCGCTCGGCGCTGGCGGTCGAGGCATCGGCGGGTGCCACCGATATTTCTGGCTCCGACCTTCGATCCGCGCTGAGCGACGCCATCGCAACGGCAACGGAGAACCAGCGCGACGTTCCCGAAGTGCGCGTCGTCGCCACTAAATCCGCCCAGACGCAGGACCAGTCCGCGATTGCCGCCACGGCCTTCGGCACCGTCGTCTCCTCGATGATCTATCCGATGATGGCGGCGTTGACCTTGGCTGTGGGACTGGTGGTCACCCGTTTCACCACCGGCCGCATCCGTTCCCGGCTCGCCGCCTCGCCCGCCACGAGTGCGGGCACCGGGCTGGCGATCATGGCCGCCAGCGGCACCGTCGGATTGATGGCGTGGGTGTATTACTCGCTGCTCGCGCTGGTCATGCTCGCCCTGACGCCGGGCGGCACCGCGCTGATCAACTCGCCGGGAGTCGCGCTCGCATTGGTTGCGGCGCTCGCGCTAACCGTCATGGCCCTGGCCTTCGGATTCATGGTCGGCCAATTCGGCGTGTCCGCCAACGCGCTCAGCGGCATTTCCAACGTGGTCTCCCTGGCGCTCGTGTTCCTGTCAAGCGCATGGGTTCCCGCCTCGATGATGGCCGGACCGATGGTGGCCCTGTGCCGCTTCACACCCGGATGGTGGTTCGTCCAAGCGGTCTACGACTCCTTTGGCGGGCGAGATTCCATTGTCGTTGGCTCGCCCAACCTGACCTCGTGGGGCACGTCGGTCGGCATCCTCCTGCTCTTCGCCGCCGCCTTCATAAGTCTGGGCCTGGCCGTCGGACGGGTGAGAACGAGCCAACGCTTCATGGCGGCCATATGAGATTGCCTAGGACTGGCAGCCAAAGCGAACTCTTAAGCGCTACGTTCCTATAGGCCATAGGCTTAGAACTGCAAGTGTCCATCCCGCATAGCGCGGGAGCCGGCCCCATGATGCACAGGGAATTCGGCTCCTACTTTCATATTTCATAACGATATGGGAGAAAACTGGGGTGGCGTCACTGGCGGAAGACGCGTCACGCCGTAGCCAGACGGCGCACTGCATCCAGATATGTTCGGCAGACGCGCGACATCGGCTGGCCTTTGCGCCAGATCAGACTCATCCGCGCCATGACGGGTGGCTCAAGTGGTCTGCGACCAGTCCCGAAGCCCGGTCCGACCTGCCGGCGATCAGGGAATCGGCCAACGCCAGCTTGCATCCGAACCCTTCCTCGACCATCAGCTCGGAATTATGCAGGATGTTCGCGGTACCGACCACGTTCAGTGCGTCGACGCCGCCCTCAAGCCACCCCGACAGGTCGTTGCGCTTGGATGAATTGCGGGGAACGATCAGGGGAACACCGGCAAGGTCTTCCTTGCGGATCGAGGTGCACCCCGCAAGGGGATGGTCACGCCGCATCACGAGCGCCCATTGGTCCAGGGGCGGCAGATTCAGAAAATCGTAGCGGGACAGATCCGCCGGTTCAAGCACCAGCCCGAAATCATCCAAGCCCGCATCGATGCGCTCGAGCACATCGGACACATTCGCGTCATACATATGGAATCGGATGCGGGGATGCCGTTCGCGCACTTTGACCATTGCCTGGGCCAGCAGGCGTACTGTCTCGCATTCGGCGGCGCCGATGCTGACCTCGCCGGACGGTTCGCCGGACAGCTCCTCCAATTCGGCCAGCGCCTTGTCGTGCAACGCTACAAGCCCTTCCGCGCGACGGCGCAGTAAGCGTCCCCCTTCCGTCAGTTCCGGAGCTCGGCCGTGGGTTCCGCGCACGAACAGGGGCGTTCCGACCTTTTGTTCGAGGTTTTGGATCTGGCGGGATAGCGTCGGCTGGCTCATGCGCAGCACGTCGGCCGCCGCCGTTTACCATGATGCGCGGCATTTTCTCTCCCCCGTAACCCCGTAAGAAAGGCATTGCAAATGGCTGCGCCTCACGCCTCCCCGGTTTCGCCCGCGCGCACGTTGCATCTCCCCGTGGTCGCGGCGGCCACCGCGTTCTTCCTGAGCTGTCTTGATGTGCTGATCGTCTGCATCGCGTTGTCCGTGCGGCTTGACGCCGCGAGATAGCACAGTGTCCCACTATTGTCATCACTACCGCAAAGGAGAACGTCATGATCGCACAGGAAACCTATGAACTGTCCAACGGCGTGCGCGTCCCGAAGCTGGGCTTGGGCACGTGGTTCATCGAGGACGGCGAACCGGCCGCGCAGGCTGTGCGTGATGCCATTAAGACCGGATACCGTCATATCGACACGGCCCAGGCCTACGGCAACGAGGCCGGCGTCGGCGAAGGCGTGCGCACCTGCGGACTGCCGCGCAATGAGGTGTTCGTCACCACGAAGCTCGCAGCGGAGGTCAAAACTTATGACGGCGCGGCCAAAGCCATTGATGAATCACTGGAACGCATGGGGTTCGACCATATCGACCTGATGCTCATCCACAGCCCGCAACCGTGGGCGGATTTCCGCGGCGGCGACTATGCCGAGGGCAACCGTCAGACTTGGCGCGCGATGGAGGAGGCCTACGAGGCCGGCAAACTGCGCGCCGTCGGCGTATCCAACTTCAAGGAAACCGATCTTGCCACCATCATGGATTCCTGCGCGGTCGCGCCGATGGTCAACCAACTGCTCGTGCACGTGGGCAACACGCCCACCGCGCTCATCGACCACTGCCAATCCCTCGGTATCCTCGTCGAGGCATACTCTCCGGTGGCGCACGGTGAGATCCTGCACCGCCCGGAACTTGTGGAAATGGCCGGACGCTATGGTGTGACGGTGCCGCAGCTATGCATCCGCTACGACCTGCAACTCGGCACGCTGCCGCTGCCCAAAACCGCGAACCCGGAGCATATGCGCGCCAACATCGCCCTCGACTTCGAAATCACCGACGACGACATGGCACGCCTCAAGTCCATCGAACCACTCAAGGATTACGTCGAATTCACCCATTTCCCCGTCTTCAGCGGCAAATGACACGCGGTTGCCTAGGCATCGTTCACTCAGAATGACAGAGGAGGGAATCGCTCGGAATGGCAACGGGGAAGTCGTGGCATAACGCAGGCGCAGGGCTTGCGGAGCATGGAGAATCTGGCTCTCTTCATCTCCTTGCGAGTCTGCGCTATAGTTTTGCGCGATTCAAAATACTCCGAAGCTACTCCGAAATACTCCGAAGCTACTCCGAAATACTCCGAAGCTATCGGGTGGAGTAGTACTGCTTGGGATCTCGCTGACTGGAACCATGCCATGTCAGCAATCCCTGTTCTGACAGAGATGCCAGCACACCGGAGGCGGTTTTAGTGCTCACTGCGGCGCTGTCTGCCAGAATCCGTGTACTAACCTTGCCATCGCGTGCAACGATGTCCAGTGCTATGCGTTCTACGGGAGTGGGCTTTCGGCTGCTCGTCGCATGGTTGTGGTCTTCTGTTTTGTTCCTGACCATATCCATAGCTGCGTCGGCTGCGGCCACGTAGGGCACTCGCCGGGCGATGTCGTTGCGCAGCACGAGCTTGACGACCATGCCGCTGGGCTCGCTGAACTCGGGCGCGGGCAGGCCCAGTTCGTCCATTTCCTCGTACATGCGGTGCACGCCTTCGTTGAGTTCGCGCACCATCTCGAACGAGGTGAGCACATGGCAGATCTTCGGATTGCGTGCGAACCGGGTGGTGCGCATGTTCTCCAAGGTCACCCGGTTGGGCAGTGTGCCTGGGCTTGTGATCTCCAGTCGGTCGTCGAAAATCATCACGCGCGTGTAGTCGCCCTGCAATGAGTAGTCGCGGTGAGCCACTGCGTTGACCAAGCCTTCGAACCATGCGAAACGCGGGTATTCGGGCACTGTCTTGAACCGCACGTTGTCGTCGAGTATTTGGAAGTCGCGCAGCAATGCTTCGATCAACGCCCCGGCCTTCTCGACCACGCTGACCAATGGGCCGGAGAACTCCACGTCCTTGGTGATGTTCAGATTGCGCCCGGTACGCAGCTCGGTGCCATCCACGCGCAGCACGCGTACCCACGCCGAGGGCAGGAAGCGCATCGGATCGGCGGCGAACAGAATCACACCGGCGTTCGTCAACCGGCCATCGCGCAGGAAGTCACGGGCCTCCAGCAAACGCTCGTCGTCCATGTGCTCCGCGCCGATGACCCGCTTGTACCGAGCCAGAAACTCATGGTCCACGTCGTCGATTCTCGCGTTGCCGCGAGCCGGTTCGTCCTCGAACCACAATTGGCCCTTGTCGTACTCCAGGGCGCGCACCTGCTCGCGATCCAAGCGCACGCTGTTGTCCGCTTCGCGCAGGTACACGTCGCCACCAAGACGTTTCTCGACCACGTGGTTCGACGATGGCGCCACGTCCAGCACCAAAACCACGTCATCCTCGCCGGCATCGTTGACGCAAGGGACTCTTCTCGCCTGCACCACCGGAGCGGGCGCGCACAGCGTGATCGGCAGCTGCTCGAAGGATTCGATCGGCTTGGCATTCTCTCGCCTGAACCCCGTGACCGTGCCATCGTCCTCGATGCCGATGACCAGCTGGCCGCCCGAGGCGTTGGCGAATGCGATGATGTGCCGAACCGCATCCTCCGGCTTGATTCTGGCGCTCTTGCGGTCGAAATATTGACTTTCCGGCATGCGCGAGAATCGGGTGGCTTCATCCAGTTGAACCAGCATGCCAGTCTCCTCTTGCTTTATCCATTCGCTGCCTCAAGCCTACAAGCAGGCAAACCTGACGAACGCGGCAAAACTGTTGTCGATTCTGCTGGTAGCTGATAGCTGTTCGTATCGAGCAGATATCGGACAGCTTTCCCTTAAATAAAGAAACATTGGAATATCAACGATTTGACCGGTGGTATCGCTTGAACGGGCCTACCAACTTAAATAAACCGTTTCATAGAAGCAACATGCTTGATGTTCTTATCCTCCTGAGCGGAGGTGTGCCGTCGCATTGTCATGCTGAGCCCCATCGTTCTGTCATGCTGAGCGGAGGCGCAGCCGAAGTCGAAGCATCTCATCGCGGCAAAGAGATTTTTCAGTTTGCTGCGCTCGCTAAGAATGACAATGAGGAATTGTCCCTCGCTCAGAATGACAGCAGTCGGGAGAACAACGCTCGAACAGTTGGTGGATTAGGCGAACAGTTGGTGGGGGCTCTCCGCTATCATCCCGCGAAATAGGCGAAACTCCGGGGCTGCTTCCCTATGAACCCGCCAACTGTTCGCCTAATCCACCAACTGTTTCAAAACGCGCGCTCATCCCGAGCGAGGACTGAAGACACCACTCGGCATCCTGAATGAAAGCCAATGCCCTACTGTCATCCTGAGCGAAGGCCGAAGGCCGTAGTCGAAGGATCCTCGGTTGAGATTCTTCGACTCGCTTCGCTCGCTCAGAATGACAGCGAGGGGGGCTGCCGCTCGCTCGGAATGACAGAGGGAAGCTGTCATTTGCTCGGGACGGTGGTGGTAATCATACGAAACCGGCTTGTGATGCCTATTGCTGTGTTCGTGACGGTCAGGCTTTCAGTTCCTTGGCGAACTTTTCGAAGTCCGACAGTTGCCCCTGATTAAATTTTTCGTATTCGCCGATAGCCTTCTTGTCGGCTTGCTTGCGCGTGACCGAACCTTTGTCGGTCAATGCCGCGCCGCCGGCAAGTTGGATGTATTGCGAGACAAGTCCGATGAACTCCGGCATCGTAGTGGTCAGCCTTGCCGCGACGCGGTTCTCGATCATGTCGAGGAAACCGCTTGTCAACGAATTGAGCCGCCTCAGCTCGCCTTCATCCAGATAAATCTTCGCCACCGTCACGTCGGATCTATGGATGCGTCCCTCGGGAGAACCCTGCCATGTGGTCAGACCCATATGCGGTTGGCCGGCGTCCGCGCGCTCGTTGATGATTTCGGGCGCGGTGTGTCCGTGGGCGGCGTAGTGGAACCGGTTCTGCATATTCTGATAGAACTCGCGGGCGATATGGCTGTCCTTGTCATAGTCGATGCAGATCTCTTGGAAGATCTCGCATACCTGCCTGTAAAGCCTTTTCTCGCTGGTGCGGATGTCGCGCACGCGGGCGAGGAGTTCCTTGAAATAGTCCTCGCCGAATGTATTGCCGTTCTTCAGCATGTCATCATTGAGCGCGAAACCCTTGATCATGTATTCGTGCAGTACGCTTGTTGCCCACTGGCGGAATCGGGTGGCCTGCGGACTGCTGATTCGGTATCCGACTGCGATGATTGCATCCAAGCTATAGAAGCGGATGGTGCGTCGAACCGTTCTGTTGCCTTCGTTCCGAACTGTTTCCATTTCCGACATAGTTGCCGATTCGGTTAGCTCGCCCTCGGCATAGATGTTCGTTAGATGCTTCGACACCGCCGGCACGTTGACGCCAAAAAGCTGCGCGATGTTCTTCTGCGGCATCCAGAACGTGCGTTCCCAATAGGTGACCTCCACCGGCACGTTCACACCGTCCGCTCTATAGAGAATCACCTGACCGTGATTGGAAGGATCGAAATCAGACGGCATTGCGCTGTTCCTCCGGCTGTGGCTTTGTATTTTATTCTCGCCACATCCGAGCACCAAAAACAAGGTGCGTACAATGCGTTTAATCCTTAATACATTAAAACCCGCTGTTTCCAGCGGGTTCGAGAAGTACCCCCAGAGAGAGTCGAACTCTCGTTGTCAGATTGAAAGTCTGGTGTCCTAACCGTTAGACGATGGGGGCAGTCAACTTGAGTGATGATACGTGCTATTGGTCATTTATGCAAATGCGGGCGTGTCATGGCGGCACACAGGAAATTTCCAGCTCAACCGCGTGTCGAGTACTACACTGAGAAACCGTTGGACCACCGAAGAATGATGGTCCTCACGCGTAATCCATAATCAAAGGAGAACCACATGGTGTTTCGCATGATTTTCAATCAGACCGCGTATTTCGGCCGTGGCGCCATCAGGGAGATCCCCGCCGTCGCGAAGTCGCATGGCTTCACGAAGGCGTTCATCGTGACCGACCCGGTGCTGCTGGAGACGGGCACGGCCAGGAAGGTCATGGACGTGCTCGACGGGGCCGGCATGCCCTATGAGGTGTTCTCGAACGTCAAGCCGAACCCGCCGGTGGAGTGCATCAAGGACGGCGTCGAGAAGTTCGCTGCCTCCGGCGCGGACTTCCTGATCGGCCTGGGCGGCGGCTCGCCGCAGGACACGTGCAAGGGCATCGGCATCGTGACCGCGAATCCGGAGTTCGCGGACGTGCTTTCCCTGGAGGGCGTGGCCGACACGAAGAACCCGAGCGTGCCGATCTTCGGCGTGCCGACCACCGCCGGCACCGCCTCGGAGACCACGATCAACTATGTGATCACCGACACCGCCAACAAGCGCAAGTTCGTGGCCGTCGACCCGCACGACATCCCGATCGTCGCCTTCGTCGACCCGGACCTGACCGATTCGATGCCGCGCGGCCTCAAGGTCGCCACCGGTTTGGACGCGCTGACGCACGCCATCGAGGGCTACATCACCCCGGGCGCCTGGTCGCTGTCGGATTGCCTGTCGATGCAGACGATCCGCATGATTGCCAAGAACCTGGCCAAGTCCGCCGACGGCGACATCCCGGCCGGCGAGCAGATGGCCTACGCCTCCTATATCACCGGCATGGCGTATTCCAATGTCGGCCTGGGCCTCGTGCATGGCATGGCTCACCCGCTGGGTGGCCGCTTGGGCGTGGCGCACGGTGTTGCCAACGGCATCCTGCTGGCCCCGGTCATGGAATACAACAAGGACTTCACGGGCGAGAAGTACCGTGACATCGCCGACGCCTTCGGCGTCGAGGACGCCTACACCGGCGACCTCGAGAAGGTGCGCGAGGAGGCCGTGCAGGCCGTTCACAAGCTGACCGTGGACCTCAAGAACCCGACCACGATCTCCGAGGTCGGCGCCACCGAGGCCGATCTCGACGGTCTGGCCGAGGACGCCTTCAAGGACGTCTGCACCCCGGGCAACCCGCGTCAGGCCACCCTCGAGGACATCCGCGCGATCTACGCTTCTTTGATGTAGTTGAACGCATTGTGCCCCCTCTGACGAGGGGGCTGTCAGCGACAGCTGACTGGGGGAGAGAAAAACCAGCTAACTCACTATTTCTCTCCCCCACCCGCTTCGCGGGAGCCCCCTCATCAGAGGGGGCACAATGCTATTAGGCGGGCTACTCCAGCTCCTCGCCGTCGCGGCGGGCCATGGCGGCCTGCTCCTCGAACCACATGCGCTCGGCGGGGTTGATGTCACGCGCGTCAAGCAGCCGCTGATAAACAGGGTAGAGTGCCCGCAGCCACGGATACATGAGATACAGCGTGTGCTCGGACTTGCGCTTGCGCCAATGCTCGGGATGCGCCTCGAAGGTGTTCTTGAAGCGCTTCATATAGGCATGGAACGATTTGAAGGACGTGTCCATGCGCCGCGCCGAGATCCCGCAGATCATCCGCTTGGAATAGACGGTCCGCATGCCCTTGCCCAGCAGATGCAGTGACACATCGACGTCCTCGTGCATCACATCGGAGCGGTCGAGGCACACCTCGTCGGCGATCTGCCGCCATGCGCTCGCGCGCAGCGCCATATTCGAGCCGAAGAGCAGCACCTGTCCGCCGTCGGCGCGATAGGAATGGCGGCGCAGCTTGTCGTCGCCCTTGAGACTCGCGTGCCGCGCCGGCATATCGTAATACGTCACCGGTCCCGTCGCGCCCATCGCCTGCGGGTCCTCGGTGAAGATGCCCGAGACGACCTCCACCCAGTCGGGCTTCAGCATGCAGTCGGCGTCCACGCGCCCCAGCACATCGCCGGTGGCGTGGTTGAGTCCGTAATTGCGCGTGGGGATGAGACCCTGTTCCTCGTTCTGATGCAGCAGCCGCACCGGGGCGCCGGGATGGTCGCGCATGAATTCCTCGACGACCTGGCAGGTGCCGTCGGTGGAGCGATTGTCGACCACCAGCACCTCGTGCGGCTGGACGGTCTGCCGCGTGGCGTTGGTCAGGCAATCGGCGATGCGTTCCTCCTCGTTCCACGCGGGGATGACGATCGAGACGTTCAGCATGCCTTCAGAATAGGTGGGCGGGCGTACACGCCATCCCATATTCAGGGATATCTCCGGGTCCGTTCGGGGTCTGCCCACGGGAATGACAGAAGGCTCACGGACGCGCCCCGGCTACAATAAGGGGCCATGACCCAACGCGACCAACAGACGATAGACCTGGCTTCGGTGTTCCCCGCGAAAGGGGACGCGCGCAGGCCTCCGGAATGGTGGGGAAGGGCGCTGCTATACGCCGCCATCGCGGTGTTCGTCGCGGTGTTCCTGTGGCGTTCGTGGGGGAGGGTCGATTCCATCGTCCTCGACGTGATCATCTCCCTGTTCATCGCGCTGGCCATCGAGCCGCTGGTGCTGCGGCTGGTGAGCCACGGTTGGAAACGCGGCGTCGCCTCGGGCGTCACGCTCGTCGGGCTCGCCGTCGTCGTGGTCGGTATGCTCGCACTGTTCGGCAACATGTTCGTCCAGCAGGTCATCTCGATGATGCAGGGCCTTCCCGGGCTTTACCAGCAGATCGCCGAGCAGGTCGCGCGCACCGGCTTCGAGATGCCCAACATTTCGAGCATCGGAGGCGAGATCTTCAAGAACCTGCAGGCCTCGTGGGTTTCGAATATCGCCGGCACCGCCATCAACACGGCGGCCGGTTTCTTCTCCTTCCTGCTGAATCTCCTGACCGTCGTCATGGTCACGTATTACGTCTCCGCGGCCGGACCCAAGCTGCGTCGCTCGATGTGCCAGTGGCTCGGCGACGGCCAGCAGCGCCGCTTCCTGCTCATGTGGACCATCGTGCAGGAGCAGATCTCGAGCTTCCTGTTCTCCCGCACCATTCTCGCCGCGATCAACGCCGTGTGCACCGCGATCTTTCTCGAGGTCATCCACGTGCCCTACTGGCTGCCGTTGGCCCTGTTTTGCGGTCTGGTCTCGCAGTTCATCCCGACGGTCGGCACCTATATCGGCGGCGCCCTGCCGGTGCTGTTCGCCTGGGCCAACCGCGGCTGGCCCTATGCGGTCGCCGTGCTGGTGTTCATCGTCGTCTACCAGCAGGTCGAGAACCTCATCCTGTCGCCCAAGATCTCGCAGCGCACGATGGATATCAACGCGGCGGTCGCCTTCCTCGCCGTGCTGGTCGGCGGCTCGCTGTTCGGTGCGCTGGGTGCCTTCCTCGCGCTGCCGATGACTGCCAGCCTGCAGGCGATTTTCAAGACCTACGCTCGCCGATATGAGCTGGTCGATTCGCCGTTGATGAACGATCCCGAGCCCGAGCACAAGTCGAAGGTCGTCGAGGGCGCGGAGGCCTTCGCCGAGCATGTCATCAAGCCGGTGAGCAGTCATATGCCGCGCGCCGCGCAGGGGTCGAGCGGGCATGTGCCGATGAACGAGGAGCTGCGCCGCCTGCAGGAGGCCGTCTACGCGATCGATGCCGACGAGCAGGGGCGGCGCGACGAGGACGAGTCCGTCACGGTCGCCATCCCCAAGGGTGTGCTTGACCGCAACGCGGGCAAGGGTCTCAGGGGCACGCGGGACGCGGACGACATGGATGACGCGGACAATGCGTCCGGCGACACGGACAAGGACAAAGACAAGGGCGGGGACGAATCCATGCGCAACCCGCGGAGTGGGTGGCGCTGACATGGCATTGCTGACAGTCCTCGATATCCTGCTCATGGTCATCGGCGCCGTCGGACTCATCTACCAAGGTGCCTGCATCGTCATGTCGCTGTTCGCCAAACCGGTGCGCTTCCCCGACGCGCCGATGGACAAGCGCTACGCCGTGCTCATCTCGGCGCGCAACGAATCCAATGTGATCGGCAATCTCATCGACTCGATTCGCGCGCAGACCTATCCGGCCGAACTCATCGACATCTGGCTCGTCGCCGACAACTGCACCGATGACACGGCCGAGGTCGTGCGTGCCCGCGGCTGCCATGTCATCGAACGACAGAACAAGGAGCTCGTCGGCAAAGGATACGCGCTGACCTTCCTGCTCAATTCGATGATCGAATCCGGCGCGGCCGACCCCTACGACGCGTTCTTCGTCTTCGACGCCGACAACAAACTCGACCGCCACTACTTCGAGGAGATGAACAAGGCCTTCGCCTCCGGATTCCGCATCCTGACCAGCTACCGCAACTCCGTCAACCTCAACGACAACTGGGTCTCCTCCGGCTCGGCGCTGTGGTTCATCCGTGAAAGCCGTTTCCTCAACAACTCGCGCATGATCCTGGGCTCGAGCTGCCATGTGGGCGGCACCGGCTTCATGTTCAGCCAGGAGGTCATGCGTCGCAACAAGGGCTGGAAGTTCCATCTGATGACCGAGGACCTCGAGTTCACGATGGATTCGATTCTGCACGGCGACCGCATCGGATACTGCGGCACCGCCATCCTCTACGACGAGCAGCCGGTCACCTTCGCGCAGAGCTGGCGGCAGCGTCTGCGCTGGAGCAAGGGGTTCCTGCAGGTGTTCCGGTATTACGGGCCGGCGTTGATCAAGCGCGCCGTGCGTGAGCGCGACTTCTCCTGCATCGACTTCACGCTGCTGCTGTGCCCGTTCACGGTGCTCGGCGTGATCCGTGTCATCCTCGGCGCGTTGTTCGCCGCGCTTGGTTTCGTCACATGGTCCGGTCAGCTTGCCGCGCTGTCGGGTTGGGCTGGCGGCATCGTGTTCTCCGTGATTGGCTTCATGGCGCTCGCGGGGCTGACGATCGTCGCAGAGCGCGACCATATCGGTGCGTCGAACAAGGAGCTCTTCGCCTACGCGCTGAGCTTCCCGATCTATCTGCTCAGCTATATTCCGATCTCCTTCCAGGCCATCTTCTCGAAGGCCCAGTGGAAGCCCATCGAGCATAAAGGCGCATAAGGCGGCCGGCCGTAATTCTCTCCGAGAATTGCATGAGCCGGACGCGCGCCCTCGGCGCAAACGAACGAGCCCCGACTCCTCCCTGTTTCTCCCTTTTCTCGTGCTAGCAACGGTATAAGCACGAGAAAAGCAAGAAAATCAAGGCGTATTTTCTCCCTTTTCTTATAGTGACATCGTGCCTAGCACGAGAAAAGGGAGAAATGGCTCACGAATATGGTTCCGATGGAACGGGATCGGTGAGTGGGATCAATATGGTTCCGACGGGGGCGGGTTCGGCGAGTGGGAACGACGAGCGAAACCGATGGACGGCTCCGATAGGGCGGCAAGTGGCGCCGGTGGGCGAAACCAGCGGATGGCTCCGGCGAAAGCGAGGACGGAGCCGACGAAGAGAGGCCGACGGGTCTCCGGTAAACGCGTGTGGACGAGGTCTGACTACCTAACGAACGATGGGATAAGCTGGCCGTATGACATACGACCCCATGGGCCACTCCATGCCGGCCGCCCCGGCTGAGGCAGTCGCCGCCGCACCGTTGCCGCCCGATCCAGACGCCGCCGTATCCATCCGCGGACTTTACAAACGTTTCGATGACAAGATCGCCGTCAACGGCCTCGCCCTCGATATCCCGGTCGGTTCGTTCTATGGCCTCGTCGGCCCCAACGGCGCTGGCAAGACCACGACGCTCAATATGGTCACCGGCCTGTTGGTGCCCGACGCTGGCACCGCGATGATCCTCGGCGCCGACGTGTGGAGCGATGTCAACCGCGCCAAGCGCGAGATTGGCGTGATGCCGCAGGCGGGGCAGATCTTCGATCGTCTGACCGGACGTCAGCTGCTCGTCTATTCGGGCATGCTGCGCGGCATGGGGCGCGCGGAGACGCTGCGCCGCGCCGACGATCTGCTCAGAGCCTTCGACCTGACGGGTGCGGCCGACAAGATGGTCGTCGATTATTCGGCCGGCATGACCAAGAAGATCTGCCTGGCGTCGGCGATGATCCATTCCCCGCGCATCCTGGTGCTTGACGAGCCGTTCGAGTCCGTCGACCCGGTGTCCAGCGCCAATCTCAAGGACATCCTGGCCGAATACGCCGCCACCGGCGGCACGGTCATCATCTCCTCGCATGTGATGTCGCTGGTCGAGCGGATGTGCACCCATGTGGCCGTCATCAACGCCGGGCAGGTGTGCGCGGCCGGCACCGTCGACGAGGTGGCCGCCGGCGGCGACCTCGAGGAGCGTTTCCTCGCGTTGGTCGGCGGGCGGCACGCGGCGGCCAAACTCGACTGGCTCGACGGCGGCGCAGGGGATGATGGAACGGATATGTCGGTCGCTCCGGCGGCGACCATTCCGCCTGCGGTCGGCGACGGCAATGCCGCGGGAGCCGTGCCCGATATGCCGTCTCCTCTCGACGGAGCCGCGCGATGAGCATGGCCCTGACACTGGTGCGCCTGCGTTGGGCGCTGACGCTGGCGGCGCTGCGCAAATCCCCCTGGCAGGTCGTCGGCTATATCATCGGTCTGCTGTTCGCCCTCGGCGGCGTCGTGGGCTTGGTCTGGCTCGCCGTGATCGTCGGACAAGGGCCGGAAACATTGGATTTCAGCTTCATGGGCCGTGATTCGGCTGCAACGCAGGTGGCATATACTGCGTTGGTCCGCGCGCTGACGATTATCATGGCCGCCTTCGGCACGCTTTTCGTCGTGATCATTCAGCTGATGTATGTGGGCGAGGGATCGACCCTGAGCCCGCGCAAATTCGCGTTGTATGGCATTCCCGACCGCACGCTGTCGGCCGGTCTGCTGATCGCCGGTCTGTCCGGCATTCCCGCGATCGCCGGCACCATCGCCTTCGCGCTGTGGGCGCTGGCCTATCGGTGGATGGGCCCGGTGCCGGTGGTTGCGGCCGTGATCGCCGCGCCGCTGGCGGTGGTGACGATCATGAGCCTGTGCCGCCTCATCATCGCGCTGGCCACCACGCTGGTCACGTCGAGCCGAGGTCGCTCCGCCTTCTATCTGATCGTCATGGTCGTCTTCATCGTCGGCATGCAGCTGCCGAATCTCATCATCAACGGCAGCCTCAACGGTGCCACGGCCGGCGACCGTGATTTCGCCGAACTTGCCGAGGCCCTGGGGGCCGCTGGCGTGCGGATGGCCGATGTGCTCGCATGGACGCCGCTGGGCGCCGCCTTCCAGCTGCCCTTCGATGTGGCGGCCGGCGCATGGCTGGCTCTGCTCGGGCGACTGGCGGTGCTGGCCGTGACCTGGGTCCTGTGCTTCATGGGCGTGACCTGGTGCCTGCGCCACGAGCGGATGACCGTCGGCGCCGACACCTCCAGTGCCGTTGCCAAGGGCATCGGCGCCTTCGGCTGGATGCCCGACAGCCCCTCCGGCGCGGTCTCCGCCCGGTTGCTGACCTATCTCAAGCGCGATCCGCGTCAATCGCTGATGTTCCTGTTCCCGGTGCTGATGGTGGCGATCTTCGCGCTGCAATCGCATGGCATGTCGATCGTGGTCTGGCAGTCGCTGACGTGGATGGGCCTGCTGATGCTGACCACCGAGGGCAATGGCATCTCCTATGACGGCGGCGGCTTCACAATGCAGGTGCTCGCCGGGCTCAAAGGCCGCGATGACCGGCTTGGCCGCATCCGCGTGCACGCCGGCATCTCCATCGCCTACTTGCTGGTGCTGGCCGTCGGCATCCTCGTGGTCAGCGGCGATTGGCGCACGCCCGAGGGATTGGCGACGGGCATGGCCTGCACGCTGGTCGGCATCGGCACTCTGCTGACCGTGCTGGGCTTGGCCGAGGTCGTCTCCGGCATGTTGATGTATCCGGTGCCCTCGATCGACAAACCGTTCTCCTCGCCGCAGGGCCGCGCCGCCGCCTCGGGCATCTTCCCCTTCGTGCATATCTTCGGCTCGATCCTGCTGATGCTGCCGACCGGCATCATCGCGCTGATCGTCGGCTTCACGGCCGGTCTCGATGCGCTGGCATGGGCCATCGGTCCGGTTGGTCTGCTCAATGGCGTCATCGTGCTCATCATCGGTACCCACCTCGGCGGTAAGATACTGGATGCGCGCGCGGTGAGGATCGTCGCCACCCTCGAATCCTTCGCGTCGCTGCAGAAATAACACATGCATACGCGGAAGATTTTCCGCGGACGGAGGAAACCGTTGGCACGCAGGGCTCGTCGCGCACATCGCGCCTATCGCAACAATGGTGCGCGCCGCGTGGCGACCGTCGCCATCTCTTGCGCGTTGACGCTTGCGTTGGGAGCGGGATATATCGCCGCGGACATCGCCGACCTTGCGCCAGGATTGCTGACCCTGCGTCAGGTCGCCCCGCGCGCCGTGCCCGTGACGCTGACGGCGAAAGGCGTGGGGGATAGTGCATTGGTCGCCGACCTCGGGCAGGTTCGCGCCATCGATGCCGCCAAGGCGCAGGCGTTGATCGACCGTCTGGCCGCCACCGAAGGCATCGGTTCGCTGTCCGCGGCCATCGGCGACGTCACGGGCTCCATCGTCGCCTCGCATGACGCGGACAAGGCGCTGGAACCCGCCTCCACGATGAAAACGCTGACCGCGCTTGCCGCCGCCTCCACGCTTGACATGGCCTCCACGCTGGACACCGAGATCCACCTGCGGCAGGGCGAATCCGCGGACACGCTGGTGCTCAAGGGCAACGGCGATATGCTGCTGTCCGCCGGAGCCTCCGATCCCGACCACACCAACGGTCGCGCGGGGCTCGCGACTTTGGCCAAACGCACCGCCGCGGCCCTGCGTCAGCGCGGCATCACCGAGGTTCATCTGGAATATGACGACGGCTTGTTCGGCGAGAAACGATATCCGGCGCGGATGGACGAGATCAACGCGGACCAGGTGTATTACACCGGTGTCTCCTCGATGGCCGTCGACGGCGGCCGGCAGTGGACCGGCGCGAACCAGGCGCCCGCCAATCCCGACGACGCGCCCGGATATCCGCCGCTATCCCAGCACACGGCGCAGGATGCGGCCGCCACCTTCGCGCGGTTGCTCGCGGACCAAGGCATCGCCGTGAACGGCGAGGTCGCCACCGGCACAGCCCCCGCTGGCTCGTCCTTGGCCTCCGTCAGCTCCGCCACGCTGGGCGAGATCATGGCCTATATGCTGCGTCATTCCGACAATACGCTCGCCGAGGAATTCGGGCGGCTGACCGCGTTGGCGATGGGCAAGGATAACTCGCCGACCGGCGCGACCGAAGCCGTGCGGGAGGAACTGCGCACCCTTGGCATCGACACCACCGGATTGGTGATGTCGGACTGCTCGGGCCTGTCACCCGGGTCGGTGCTGAGCGCGCGCACCTTGGTCGGCGTCCAAAGCCGCAATATCGAGGTCGGCGGTGCGGCCGCCCCGGCGGAGGGGTTGTCCGTGGCCGGCTTGGTCGGCACCGCCGGCAAGCGGATCGGCGGCGATTCCGCCGGATTGGTGCGCGCCAAAACCGGCAGCCTGTCCAACGTCACCTCGATGAGCGGCAATGTGTCGCGCATCGAGGGAGGCGCGCTCACCTTCGCGGTGATCGTCAACGATCCGGAGGACTATGGCGCGGCCCGCGAGGCCATCGATGCCTTCGTCGGGCAGTTGGCGGAGCTCTGAGGCGGATTCGCCTATGACGCTTGTCCTGCGATCCGTTCCGCCAGTATTGTTCGCGTCATCCGCACGGCTGCGGTTTTTCGCGGCATCCATGCCATCCGTATGGATTGTGTGTCCTCGTCTCGGAAAGGAATGACATGGCCTACTCACCTCGTCTGCGCGCCGCCGTCGGCGCCGTGCGCGCCGCGCTTGAGGCGGCCGGACTCGGCCTGCAATCGCCGCGATTCGCCGAGCATGGCGAGCATAAGCCGGATGCCGATGCTCCGTTGGTGCTGGTCGCCTGTTCCGGCGGACGCGATTCGATGGCGCTGGCCGCCGTGGCCGGCACGGTCTGTGCCTCGCTGGGGGTGCGCTGCGGAGCGATTATCGTCGATCATGGTCTTCAAACCGGTTCCGCCGATGTCGCCGAGGAAGCCGCTGGGCGGTGCCGATCCTTTGGATTGGGACCGGTCGAGGTACGGCGCGTGGAGGTTGCGGATGCCGCCGGCGAAGGACTGGAGGCCGCCGCCCGCGAAGCAAGGTATGCCGCTTTGATCGAAGCCGCGCATAACCTCGACGCGGCCGCCGTGTTGCTCGCCCACACCCTCGATGATCAGGCCGAAACCGTGCTCATCGGACTGTTGCGTTCCGGTGGCGTCGATGCGCTCGCTGGTATGCCCGCGCGCGTCGAACGCGGCGGCGTCCCGTTCCTGCGTCCCCTCCTGTCCCTCACCCGCGCCGATACCACCGGCATCTGCGACGATCTCGGCCTTGAGTATTGGGACGATCCGACCAATGGACCGGATATTGCCCCTGTATCTAGCGAGGCCAACGGTTCTGTGCCGCTGCCGCGCGACTATCCGCTGCGCTCGCGCATCCGCCATGACCTGCTGCCGTATATCAACGCCTTCTCCGGCGCCGATGTCACCCAACGACTTGCGGATGGGGCGCGTCTCGCACGCGACGACAAGGACTATCTCGACCAAGCCGCCGCCCGCGTCGCCCGAACCGTCGTCCGTCCGGGCGCAGCCGACTCCGAGATCCTGAGCCTCGACGCGAAGGCGCTCGCCGGCGAACATCCGGCCATCCGGCGCCGCGTCATCGCCCATGCGTTGTCATCGGCGGGCATCGCGGCCAATGCGCGGCAGGTCGAAGCCATCGACCGGCTCATCGTGGACTGGCATGGCCAAGGCCCCGTCGATCTTCCCAGCGGGCACTCAGCCAATCGCAAGAAACACGTCATTCGCGTATGCCAAGATGGTGCGCATGCGAATCGCTGACGTAGAGGAATGCATCGACCATGAGTTGATCGGCAGGGCCGATCTCGACGCCAAAATCAAGGAATGCGCCGCGCAGGCGAGCCGGGATTACGCGGGCAAATCACCGCTGCTGATCGCTGTGCTCAAAGGGGCCGTGAACACGCTGGCCGCGTTCTCCCAGGCCATGAGCATTCCGGTCGAGATGGATTTCATGAGCCTGTCGAGCTATGGCTCGGGCACCGAGTCGAGCGGCAGCATCACCATCCGCCAGGACCTGTCCGCCGACGTTCGCGGACGGCACATTCTTATCGTCGAGGATATCGTGGATTCGGGGCGCACCCTAGCTTGGCTGATCGACGAACTCAAGCGGCGCGGCGCGGCCTCCGTCGAGATCTTCGCGCTGTTGGAAAAGCCGGCGCGCCACGAGGTCGAGGTGCCGATCCGATACCGCGGATTCGAAATCCCCGACGAATTCGTCGTCGGCTTCGGCCTCGACTATGACGAGCGCTTCCGCAACCTCGATTCGATCGCAGTCCTGAAACCCGCGGTCTACCAAGGAGAGCAGGCATGACATATCCGCAGGGACCGGGTCAGCCGAATGCCAACAACGGCAACGGCAACCCATTCACCAACCCGTTCCGCCGGGGCAACGCCGATAGCAACGGCAACGCGAACAACGGCAACCGCTCCGACGGGCCGCGCCCGATGTGGCGCTCCCCGTGGCTGTGGGGCGTGCTCGTCGTGCTCATGGCCGTCATGATCTTCCAGATGTTCGCCGGCGGCGGCACCCAGACCATCGACACCAAGGATGGCCTGGCCCTGCTCAAGGACGGCCAGGTGAGCTATGCGAAGATCACCGACAACAAGCAGGCCGTGCGCCTCGAGCTCACCAGCGAGTTCTCCAAGAAGGACCCGGACACCGGCAAGGTGCGCAACTACGGCAAGAACGTGCAGTTCTACTACACCTTCGCCCAGGGCGCGCAGGTGCTGCAGGCCGTGCAGAAGGCCGATCCCGCCAAGGGCTGGACCGCCGACATCCAGCAGACCAGCATGCTGAGCTATCTCATCAGCTCGTTGCTGCCGTTCATCATCATCTTCGGCCTGTTCTGGTTCCTCATGAGCCGCATGGGTGGCGCCGGGGGCATGTTCGGCATGGGCGGCAAGAAGAACAGCGGCAAGCTGCTCGAAGGCCAGACCCCGACGACCAAGTTCTCCGACGTGGCCGGCGAGCCCGCGGCCGTGGCCGAGGTCGAGGAGATCAAGGACTTCCTCAAGGATCCGTCGAAATACAAGGCGCTTGGCGCGCGCATCCCGCGCGGCGTGCTGCTCTATGGCCCTCCCGGCACCGGCAAGACGCTGCTCGCCCGCGCCATCGCCGGCGAGGCGGGTGTGCCGTTCTATTCGATGGCCGGCTCCGACTTCGTCGAGATGTTCGTCGGCCTCGGCGCCTCCCGTGTGCGTGACCTGTTCGAGGAGGCGAAGAAGAACGCCCCCGCCATCATCTTCATCGATGAGATCGATGCCGTCGGCCGCAAGCGCGGCTCCGGCATGGGCGGCGGTCACGACGAGCGTGAGCAGACGCTGAACCAGTTGCTCGTCGAGATGGACGGCTTCAACAACGACACCAACCTCATCATCATCGCCGCGACGAACCGTCCCGACGTGCTTGATCCGGCCCTGCTGCGCCCGGGGCGCTTCGACCGTCAGGTGGGCGTCGAAGCCCCGGATCTGGAAGGCCGCGAGGCGATCCTCAAGGTGCATGCCAAGGGAAAGCCTTTCGTGCCGGATGTCGATCTGCATATGATCGCCGTGCGCACGCCGGGCTTCACCGGCGCCGATCTGGCCAATGTGCTCAACGAAGCCGCGTTGCTGTGCGCCCGCGCCGGCGCGCAGTTGATCGACAACCGCGCCATCGACGAGGCCATCGACCGCGTGCAGGCCGGCCCCAAGCGCCAGTCCAAGGGCATGGCCTTGGAAGAGCTGCGCAACACGGCCTATCACGAGGGCGGCCACGCGCTGGTCGCCGCGGCGCTGCACAACACCGATCCGGTGACCAAGGTGACGATTTTGCCGCGCGGCCGTGCCCTCGGCTACACCGCCGTCATGCCGACCCAGGACCGCTATTCCCAGTCCCGCAACCAGCTGCTCGACCAGATGGCCTACGCGATGGGCGGGCGCACCGCCGAGGAGGTCGTCTTCCACGACCCGACCACCGGCGCGTCCAACGACATCGAAAAGGCGACGGCCATCGCCCGCACCATGGTCGGCGAATACGGCTTCTCCGCCAAGCTCGGCGCGATCAAGTGGACGGATGACGACGACCAGACCACCGTCATGGACGGCCTGGCCCCGCGCAAATACTCCGACCGCACCGCCGAGATCATCGACGAGGAGGTGTTGAAGCTCGTCGAGACCGCGCACACCGAGGCGTGGACCATCATTAACGAGAACCGCGAGGTGCTCGACGAACTCGTGCGCCAGTTGCTGGTCAAGGAGACGTTGAACGAAAAGGAACTCGCCGCCATCTTCGCGAACCTCAAGAAGGCACCGGAACGCCCGGTGTGGTTGAGCGACGATCGTCGGCCGGATTCCGACAAGCCGCCGGTGGAGATCCCCGAGTCGCTTAAGCGCTCGGTGGGAATGAAGCCGGGGGAGTGACCTGAATGCAAGGGCACGCGCCGCAAGGCCGGGCCCTTTGCCGTGGGGTTTTGACGATATCGCAATGACGGAAAGCAAAGGAGAGGACGGAGATATGACCCAGGAGAACGTCGAACGGACCTATGACGAGGAGGGCGTGCGCCGCGCCGTGCGTCTGTTCCTCACGTCGATTGGAGAGGACCCGGACCGCGAGGGGCTGGTCGACACCCCGGATCGCATCGCCCGCGCCGGACGTGAGCTGTTCGCCGGGCTATCCTCTTCGCCAGCGGCGGTGTTGGAGAAGCATTTCGACGTGGACACCGACGAGTTGGTGCTGGTCAAGGACATCGAGCTGTATTCGGTATGCGAGCATCATCTGCTGCCGTTCCATGGCGTGGCCCATGTGGGCTATATCCCGGCCAAGGATGGCGTGATGGGCCTGTCCAAGCTGGCGCGCCTCGTCGAGGTCTATGCCCGTCGTCCGCAGGTGCAGGAGCGCCTGACCCAGCAGATCGCCGACGCACTGGTCGAATACGCCGGCGCGCGCGGCGTCATCGTCGTCACCGAATGCGAGCACCTGTGCATGTCGATGCGCGGAGTCAAGAAGTCCGAAGCCCGCACCGTCACCTCCGCCGTGCGCGGCCTGCTCCGTAACCCCGCCACCCGGGCCGAAGCCATGAGCCTCATCATGAGCCACCGCTGATGCTCCCCTTGTGAGGGGAGCTGTCAACGAAGTTGACTGAAGGACGGCACTCGCTTAGCAAGTGCCGCAAACGGCGAAGCTCGAATAGTGCTCCCCTTGTGAGGGGAGCTGTCAACGAAGTTGACTGAGGGGTAGTCCAAAACTTAAAAACCGAAGCGCCCACGGAAAGGACCACACAATGCCCGCCACACAAACCCTACGCACCCCCGACCACACCTTGGTCATGGGCGTCCTCAACATCACCGAGGACTCCTTCTCCGACGGCGGTCTCTGGCTCGACCCCGCAGCCGCGGCCCGACACGGCCGCGATATGGCCTCTTCCGGCGCCGACATCATCGATATCGGCGCCGAATCGACCCGCCCCGGCGCCAAGCGCGTCAGCGAAGAGGACGAACTCGCCCGCATCACCGGCGCGGTGAAGGCGCTGGTCCCCACCGGCGTCCCCCTGTCCATCGACACCACCCGCGCCAGCGTGGCCGCAGCCGCGCTCGAACTCGGCGCGGATATCATCAACGACGTTTCCGGCGGCACGCTCGACCGCGAGCTGCCGCATGTCGTGGCCGACACCGACTGCCTTTATATCGTGCAGCATTGGCGCGGCTGGCTGGCCGGCGCGGCCGGCGCCACCCCCGACGCGGACACCTCGCACTACGAGCACGGTGTGCTGAAGGACGTGCACGACGAACTCATGCATCAGGTCGACGACGTGCTCGCTGCCGGCGTGGACCCCGCGCAGGTGATCATCGACCCGGGCTTGGGCTTCTCCAAGCCTGGCATCGAGCACAATCTGCCGCTGCTGGCCGGACTCGACGTTTTCCGCGCCGAGGGATACCCGGTGCTGATCGGCGCCTCCCGCAAGCGCTTCGTCACCGCTGTCCTCAACGGCGTGGGTGTGGCGGAGCCGGATATGGATGCGCGCGACGATGCCACCGCCGCCATCTCGGCGCTCTCCGCCGAACATGGGGCGTGGGCCGTGCGTGTGCATGACGTCGCCAAGTCCCGCGCCGCGGTCGCCGTCGGCGATCTGTGGCGCCGGTATCAGGACGAGGCGGCGTGACGGACGCGACCGCATGACAGTATGACGGTAGAACAGCAACGGTACGAGGAGGCTGACGTGGACACCATCACCATCACCGGCATCACCGCCAACGGCACGCACGGCGTGCTTGATTTCGAACACGAGCGTGCGCAGACTTTCGTCGTCGACGCGACGCTCGGCCTCGATCTTGCGCGTGCTGGCCGCACAGATGCGCTGGGCGATACCGTTGATTACGGCGCCATCGCCAAGGGTGTCGTCGCCATCATCGAGGGGGAGCACGTCGATCTGATCGAACGCCTTGCCGCGCGCATCGCCGATATGATCCTCTCTTTCCCCGCGGTGCGGCGCGCCACGGTCACCGTGCACAAGCCGCACGCTCCGATCACCGTGCCTTTCGCCGATGTGGCCGTGACCATCACGCGCGAGCGGATGGGAAGCGAAGGGCCGGTCGGCGCGGGGCATGGGAAGACTGCTTTCGGCAATGCCGATATCGCTGATATCACTGCTATCGGTGACACTGGTTCTGTTTCCGGAACCATGTTTGGTTCGGCGCCTGCCCACGATTCAGACTCCAAGCCCCTCGTCCACCATGCCGTCGTGGCGCTCGGCGGCAACATCGGCGACGTGACCGCCACGCTTCGCGACGCCGTGCGTGCCATCGATGCGCTGGAAGGCACGCAGATCACAGGCATATCGCCGCTGTATCGCACCGCGGCCTGGGGCATGGCCGACGGCACGCCCGATTTCCTCAATGCCGTCGTCGAGGCCAACACCACGCTGAGCGCGCGGGAACTGCTCGCCGCCCTGAACTGCATCGAGGCCGAGCATGGGCGCACGCGCGAGGACCATTGGGCGAGCCGCACCCTCGACCTCGATATCGTCGACTTCGATGGCCTGCAAAGCGAGGAACCCGGTCTGAGCCTGCCGCATCCGCGTGCTTGGCAGCGCGCCTTCGTACTTGTGCCATGGGCGGCGCTCGACCCCGACGCCGATCTGCCTGGACTGCACGGCGGCCCTGTCCGCCAGCTCGCCGACGGGCTGATGGAGGAGGCCGATGGCGACGAACCGCCGGTTGAACTCGTGGCCCGCGACTGGATGAGCGGTGATTCGGGCGCCTACGGATCCGCCGCCGATATGGCTGATTCCCGGTCCGGTGACGCTGTGAGCAAGCCTGTGTCCGAAACCGACGGCAATGGCGAGACCCGCGATGATGCCAACCTCGGCGTCGATCCCAACGCCGGCGTCGACGCTCTTCGCTCCCGCCGCGCCGTGATCTCCATGGACTCGACCTCCACCGATGCCGAGCGACTGTTCCGCGAGGCCATCGTCGCGCTCGACGGCATCCCCGGCAATCAGGTCGAGGGCATATCGCCGCTGTATCACATCGGCAATTTTGACGGGCCGGACGGCATGGCCGCCGTCATCCAACTGACCTGCCGTATGTCGGCGCGCGAGCTGATCGTCGCCCTCGGCGCGATCGAGGAAACGCACGGCAAGGCGATTGATCTCGATCTGGTGGATATGGAGGGCGTGACGTGCGACGATCCCGACTGCCGCGTGCCGTGGCCCACCGCGAGCCAACATGCGGCCGTGCTCGCCCCGTGGCTCGATATGGATCCGGACGCGCGTCTCGGCGGCGATCCGGTGTCCTATCTGCTGGCGATGGCACCGGATGCCGCGCGAGTCGGCATGCTATCGGATGATTGGATCTTGGGACAGGTGGGCTGAGTGCTGCCGGGAATCGGCGGAATTCAGCGGTTTTCGGCGGACGATAAGGAGGACCTATGAAGGCGAGACGAACCCCGTGGTGGCATTTCGCCGTCGCGATTGCGCTCGGCCTGTTGGCGGGCGCGGGCATCGCGACATATGGCGAGCGTTCCAGCCTGTCGCTGGTCGGCGCGCCTTGGCTGGTCGCGGGTCTGCTCGCGCTGCTTGGCGTGGTGGTGCTGGTCCTCGCCCTGCAGGTGCATAAATACGCCTCCACCGATCCGAAGAAGCGCCCGCATTCCTTCATCAATCCGACGCGCGCGCTCTACACGCTGGTGCTGGCCAAGGCGCTTGGCTTGGCGGGCGCGGCATTGGCCGGATATTACGGCGGGCAGATTCTGGTGAGTCTGCCGCATATCGAGGCGTCGTTCTATCAGCAGGCCGTGCTCGAATGCGCGGTCACCGGCGTGATCTGCTTGGCGGATATGGTCGTCGGCATCATCGGCGAATGGCTGTGCCAACTGCCGCCCTCGGAGGGCGCGGAGCATCCGAAGATGAAGCGCGCCGCCGATCGCTCCCGCGGTCTGGCGGCGCCCACCGCGGCCAAGGAGCGCGACTAGGCTTGCGCCCGCCGTGTCCCCTCGGGCACGCGGATCATCGCCTCCTGCGCCATCGCGGCGACCAGTTCGCCGTCGGCGGAATACACCTTCGCCACGCCCAGTCCGCGTCCGTGCGCGGCCGTCGGCGTGTCCTGCACGTAGAGATGCCATTCGTTGACATCCACGTCGCGATACCACCACATTGAATGGTCGATCGAGGCATAGGAGATGCCCGGCGTGGCAATCGACAGGCCGGCGCGGCGCAGCACCGGCTCCATCATCACCTGATCGCAGCCCAGCGCCAGCATCGCGCGGTGCATGAGCTGGGGGACGTCAACTTGGCCGTCCGCCTTCATCCACACCATCTGGCGGCCGGAATCCGCCCCGGCCGACCGCGCGTCGGGGCGCAGCATCACGGTCGGCGTGACGTGGCGGATGTCGAAGGGGGAACGCTGCGCATAGTAATCGGCGAACGGCGACTTGTCGGCGAACGGCGTCATCAACTGCTTGGCCGAGGTCAGCGCGTCGGGATCGGGCACGTTCTCCGGCATTTGGTCGGCGAACTCGACGCCCTCCTGACCGGACTCTTGGAATGAGGCGATCGCCGTCAATATCGGGCCCTCGGCCTGGGTGACGTTGACGCGGCGCGCGGAGAAGGAACGGCCGTCGCGCAGCGTCTCCACATCAAACAGCAGATCCTGATGGATATCGCCCGCGGCAATGAAATAGCCGTGTATCGAATGCGGCAGACGGGATTCCGGCACCGTCTTGGCGGCGGCCATCAGCGATTGGGCGATGACCTGACCGCCGTAGACGCGGCCGGTGGGGAAGTAGAGGCTTTCGCCGTTGACGTAGGTGTGGTTGCGATAGTCGGAGGGGGAGCCGAGCCTCAGCACGTTCACCAGATGCTCCAACGGGGTGATGGGCGCCTTCGCCTTGTCTTCGGACGCTGCGGTCACGTCGGTCATATCTGCCTCGATTCTGTGTCGTTGCGCGTCAGTCTATCGACGCTGTGTGACGGGCGTGTGCACAATATATGAAAATCCCCGCCCGGAAACATTTCCTAGGCGGGGAGTATATCGCGAAAGATGCTTAGACGTCACACACGCGTCAGTTTGCGATGCAGACGGTGCGGGCGGGACGCTTCCTCGCCGAGGCGCGCCACCTTGTTCTCCTGATAGGCCTGGAAGTTGCCCTCGAACCAATACCACTTCGCCGGGTTCTCGTCATCGCCCTCCCATGCGAGGATATGCGTGGCGACGCGATCGAGGAACCAGCGGTCGTGGGAGATCACGACGGCGCAGCCCGGGAATTGCAGCAGCGCGTTCTCCAACGATTCCAGCGTCTCGACATCGAGATCGTTCGTGGGCTCGTCGAGGAGCAGCAGGTTGCCGCCCTGCTTCAGGGTCAGCGCGAGGTTCAGACGGTTGCGCTCGCCGCCGGAGAGCACGCCCGTGAGCTTCTGCTGGTCGGATCCCTTGAAGCCGAAGCTGGCCACATAGGCGCGCGTCGGCACCTCCACGCCAGCGACCTCGATGAAGTCCAGTCCGCCGGAGACGGCCTCCCACAGGTTCTTCTTCGGGTCGAGGCCTTCGCGGTTCTGGTCGACGTAGCTGATCTCGACGGTGTCGCCGATCTTGAGCTCGCCGCTGGTCAGCGGCTCCAGGCCGACGATCGTCTTGAACAGCGTGGACTTGCCCACGCCGTTGGGGCCGATCACGCCGACGATGCCGTTGCGCGGCAGCGTGAAGGACAGGTCGTCGATGAGCACGCGGTCGCCGAAGGCCTTGTGGATGTGCTCGGCCTCGAGCACCTGCGAGCCCAGGCGCGGGCCTGCCGGGATCTGGATTTCGGAGAAGTCGAGCTTCTTGTTGTTGCGCGCCTCCTGCTCCATCTGGTCGTAACGCTCCAGACGGGCCTTGTTCTTGGCCTGACGGGCCTTGGGGGAGGAGCGCACCCAGTCGAGCTCGTCCTTCAGGCGCTTGGCGAGCTTGGCATCCTTGGCACCCTGGATCTCCATACGCTTGGCCTTGGTCTCCAGGTAGGTCGTGTAGTTGCCCTTGTAGGGGTAGAGCTGGCCGCGGTCGACCTCGCAGATCCACTCGGCCACATTGTCCATGAAGTAGCGGTCGTGGGTGACGGCGATGACGGCGCCCTTGTACTGGTGCAGGAACTGCTCTAGCCACAGGATCGACTCGGCGTCGAGGTGGTTCGTGGGCTCGTCGAGCAGCAGCAGGTCGGGGGCTTCGAGCAGCAGCTTGCACAGGGCCACGCGGCGGCGCTCGCCGCCGGAGCACACCTTCACCGGGGTGTCGGGGTCGGGACACTGCAACGCGTCCATCGCCTGCTCGAGCTGCGAGTCGAGATCCCAGCCGTTGGCGGCGTCGATCTCGTTCTGCAGCGTGCCCATCTCCTCCATAAGGGCGTCGAAGTCGGCGTCCGGATTCGCCATCTCCTCGCCGATTTGGTTGAAGCGCGCGACCTTCTCGGCGATCGGGCCGAAGGCCATCTTGATGTTCTCGCCCACGGTCTTGGTGTCGTCCAGCGGCGGCTCCTGCTGGAGGATGCCCACCGTGAAGCCCGGCGTCAGCGTCGCCTCGCCGTTGGAGACGGTTTCGATGCCGGCCATGATCTTGAGCAGCGTGGACTTGCCCATGCCGTTGGGGCCCACGACGCCGATCTTCGCGCCCGGCAGGAAGCTCAGGGTCACGTCGTCGAGGATCACGCGGTCCCCGAACGCCTTGCGCGCCTTGATCATCTGGAATACAAATTCAGCCACAGTACTTTCCGTTTCTCTGTTGAGTGAATAGGGAATCGGTCAAACATTCCCATTATTCCAAAAGGGGTGAACGGGTTGGGGCGGGTGGCGAACGAAGTCTAATGATCTCATACCTAACTATTTTGCAATGCAAAGTAGTCTATGGTATCTTGGATTGCAAGATAGTAAAAAGTTGAAACCAACGAAAGGAGGTAAGTGATGGGGCAAGAGCGGATTTCCTCGCAAATGCTCAAGGGAGTCGTTTCGGGCTGTGTGCTCGCCATCATCGCTCTAGGCGAGACCTATGGTTATGAGATTTCTCAGAAATTGAGTGCCTATGGTTTCGGGACCATCGCAGAGGGAACGATCTACCCGGTATTGCTGCGGCTGGAGAAGAACGGCTGCGTCACCGCCAGCTATCGTCCCTCTGAACTAGGACCGAAACGCAAGTACTACTCCATCACCGAGCAAGGTGAATCGGAACTGGCGGACTTCCGCGACGAATTCGGCATGCTGTCCGCTGCGGTGAGGAACCTGCTCGCTGAGGGTGGGCATGCGGATAACGACAATGTGTCAATCCATACATCAATCGAACAAAGCAAAGGAGCAAGATCATGAGCAGAGCGGCACGCCGTCTGAGGAAAATCAACAATGAGATGGGGAACCGTCTCGATCCTAAGGATCTCGATGCGATGAGGGGCATCGTGAACTACCTGCAATCCACGGGTCTGACAGCCGTGCAGCGGGAAGAAGTGCGTCGGGACATTATTGACATGTTGATCGATGGTCGTCGGCGTGGACAGTCGGCGAGTGACGTGATAGGCGGTGATTATCGGGCGTTCTGCGACGAAATAGTAGCTGCTGTCGCTCCGGTGTCTCTTTTGCGACGGACTGTGGATTGGATCGCAATGCTGTTCGCGGCGTTGGCAATGATGAGTTGGATCATGCTGGTGATCAGCGTTGTCGATGCGATGAAGCACGACATGCTGCCGGATGTTCCGATTCAGGTGGGTATGCTGGTGGCCTTCGTCATCTACGCCGTGTTTGCGGTGGTCATGGTGCGGGCCTTCACTCGTCACATATTTGATCTCGCCAATATATTCGGTTCCATGAATTGGTGCATGATCGTCCTGTTTGTGGTGTGGGTTCTGGTCCTGGTTATTGGGACTGCGGCCTCGACCTTCGTCACCGCATCATTCACGGTTCCGGTGGCGGTGCTTGCCATGGCTGTTGGTGTTCTCGCTGTGTGCGCAGTGCTTCTGGATTATTTCAACTGAATGATGGCGCTGCTGTCGGTTGATCTTGGTGCCCTTGTTGTGTTGCTTCGGGACAAAGTCGAGGCGCTCTACGCCGATGGCCCCGGTTTACCCGGGGTCATTTGTTTGCGGGCAGGGGCACTCCGTTTTTGGTTGAGGTCGGCAATGCGGATACGCTTATCTCAAGGTATTCGCGCAGCTGTCGTATCTCCTGCTTACTGGCCCCCCAATTATGTACCAGTACGCAGGAAGGGTAGTCGAACAGTGCAGTGGCAAGATCGGACTTACGCTCGCATATCATACGACGATTGATGGGATTGTAGTAGAGGTCGAAGCCGTTAATCTGACCGCATGACCGCAGCTCAGTCGTGGAATCGGACATATCCGAACATCTCCTGCCATGCCATCGTGATATCCGGGGCGACGGAACGAAGGAATTCGGTGATGCCTCGGAGTTCCTTCGCCGTCATGTCGGAAGAGCTTTTCTCCAGTCGTATGTCTCCGTTCTCAAGTATCCAAAACTTTGCTGCGGACGGCGACTGCTTGCCCCTCGCTACGTGCACGTGTATGGGCTCGTTGTTCTCGTTGGTCCAGAAATAGACAAGGAAACCACTGATTCTATACAGTCCAGGCATGTTCCACTCCGCCATTCTGAGCGTAGCCCATGATGGATTTCATGCCTCGCACCGCGCTGATGAGAAAAGAGCCGGCTTCAGCGGTATCAAATCCATGATTTTCGACAATGCGTCCCTCGGGGAGCGTTACTTCGAGATGCTGGTTGCCTTTATCGAAGAACACCAAGACATTATGCTCCGGTGTCAGGTCGGAATGGGTGACCTTGACTCCATCGCCGGTTTCGTAATAATCGAAGATACGCATCTCGGCCTCCTTGCATTTTCATTATATTCGGACAACGGTAGGGAAGTTTGATGATCAATGATGGGGAATCAGTCGCTTTGCTGCACGGTACGTTCGGCCCGCACGCTCTTGACCAGATCGACCATATCGTCCATGTCGTTGAGTCCGGCCTCCTGCGCGGCCCCGTCGAACGCATCCTGCGTGGCTCGCAACGCCTCTAGGTTGGAGCTGTGCAGCGAGATGGTGCCGTTGTCCTCGCGTACGAACAGCACCTTGTCGCCCTCGCGGACTCCGACGGCCTTGCGGATGCTGGCGGGAATCGTGATCTGGCCCTTCGAAGTCACCTTGGCCATATCCAATACCGAAGTCATCGCCATCTCCTTACTTGTAAGGTAATCATTACTTTCAGTGTAGCTCTCATAACAGTGGCGCACAAGTATGAGTGGTTGTGCGAACGATGCGCGGGTGCGCTTTGTTCGGAGCGTAAGAACGATTCAGAATCTGGTCATAGATTGACCGTATCTCGGTCGGTGGCGTCAAGGCGGCTTTCGCGTCTTGACGCAAAGATGACACAAAGATGACGCAGACAGGCATTGACACAACCATTTGTGTCGATTTCATCCCTTAGAAACGTTGGAATGACGCGGTTTTAGTGCTGATACACAAACTCAGCCACAGTACTTTCCGTTTCTCTGTTGAGTGAATAGGGAATCGGTCAAACATTCCCATTATTCCAAAAGGGGTAGCCGGGTCGGGGCAGATGATGGATGGTCGAGCGGAGGCGCTCTTTTCCCTGTCATCCTGAGCAAAGTGAGCGCAGCGAACGGAGCCGAAGGATCTCTCCGTCATGATTCTGGGCGATTACCTCTAAATCGGCATCACGCTTCGGTGTATGTTTTGTTGCGCAGCTGCTGTTGCAATTGGGAGAGTTCGAGTTCGTTAACGCCCCAGTTGCGGGTGAGAGTGCAGGAAGGATATTCAAACAGTGCAGTGGCGAGGTCGGATTTGCGCTCGCAAATCATGCGATGGTTGATGGGATTGTAATACACGTCGAAATCGCCGATGTGTCCGCAATCGTGCAGCTCAGTCGTGGAAGCGGACATATCCAAACACTTCCTGCCATGCCACGGTGATGTCCGGAGCGACGGAACGAAGGAAGTCCGCTATGCCTCGGAGTTCCTTCATGGACATATCCGGGCTGGTCTTTTCCAATCGCACGTCGCCGTTTTCCAGTATCCAGAACTTGGCCGCAGACGGGGATTGCTTGCCTCGTGCTACATGCACGTGAATGGGCTCATTGTTCTCGTTGGCCCAGAAGTAGACGAGGAAGCCGCTGATCCTATAGAGCCCAGGCATGGCTGACTCCTCCGCGTTGCGCATAGTCCATGATGGACTTCATGCCGCGAACCGTGCTGATGAGAAACGTCGTTGCTTGGCTGTCACTGAAGCCTGTGTTCTTGACGATACGACCTTCTGGAATGGCCACCTCAAGGTGCCGGTCGCCTTTATCGAAGAATACGAGCACGTTGTTTTCGGGCGTCAGCTCGGAGTGCGTGACCTTGACCCCATCGCCAGTCTCGTAATAATCGAAGATACGCATGACAGACCTCCTACGATTCCAAGTATATTCAGTCCATGCGCTTGTGTGGGTTTGCTCGAAACGAACCAGATGACACAGGGATGACACATACCAGCATCGACACAACCGTTTGTGTCGATTTTATTCCTTAGAAACGTTGAAATGACGCGGTTTTAGTGCTGATACACAAATTCAGCCACAGTACTTTCCGTTTCTCTGTTGAGTGAATAGGGAATCGGTCAAACATTCCCATTATTCCAAAAGGGGTGAACTGGTCGGGGTGGGTGATTTATAGGCGGATCCGTCCGGAGATGGGGTTTCGTTCGATGAACTGTGCCAATGGCGTGGGCTGATCCATGGGATAGAGCCATTCGGCGGCTTCTGGGCAAAGTTGGCGGAATAGGCGCAGGATGATTTCATCGACTTTCGTTGGCAGAAGACTTGTGTCGGTTGGGTTGAATAGGTGTTCGTGATGGGCGACTCGGTTACGCAGCGTGTTGATGGTTTGAATCTCGCGATGTAGTTCGGCGTGGTTGGGTGCCTTTCGGCCAAGCATGGTGGATGCAGGGATCCATAGGTCGCGTTCGTGTGTGCGGTCGGTCATATGCGTCCAGAATCCCAGTGTCATGGATGACAGCACCCGATCTGCCGTGGCCTTGCTTCCCAAAGTGTTCTTAGCTTGGTCGATTTGTTTGCGGTTGATGTGGTTTGAGTCCAGCAGCCGTCCTCCTCCGCTCTTGCGCATGATTGGCCTGCGGGCTGGTGAAGAATCATCAAATAGCCAGTGGGCGGTGCCGTTCCAATGATTGACGATGGCTGTGTCGTATGCGTTTCGCATACCTACTTCAAAATGGGCTAGATCTCTGAGCAAGACCTGCCCTAGAGTGATATTCCACTCGTAAAGCGCAAGCGCGTCCCCGAGATCTCCACTGCATGCGGTGACATAAACATCAAAGCGAGAGGATGACAACCAACTGTCAATCCAGCTTCGACTAAGCGTTGCGGTGTTGGATATCGACGCTCCCCTCTGCGTTGAAGATGAGTGAGCCCCGGTGACTTGAAAATCAGCGGTCATACCGGGGCCATCGCAAATCATTATAGCGATGGCGCTGCGGCACGTATAGCCCGATTGTTCGCTCGGGGCAAATCAGATGGCGACGAAGATTGGGCGAGGTTGCCCTTCGACGATCGTTCCAAGTGAGCTATTCCATCCTGTCGTCCTGGGCGAAGTGAGCGTAGCGAATACGGTCGAAGGGTCTCGTCCCAGCTATCTTGCAATATAAGGCAGTATATGGTATCTTGGAACGCAAGATAGTGGAAGCAAATCGGGAAGGAGGTCGAAATGGCGATGACGCAGAAGCGTATTCCTTCGCAGATGCTTAGGGGAGTGATTGCGGGCTGCATGCTTGCCGTCATCGCGCGGGGGGAGACCTACGGCTACGAGATTTCGCAGAAACTGAGCGACTATGGCTTCGGGGCCATCGCCGAGGGGACGATCTACCCGGTGCTGTTGCGGCTGGAGAAAAACGGCTGCATTGTCGCCAGCTACCGCCCCTCGGAGCTGGGCCCGAAACGCAAGTACTACGCCATCACCCAGCAAGGGGAGTCCGAACTGGCGGACTTCCGCGATGAATTCGGCATGCTGTCCGTCGCCGTGAAGAATCTGCTCACCGATGACAGGCATGTGAACGACGACAATGCAGTATCTGAACAAGGCAAAGGGGCAAGATCATGAGCAGGGCATCACGTCATTTGAGAAAAATCAACAATGCGATGGAAAACCGCATCGACCCGGTGGATTTCGATACGATGACCGGCATCGTCTGCTACCTGCGTTCCACAAGTCTGACCGCCACGCAGCAGGAGGAGGTGCGTCGGGACATCATTGGTATGTTGATTGATGGCCGCCGACGCGGGCAGACGGCAAGCGATGTCATCGGCGGCGATTATCGGGAGTTCTGCGATGCGATTGTGGCGGCCGTCGCGCCGGCGTCTCTCTGGCGTCGAATGTTGGGTTGGATTGGCTTGGCACTCGCTGCCTTAGCGTCGGTGTGTTGGATCATGCTAGTGGTCGGTGTTGTCGATGCGACAAAGCACGGTATGCTGCCGAATGTTCCGGTTCAGGTCGGTTTGCTCGTGGCCTTCGCCATGTATGCCGCGGCTGCGGTGGGCACGGTGCAGGCCCTTTCTCGACATGCGTTTGATTTCGGCTTTACGCATGGTTCCATGAATTGGCGCAAGGTCGCCATCTGGGTGGTGTATTGCCTGATCCTGGGCGTCGGAACGACGATCTCAACTTTCGTCACCACATCGTTCACTGTTCCGGCGATGGCTTTGGCGATAATCGCTGCCGTCCTCACCGCGCTCGCCGTGCTCCTGGATTATCTCCTCTGAGTGGGCCCTGGTGGCTTGAACATCAGCGGTTATGCCGGGGTGCCGGCAGTGGTTGGGGCTAAGCGCCATCGCTCCGCGGGCAAAGCGTGCGCAGTACAATGGGTATCGACGAAGCGGAGGTGAATTATGGATCGCAGACGTGCGGTGGAAGAGGCCATCCATTCGGGGGAGATGGAAGGGGCGTATGTGTCCGATGAATTCCGCGCGGATAGCGATGAATTCGTCCGTGGGACCATGACCATCGAGGAATTGATGCGTCGCGCGTGGCGGCGTAATGATCGCACGCAAGCTCTTGATGCCCATGTCGACTGAACCTCAGGAGGAATTCGTCGACCCCTATATCGACCAGAAAACCGGTGTGCTCGGCAATTTGGTCGGTGCTTCCACATGGGATGAGCTGCGACAGGCGGAAGGTGAGCTTGTCGGCGTTCGTATCCTTGAAATCATCGCCGATCCTCCGTCGGTACGTGACGGTAGCTTGGCTGAATTGCAGGAAATCCATAGGCGGCTGTTCCGAGATGTCTATGCTTGGGCCGGCATGATCCGCACAGTGGAAATTCGTAAGAATACAGAGGGGTCTGCGTTCTTTCTGCCATCGCAGAATATCAGCAGGGGATTGGCGTGGGCACAAAGCGAATTGGCGCGCGACCATATGCTTCGGGGCATGGGGAAGCCGGCGTTTGCACATCGGCTCGCCTACCACTATGACAACTACAACTTCGTTCATCCTTTCAGAGAAGGCAATGGCAGAACCCAGCGCATGTTGTGGACGCTGCTCTGTCATGATGCCGGATACGACCTTGATTGGCGACAGGTCAGTGGCGAGGAGAATGACGAGGCAAGCCGATTGGCTGCCGAGAATCGTGATTTTGCTCCGTTGGAACAGATGTTCAATCGCATTACCGTGCCGTGCGATGACACAAAGCCGATCAACGCCGATTTTGTGACGACCGGACATTTGCGGTAGCTGTGGATAAGGAATCAGACAAACATTCCCGCTGCTCTCAAGAGGCTTTTCGGGGCAGACGGAGAGTCGCGCCGTGTGGTCAGGGTCAATACCGTGCGCAAATTCAAACGCTCTGAATCGGGGCATGCGATTATGCCGTCCGATTGGGACGACCCCGAGGACGCTGTGTATGACAATGCCTGGCATCAGGCCATATGACGTGTGGCTTATGTGGGTTGAATATCCGGATTGTCCGGGGACTAGCAAGCCTCGTCCGGTCGTTGCCACCGGGGTTGACGATGATGCCATATCCGGCATCATCGTCAAGATCTCGAGCAATGGTAATTGATGAGTTTGGTGCTATCCTGCTGCTCGCCTGGCGGGCTATGGGATTGTTGAAGCCGTCCCTCGTCCGGTGCAGGCATCGCTACGAATTTCTGTCCGGAGATCTGTGCGAATGGTTTGCCTCCCTCACGGATGACGATGTCTCACGGGTCGCAGACGGTTTGGGGTCACCAGCGACGCGTGCCCTGCGAGCGAACGCAGTCGAAGGAGCTCGGCGCCCTGCCTGTCGCCCGGTGGGGTGTCGCTCGATTCCGGGCAAATGCTTTATGCGCCCTTATGTCCCGTCTATGCACTGTAACGGATATTGAACGCTCGAATCACTGCATTGCTTCCGCCGCGCGGGAAATCTCGTCGACGAGCGAGTCCATCCATTCCAGCAGGTCGTTATGGTTTCGGGGCATTTGTTCGGTGAGTCCGACGATGGGCACGTTCGCATGCTTGGCAGCGTCGGTGAGTTGTGCGGTCGTGGAATCGGCTTCCTGGGAATTGACGACGAGGAGCTTGATGTCGCCCGAACCAAGGGTTTCGGCGAATTGCTGAAGGTCCGATGGGCTGGGTTCGGATTCGTTGGCCGCGGCCTTGGCGTAGCCGGATGGCGTGGCGTCGCTCATGCCTAGATCGTCGGCAAGATACCAGGCCACGGATTCGGTGGCGGCATAGTCGAGACCTTTGAGTTTGTCGGAGGCACCGTCGATCTTTGCCTCAAGCGCATCGGATTTCCTGTGCCACGCTTCGTTGAGCTTGTCGAATTGCGCTTTGTTCTCGGGGTTTGCCTTGATATAGGCGTTGGTGATGGCGTCGGCTGTGGCGTTGCGCACTGCGGAGGAGAACCAGACGTGCGGGTTGTCGCCGTCTTTGATATTGCATGTCCGCGCTGCGTCCACCACATCGGCGTCGGTGTGTCCGGCGGCCTTGGAGGCCCATGAATCGTAATCGGCGCCGTTCACCACCGCGACCTGCGCCTTGGTGAATGTGGCCACGTCGGATGCGGTGGGCTCGTAACCATGCGCTTCGACGTTGGTGTTGGTCATGATGTCGGTGACCCTCACCAGATCGCCGCCGAGGTCTCTGGCCACCGATCCCCATTGGTTGATGGATGCGACGACGTTGATCGTCGCTTCGTCGTCGTCAGGGTTTGCGCTTGTGGCGGTGGAGCTGCCTCCGCAGGCTGCCAGTGAGGCGAGCAGGACGATTGCCGTCCCGGCTGAGAAAGCGTGTTTTGCGATGGTCGTTATGGACATGATGCATCCCTTCTGTGTTTGGTCGGACCGTTGTCGTCCGCGTCCTCATAATACAATAATGAGAATCATTATCAAATAAAAGGGATGGTGTGTCGAAAGGCGAATGCGTGGCGGTCGTTGCAAGTGAGATAGTTCCGGTTCGTTGGCGCTCCGGTTATGGGCGAGGATGCATGAAAGATATTCGAACAGCGCGGTTGCGGGGTCGGTTTTGCGCTCGCGGATCATGCGGTGGTTGACGGGGTTGTGATATACGCCGAAATCGTCGATTCGACCGCATTCAAGTAGTTCGGTCGTGGAAGCGGGCGTGGCCGAACTGCTTTCTGCCGTTCTGTGTCATTCCTTGCCGAGTAGCCAATCGATTACGTTGATATGGCGGATGCCTTGGTAATCGCCTAGTCCGATGCGGTCCAACGTGAGCAGTGTCTTGGGATGGTTGTCCCGTAACGCTCGCAGGGGTGCGAGTTCCCGCTCCAGCGTTCGGGGATCCAGCACGGACTGCGATACTTGGTAGTAGTTTGTGCCGTCTGTTCCCTCGGTGACAAAATCCACCTCTTTGGTCGCCCATTTGCCTGTCGCGACCGACGCATTGCGTCGTAGCAGCTCCAAATACACGACGTTTTCCAGTCGGTGCCCAAGATCTCCCTGTGATTTACCGAGGAGCCAGGTGCGGAACCCCAGGTCGCCCAGATACAGCTTCTCTTCGGTCGAAAGCCAAGCCTTGCCCTGTAGGTCGTAGCGTCGCGAGCGGAACATCAGATAATTCTCTGTCATGGCCGAAATGTACGAACTGACCGTGGTGGGAGAGATCTTCCGTCCGCTTGCCTTCAACGAGCCGGCAATGCTGTTGAGTGAATTGGCATTGCCGATATTGTCGGCCAGAAAAGCGGCGACGTCGTTGAACGCGCGCATGTCCATGCGCGGATTGCGTTTGGCGACATCCGCCACGAGGATGGTGTTGAACACTCCTCCCAAGTAATCGGAGAGATCCTGCGGGTCCTCCAGATTCGTCGCATAGGGCAGCCCGCCATAGGTGAGGTATCGTTCGAAACTGGTCTCCACGGTTTCTCGCGCGCCCATTGCGGTCGTTTGCCTTGCGGCGCGGAATTCGGCGAACGACAGTGGCAGCATGCGTAGTTCCACATACCGTCCGGTCAATAATGTCGCTAGTTCGCTGGACAGCAGTTCGGCGTTGGATCCGGTGATGTAGAGATCCACATCGTCGCGCACGTATAACCCATCCACCGCCCGTTCGAAGTGCTCGACGTGCTGGATTTCGTCGAGGAACACGTAGTTGGTGCCGCTGGGGGAAAGCCGTGAAACGATGGAATCGTACAGTTGCTGGGGGTCTCTCGGATGACGCTCGGACAAATCCTCGAAATTGATGGAGATGATATGGCTCGAGTCGATTCCGCTGTCGCGCAGCTCGCGCTGGAAGAGGCGCAGTATCGTCGATTTGCCGCAACGCCTCAGCCCGGTGACGACTTTGATGACATCCCGGTCTTTCCACCGGCGCAACCAATCGGTATAGCTTGGTCTCGCCACGAGCTGATTGGATGCGGTGTCCATGTCACAGCCTCCCTCGGTGTTCGCCATGTGTCTTTTTATCTATTATTTTGGATAAAACTGCTATGAAAAGCTATTTTATCCAATAAATTGGATGAAATAAGCTTTGGGGTGAATTTCATCCAGTGAATTGCATGCCGGTGCCTCCAGTTAGCTTGCAATATAAGGTAGTTTGTGGTGTCTTGGAAAAAGATAGAGGAGAACTGAGTTAGGCAAAGGGGCGACGAATGGAACAAAAACACATCCCCTCGCAGATGCTCAAGGGAGTGATCTCTGGTTGCATGCTCGTCGTGCTCCCGGACTACTGGCTCTGAATGAGCGGTGCCATAAGTTGGCACATGCAAAAGAGGCCGGTTCGAACCGGCCTCTTTTGTTGAACCCTGGATTGAGTCCGTCAGCTGGTCAGGCCCTCGGCCGGCGCGATAGCGGTGGCGTGGTTCGCGGGGATGGCGGAGGCGAGGAGCGACGCGGCGAGGATGACCGGCACGAGCACGCCGATCTGCATCCAAGGCATGGCGATGGTGAATCGGTCGGTCATACCGCCGACCTGCGCCTTGACGCCGGCGATGCCAAGAGGCATACCGACCGCCAGTCCCACGAGTGTGCCGATGATGGTCAGGACAAGCGCCTCCCAGGCGATGGAGAGCCGTACGACACCTCGTCTGGCGCCCAAGGCGCGCAGCATGCTGATTTCGGCACGACGTTCGGCCACGGACAGGGCGAGTTGGTTGGCCAGTCCGGTCAGGCTGATGATGACGGTGATGGCAAGCATCGCATAGGAGAGCATGAGCAGCATGTCGAGCACGCTCATGATGTCGTTGCTTTCGGCGATGCCGCCGCCGACGGTTGCGTTCGGATCGGCCACGGCGAGCTGATTGACCTGTTCGGCAAGCCGGCCGCGGTCGATGCCGTCGGCTGCCTTGAACCAGATCATGCTGGTCGAGAGAGCCTGTTCGATGCCGGCACGGGCGTCCTCCGGAAGGGTGGCGAGCGTCGAGTCGGTGACGACGATGGCTAGACGCGGCGATTCGGCCAGTTGCGAGGGGCGAACCTTCAGACTCAGCTGTGTGCCGGCGACGGTAAGGTCGATGCCGTCGCCTTCGCCGATGCCGATGGTGCTCATATAGCGGGGATGCGCGAGCGCCATCGGCTCCGAAGACGAGCCCGATCCGCCCTTCGGATCGATTTGGCCGAAGGTGGTCATCGCCTCGTCCGGCACGACCTCCAGAACGACCGGTGTGGTTTTGCCGCCGTCCGGAGCCTGATCGATGGCGGCCGTGCGCACGGGATAGGACGCCTTGGCGTCGCCGATCTGGGAGCGGCGGTCGAGTACCCTGCCGGACAGGGGGCTGCCGTCGGGCGTGTAGAGGGCCGCGGTGATGGGGTAGCGTTCGTCGTTGTCGGCGGCGATGGTGGCGGTGCCGGTGGTCGCCGCTGAAGACAGCGCGGCGATGAGGCTGATGCCGAAGGCCATCGCGGTGATGGTCGCGCCCGCCCGCTGTGGATTGGCCGCCATGCTGGATGCGGCGAGACGGCCCGACAGCCCGCATGCGGACAGCATGCGTGCGATGGCGGGCATGACGAGTGTCGTGAGCCTCGGCAGCGCGAGCAATAGTCCGGTCGCCAACGCCAGTCCGCCGATCAACGCGGCGGGCATCTGGTTCATGGTTGCGCCCAGCGACAACAGCGCCGCTCCGAGCGTGGCGAATGCCGTGCCGATGACGAGGATCAATATCATGCGACGCTGCGATGCGGGAGCGCCGAGGGATGTCTCGCCGGCGGCGGCACCTTGCAATGCTTGGACGGGTGGGATTCGGGTGGCGTGGCGCACGGTCATCCATGCCGCCGCGACGGTCGCCGCGACGGTGAGCAGCAACGCGCCGGCCAACAGCGCCGGATTGGCGGCGAATCCGCCGAACGCCTGTCCCGTCGCGACCATCGCCGCATATCCGCCGCCCAGTCCGATCGCACCGCCTGCGATGGTTCCGATCAGTCCCACGATCAGCGCCTCGCATAACACCAACGAACGCACATTCGCACGGCGCGCGCCGATGAGACGCAGCATGGCGATGTCGTGGGTGCGTTGCGCAATCAGGGTCTTGTAGGTGCTGGAGATCACCATCATAGCGGCGAACAGGGCGATGAGCGCGAACACGGCCATGATGACGGTCAGCTGGGTGCTGCCGCCCGCCAGGCGGGACGCCGACTGCCTGGCCAGCTCTTCGCCGGTGTAGGCGGCCACGCCCGCCGACTTGGCGGCGTCCGCTATCTTGGCGGTGATCCCGTCGGTTTCCGATGGGTCGGCGAGCTTGACGAACAGTTCCGTGGGCGTTGCACCGGCGAAGAAGCTCGGGGCGGCATACATCGCGTAATCGGTTCCGGTGAATGGTTTGAACTTGACGTCGTTGATTCCGCTGACCGTTGCCGTGCGCTCCGTGCCATCGTCGGTTTTCAGTGTGACGGTGTCGCCGACTCCGACTCCCAGTTGGTCGGCCGTGTCCTGCGAGATGACGATCTGATTGTCGCCCTTCGGCCAATCGCCTTGTTCGAGAGAAAACCAACGCAGCGATGCGGAGTCCGCGATGCTGGTGATGGTCGCCACGCCGCGCGCCTTCGAGCCATATGCGGTGTAAGTGGCGGCAAGATAAGGCGCTGTGGACTTCACTTCGGAATCCACATCGGCCTTGTCAAGCACATCCTCGGCCCATGTCGGAGACAAGTCCGTCAGATTGGCATCGCCGGGATCAATGACTGCGTCCACTGGCTCCAAAGGGGCGGCCGTGGTCGCCCGCATGCTTGCGGTCGAGGTGGCGGAGAACACAACGGTGCCGGCAAGCATCGCCGCCGATAGCATCACTGCCAGCAGCACGGATAGTAGTCGTGACGGCGCGTGGCGGAACTGCGCCCAAGCCAGCCGCATCATCGTGCATCCTCCCGGTTCGACTCGACCTTACCGACGGTGGACAGGGGAGCGGGCACGGATACGTCACCGGAAGCGGGATCGGCGCTCTGTTCCAGCACGCGCACCACATCCACCGCGGCCGGATGCTTGATGTCGGCGGCGATCGCACCGTCGCGCACCACTAAGGCGCGGTCCGCATATGCGGCCGCGTTGGGATCGTGCGTGACCATCACGATCGTCTGTCCGCGGCGCGAAGCCATATCGCACAATATCGCCAGCAACTGGCGTGACGACTTGACGTCCAATGCGCCGGTCGGCTCATCCGCGAACACCACCGCGGGGCGGCCCACCAGCGCCCGGGCCACGGCCACGCGCTGCCGCTGCCCTCCGCTCATCTCCTGCGGCCTGTGGCCGAGACGGTTTTCGATGCCCAGCTCACGCGCGATGGTCCGCACGGCCACGTGATCCGGGCGTTTCTTGCGCAGCGTGTAGGTCAGTTCGATGTTCTGCTCCGCCGTCAGATATGGCAGCAGGTTGAAGTCCTGGAAAATGAACCCGATCCGGTCTCGTCTCAGATCCGACAGCGCGTCGTCGGACAGCGTGGAGATATCGGTTCCCGCCACGAACACCTTGCCCGCCGATGGAGTGTCCAGTCCCGCGAGCAAATGCAGCAGCGTCGTCTTGCCCGAGCCCGACGGACCCACGATCGCTGTGAACCTGCCTTGTTCGAACTTGGCCGAGACGCCGGCCACGGCCACGGTCGCGGACGGGCCCGAGCCATACGTCTTGCGCACGTCGCGCGCCTCCACCGCTGCGATTCCGGTCATTCCTGCATTGGATTCACTATTGGTGAACATATGCCCTCCCATATGATTTTTGAAAAACCGTCCCAACTTCAACGGTCACCCACACGGTACGGTCGCCGTTCCCGTGCGGGGCATCGTTCGATGGGATGCTTCTGATCCGCCGCTCACCCCTGGGAATGAACGCGCGCAGCCGGATATCATGCCGGGGGATGAGCGTCACTTCGCGGGCGGTGGTGGGAAGCGAACGGCTGCGCGTAGATATCCATATAGTGAGCATATGTTCAATATTTGAAATATTTGATATCGTGCGCTCGCCGGCCCCCTAGCATCGTGCGCATGCGATGGGATGCGAAGGCATATGACGCCGTCCACGGGTTCGTCAGTGACTATGGGCGGTTGTTGGAACAGTTGGTTCCGTTGGGAACGCGAACGCTTCTGGACTTGGGTTGCGGCACTGGCACCCTGACCGCCGAGTTGGCGGGGGCGGTGGAGCATGTGATTGGTCTTGACTCTTCTCCGGCGATGATTGAGGAGGCCCGCCGGCTGCATCCCGGCATCGACTTCCGGATCGGCGACGCCTGTGCGCTGACATTCGAGCATGAGTTCGATGTGGTGTTCTCCAACGCGGTGTTCCGCTGGATCGCCGATCATCATGCGTTGCTGCGCGGCATCCACCGCGCCCTGCGCCCCGGAGGACTGCTGGTGTGTGAATTCGGGGCTTGCGGCAACATCGCGCGTATCGAGGCCGCGGTGGACGCCGCGCTGTCGCGACGTGGCCTCGCACGCCTCCAGCGATTCAATTTCCCGACGGATGAGACCTTCCGCGCATGTCTGGCTCAGGCAGGGTTCCGTGATCTGGCCGTGCGATCATATGACCGGCCGACGCCGTTGAACAACGGGCGCGGGGGACTCGGCCTGTGGCTGCGTCAGTTCCATGCCGCCGATCTGGAATCCCTGCCCGACGAAGGACAAGCCGAGCTGATCGCCGAGGTCGAGACGGATCTCGAGCCGACATTGTGGGATGCCCGGGCTGACCGATGGGTCGCCGACTACCGACGTATCCGCGCCGTCGCCACTGCCAGCGCCGAACCAACGTTTGGGTCGCTGGCATAACGAAACGACGCCTTGACGTCGTCCATTTCTCCCACGCACCACGGTCTCATTGCTGGTCGCTTGGTCTCCAAAGTGGCCAAGCGCGGCGTTCCTTTCGGTCACTGTGGGGAAACGTTTAATGGACGAGTTCGCGCTGTGTGGCGGGGGAGTGGACGGTGCCATCGATAGTGTCATAGGGATAGCACAGGTCATAGAGGTTGTTCGTTCCGATGTCGATATGTCCTTGGTCCCAGGTGAGGATGCCGTGGTCGATTGCGAAGTCGTCGAATATCGCTTGATTGTGCAACGGCTCATAAACCGGTTTGTCCCACAGCCGTGTTCCGTCGAAGACGCGGGTCTCGCCGTTGGAGAAGGTGACGAGCATCATCCAATCGTTGGTCACCCGGGCGGCGGTCACTTTGAGCTCCGGCACGGTTTCGCCAGCGTACATGATGCCGTTCAATTCGTACATGATGGTCCTTTCGCCAACGTTGTTTCAGGACAGCGGTGCCACGCGATCGAAAGGCTTGCTCGCCACCGCGTTGTTCCATGCCGCGTATATTTCGTCCTCGTGCAGAACCAGCCAGGCAACAACCAGCTTGATGATGATTCCGTAGAATCTACTCAATTCCGGCATGGCGGGCCTCCCAACGTCGAGATCATGCTGATATCCAGTGTAGCCATTCATGCCGGGCCATCATTTGCGCGGTGCCAGTACAACTACGTATGATGCGGATGTCACCCGAGCGCAGAACCCAGCAGGAATTTGATCTCGGCGAAGAACTCGCGGACCATGTTGTTGACCAGCATGTCGGGCGGGGAGCCGGCGGGGAGACCCTGCGCCTGCGGCAGGCCATTTGCATGCGCGATCTGCAGGGCGCGGAACATATGGAAATTATTGGTGACTAGCCCCACGGAGACGTTCTTGACATTGGTGCCGGTGCTGGAGCCGTTGCCGCTGTCATGCGCCGTTTCGTTGATGAGCTTCACGCTATTGCGGATATTCTCCTCGGTGGTCGTGGACTTGTCTTCTTGAACGATGCGTTTGCCATCGATGCCGTGCTCCTCAAGATACTCCGCCATGCCCTGTGATTCGGGGAACGGTTCGTTGGCGCCCTGCCCGCCCGAGACGATGCATGTGGCGTCCGGATTCGCCTCGAGATATTCGATGGCCTTGTCCAACCGATAGCGCAGCACGCGGCTCGGTCCGCTCTCACGCACCTGCGCGCCGAGCACGATCACGTAATCCAGCCCGGGCTCCGCCGTCGCATTCATCGCCGCGATGATGCGAGCCTCGACCGCGCCGAAGCACACCAGTCCGACCGCCAGCAGCGCGATGATCGCATTACGCGCGATCTTTGGCATCAGCGCCCACCAATGGAACCAGAAGCTCAGCCCAAGTATGACAAACAATGCGGCGAACGCCATCCACACCAGCCAGAAACTCGTCCCGGAATGCGTGCCCAGCACCGCCAACCCATATGCCACGCATGCCAGCGCCAGAACCAGACAGATGACGAGAAGAATACGGTCGACGGCATTGGTCATGATGGCGGTCCTTTCAGGATATCGCACCCAGTGTAATGCCGTTGCGTTGCCGCTCACCGCGGATGACCTTCGTCGTGAGAGCATGGCGTCGGGTCCGCGGAGACCGCTAATGTGAGACACATGACATATGGGAATTGCGATTGCGCATGGGGCACGCGGGTGCGTGGCCTCAATATTCCCATGGCTCAAAAATGCGGCATTTGGCGTTTTCCGGGGAGTAGTGTATCCATTTTCGGCTGATTGAGGCTTTTTGAGAGCCTGTTGAGCCGTTATACGAACCTTGGAACGCCGCTCCCATTCCGCTGTCATCGTTCGGACAATCTTGGAATGGAAACGTCATGCTTTCGTATTTTGGGCATTCTTCAACCCGTCGGGGCGCCGCGCCCGCGTTCAACCTGCGGCTCTATTGTGTGTTCCTTGCCTCCACCGGCTTCGCGCTCGACCGCACGCTGTTTCTGGTCTATATGACCGAACGCGGGCTCGATGTGCGCCAAGCCGCGCTTTGCGAGGCGATCTTCCAGCTGGCGGTGGTCGTTTTCGAGGTGCCGACCGGCTGGGTGTCCGACCGTTTCGGGCGCAAGATCTCGATTGGCTGCGGCATCGCGCTGCTCGGCCTCTATCATCTCGCGATGTTGGCCTCCGGCGGCTTCGCGGCTTTCGCCGGGTCGATGGCGCTGTGCGCGATGGCACACACTTTCCTGTCTGGATCCGACACCTCGTTGCTGTACGAGATGGTCGAGCGGAGCGAAGGGCGCGAACGATATCTGTCGTTTAGTTCGAAGGCGCTCGCCGGCCAGCAGATCATGCTGGGAGTCTCGGCCGTGCTCGGCGCGCTGCTGGCGAGCTGGTCATGGGCGGCGCTGTATCTCGGTATGGCGGCGTTCAGTATCGTGCAATTGGCGATGCTGGCGTTGGCGCGCGAGCCGGCGGGGGAGTCGGAGTCGGTTTCAGGCACGGCGGGAACGACTGAGACCGGGCGTTCGAAGACTTCGGCGGCCACATTCTCCGCAACCTCAACCGCGTCATGTCCGGCCTCTCGTCGCAGCCTGCTCCTGCGCGCGACCCATTGGACGACCTTCGCGCCGGCGTGGCTGTTCGTCGCATTCCTGGCCGTGACCGCGGCGCTGGATCAGACAGCGATGAGCTATTCGATGTCATCGTCGATGATTCTGGATCAGGTCGGTGTGGCTTTGCCGCTGATCGGACTGTTCGCGGGCGGCAGTCAGCTCATCAATGCCGCCGCCTATCTCTGCGCCAACCGGCTGGCCCGGCGTTTCGGGCGTCGGCGCGTGTTCATCTGGACGTCGATTGCGTTGGCAGCCGTATTCGCGACATTGCCGGTCGCGGCAGTGTTCTCCCCATTGGCGTTGCTGGTGGCGAGCCTGCCCGCGCTGTTCATGCCCGAGTTGCTGTATGCGATCGTCGAAAGCATCGCACAGGACCATCTGGTCAACGCCACCCGCGCCCGAGTGCTCTCCGCGCTCTCGATGATGGAATCACTCTACGGCTTCGGCGTCTACGCCGTGCTCGGCGCATCGCTCCAGCTCTGGGGCGTGCCACAGGCCCTGGCCTTGCTCGCCGGCGTCATCGCCGTGCTGACGATCGCCGCGCTCGCCGGCCTGCGCTGGGCGCGCAGCCAGGGCATCGCCAAGAACCGCGCCGAATAAGAACGATCATCGACCGGCTGCTGGCTCAGTCGCCTCGTCGGGCCAGCAGCCAGTCGATGGCGTTGACGATGCGTATGCCGTCTTCTGTCACGCCGGCGCTGTAATGGTCGAGCGTGATGACGATGCGGGGGAACGCGTCGGTGAGCGCTTCGAGCGGACGCAGCTCGCGCGCCCGCGTCTGCTCCTCCAGCATGCTCAGCGTGACTTGGATGTACATTTTCTCCGATCCGCGCCGTGCGACGAAATCGATCTCCAGGTCGTCGAAGGTGCCGATGGTGACGTCGTATCCGCGGGAGCGCAGTTCGCGGAACACCGCGCATTCCAGCTGTGCTCCTAGGTCCCGTCCGGAGAATCCGGTCATCAGGTTGCGCAATCCGGTGTCCGCGGGGTAGAACTTGCGCTGCGGTCGCAACAGGGTCTTGCCTTGCAATCCCGTTTGCTCCGCTTCGTACAGCAGATATGATTTGACGATGGCAGAGGCGAGGCTGTCCACGCTGGGGCCATTGGTTTTGGTGCCCATGCTGGTCAGTGTGTTGGCGATTTTCCGGGCTGAGAACAGCGTTCCCGATGTGGCGCACAGATAACGGCCGAGGACTTCCAGCGTATGGAGGTCGCGTATGGCGAAGCGCTGCGCCACGTCCTTGAATAGGATCGACTGGTAGATGCCGCGCAATTCGTTGGAGATGCTTTGCTCGCCGCGGTCCGCCAACGCGAATAGTCCCGGCATGCCTCCGAAGCGGAGGAAGTCGTTGAACCGCGAGGTTTCATCGGTATGCTGCTCGTGCAGCGGGGGGAAGGCGGTGTATTCGGCGAACGACAGCGGATATACGGGTATCTCGAAGTATCGGCCGGTCAGTTGCGTCGCCAGTTCGCCGGAAAGCAGCCGCGCGTTGGAACCGGTGATATAGACGTCGGTCTTCGCCCGCGTGTGCAGGCGGCGCACGAGGTGCTCCCAGCCGTCGATATCCTGGATCTCGTCAAGGAACACGTGGAACCAGGAGTCGGGATCGGCTTGTTCGAGGGCGTTGTCGATGTCGTTCTGGAGGTCGGCCACTGAGTAGTCCAGCGGCGTTCCGTAGTCGTCTAACCGTTTGAAGAATATGTTGCGGGGTTCGACGCCTTGGTCGCGTGCAAGTTGATCCGCGAACATGGCCAGTATCGAGGATTTGCCGCAGCGGCGGATGCCGACCAGCACCTTGATGTCGGGCGTGTGCCATTGCCGGCTGAGCTGGTCGAGATAGGTCGGCCTGTCGATGAGCTGTGCTCCTGATGTGTCCTTTGCCATGCGACCTCCTATATGTCAATTGTGTTTGTTGACGTATCCTCCAAGTGTATTGATGCAAAATATAGTTTGCAAATTAATGTATATTGATATATTTTGCAAACTACATTTTATATAATGCGTCCAGATGTGCTTCGGCCTAGGTCTCCATTCGCGAGAGCATGACCAACCTCTTTGTCATGCTGAGCGGAAGTGCGGTTATTTCCCCTGTCATGCTGAGTGGAGGCGCAGTCGGAGTCGAAGCATCTCAACGCGGTTCAGGGATTCTTCGACTCGCTGCGCTCGCTCAGAATGACAGTGGGGATGCCTCTTGCTCAGCTGTTCTTCATGACGATGTTGTCGATGACGCCGGCGACTTCCTCGCAGGTGTCGATGCAGGTTTCGAGCTGTTCGAACACCTCGTGCCAAGCGAAGACCTCCATCGGGTCCCCGCCGGTGGTGTGCAGCGTGCGCATGGATTTGACGAACAGCGCGTCGGCCTCCTGCTCGATGTGGTTGATCTCGAAGACGAGATTGCGCAGCTTCTTGACCTTCTTGAAGTGCCGCATATGCTCGACGAGCTTGGCCACCGACTTGCAGGACTTGCGCAGCAGACCGGCCAGTTCGATCGCCTCGGGGCGCATCTCCTGGATGTTGTCGTAATACATGCGGTGCAGCACGCCCTCGATGTCATCGGTCATGTCGTCGAGCCGCCCGCTGAGCAGGGTGATGTCCTCCCGGTCGATGGGCGTGATGAACGCGGTGACCAGTGCGTCCACCAAGCCGTGGCGCACGCTGTCGGCGGCCTGCTCGATCTCATGCATCCGGCCGATCTGCTCCTCGAGCCCCTCCGGCTGGAAGTCATGCATCAGCTCGTCGAGCATCGTGGCGGCCCTCGTCGCGTACTGCGCGCTTTCATTGAAGGAATCGAAATAGAAGGAGTCCTTGATCTTCGCCATCGCGACCGGTCCTTTCATTGACTGGATAATGACAATGATAAAACGTTTGAATCCTGGATATCGAAGTCGTCAGAACACCATGATGAACAGCTTGGCCATGACGAAGCTGATCAGGCCGCAGCCGGGGAAGGTGAACACCCAGGTGAGCATCATGTCCTTGACGACTCCGAAGTTGATCGCGGACAGGCGGCGGACCGCGCCCACGCCCATGATGGCGCTCGTCTTGGTGTGCGTCGTCGAGACGGGGATGCCCAGCAGCGTCATGATGAGCAGGCACAAGGCGCTCGACATATCGGCGGAGAAACCTTGGAACTTCTCGAGCTTGACCATGTCCTGCCCGACCGATTTGATGATGCGCTCGCCGCCCACGCTGGTGCCCACGCCCATGATCACGGAGCACAGCAGCATCAGCCACACCGGGATCAGCACGCCGGACACGCTGGTCTGGCCGTTGCAGAACGCCATGCCGAGGAACAGCACGCCGATGAACTTCTGCCCGTCCTGCGCGCCGTGCATGAAACTCATGGCGGCGGCGCCCGCGATCTGCGCGTATCGGAAGAATCCGTTGGTGCGCCGGCGGTCGAGTCCGGCGCAGACCAGTGTGACGAGCTTGCACACCAGCCAGCCGATGCCGAAGCCGAACAGCAGGCTCGCCGCCAGGCCGTAGAGCACCTTGACCCATTCGCCCATATTGATGCCGGCGATGCCGCCCTGGATGGCGATCGCCGCGCCGGACAGGCCTGCGATCAGGCTGTGGCTTTCCGAGGTGGGGATGCCGAAGCGCGCGGCGGCGACGCTATAGATCACGATCGAGAACAGCGCCGCGCACAGCGCGACGAGCGCCGCCTGGCTGTCGCCGCCGAAATCGACCATATTGGAGATCGTGGAGGCGACCGAGGCGTTGATCTGCGTCATGATGAACACGCCGAGAAAATTGAACACGGCCGCCATGATGATGGCGGAGCGCACCCGCATGCATCGGGTCGTCACGCAGGTGGCGATGGCGTTGGGTGCGTCGGTCCAGCCGTTGACGAAGATCACGCCGAGCGTCAGCAAAGTGGTCACCAGCAATGCGGGATTGGACAGCACCTGCTGGATGAAATGCATCATCGATACGTCCACGGGGTCGTTCACACTCCTCGGCCTTCTCCATCGAACACCATGAGTCTACCCGAATGTCTCCTCCAAAACGACGTAGTCGGCGTTGGCGTGCCGTAACCGCGTTACGTTGCGCCAACGCCGTCGTATTATGCGAGTGCGTCAGGGCATCGTCAGTCCGGCCTCGGCGAGGCTGGAGACGATAAGCGACTGGGTGTCCTCGATGCGGTCCTGACTGGGCACCTCGACGAGCAGCCCGCGTGTGCGGTAGAGATCGAGCAGCGGCGCCGTCTTGGCCTCGTATGTGGCCAGACGGGCGCGGATGGCCTCGGGATTGTCGTCGGCCCGCCCTTCGAGGGCGATGCGCTCGTTGATGCGTGCGATCAGCACGTCCGGATCGGCCAGCAGGGCCACCGCCGCGTCGAGGGCGTGGCCATGGCGTTCCATCAGAGCGTCCAGTGCGTTCACTTGGTTGACGGTGCGCGGATATCCGTCGAGGATCCATCCGTTGGCGCAGTCCGGCTCGATGAGTCGGTCGGCCACCACTTGGTCGGTCAGCTCGTCGGGCACGAGGCCGCCGGTGTGGATGATGTCCTTGATCTGCGCGCCCAGCGGGGTCTCGCGCGCGATGTTGTCCCGGAACACATCCCCCGTGGAAATATGCGGAATGCCCAGCCTTGTTGCCAGTAGTTTGGCCTGAGTGCCCTTGCCGACTCCCTGCGGTCCCATCATCAACAGTCGCATATGCGTGCCTCCTTGCGTTCCATGCCCGACGTCGATGTCGCGGCATTGCACTCATTTATAGCAGCTTGCGGCGGTGTGCCGCGCAATCGACGCGCACCGCTACCATGGGAGGCATGGCAGAGCAGACATCGCAGGCGGGCGCGCAGACCCAGCAGAACCAGCAAAATCAAGCAGACGCATACGACGACGAACTCATCGCGACCTTCGAACGCTGGACCCCGATCGACGACGATTTCGACGCGGCCGTCGCGGCCGGATGCCCCCGCGAGCTGGCGGAGGGCATCAAGGCGAACCGATACCAAGGCGCGATGTTCGATCTATCGCGCACCGCATATTGGCATGATCCCGAGGGAATCGACGTCATCTCGGACATCGCCTACCTTCCCGACGGCGAACCCGACGCGGGCGATGTGCGCTCCCATCGGCTCGACCTCTATATTCCGCACGAGGCGTTCGTGCGCGGCGGCAAGACCACTCCCGTCTACATCGACATCCACGGCGGCGGGTTCCTCTATGGCGCCAAGGAATTGAACCGCAACTTCAACACGCATCTGGCGGCCGAGGGCTTCGCCGTATTCTCGTTGAACTACACGCTCGCCCCCGGCGCTCCGCTGACCGGGCAGCTCGCCGATATCCAGGCCGCGCTCAAGTGGATCAAAGCACATATGGATGAGTATCCGGTCGATCCGGCCTCCGTTTTCATCACCGGAGACTCCGCTGGCGCGGCCCTGTCGCTTTACACGCTCGCCATCGAGAACTCGCCCGCGGCCGCCGCGGCATTCAGCATCGAAGAGGCCTCCGGCATCGGGTTCAAGGGCGGCGCGCTGATTTCCGGCGTGTTCGACCTGAGTGCGCCATCCGCCGCCGGTGCCGCCGGGAACTCGCTCAATCCGGAGGACTACTTCAACTCCCGTCTGCGTTTGGGGGAGTCGCTCGGCGACCGCTTCTTCGCCGGGCTCGAAGCCGCCGATCCCGCTTTCCTCACGCCCGAGGGCATCACGGCGCATGTGCCGCTGCCGCCGCTGTTCCTCAACACCAGCAGCGACGACTTCATCCAGCACGAGACGCTGGCGCTCGCCGCCGCGCTCGCGCGCAAGGGCGCCGATTTCGAGGTGCATGACTGGAAGACCGAGCCCGGGCAGACACTGGGGCATGTGTTCCCAGTGGCCATGACGTGGCTGGAGGAAAGCCAGCGTGTGCTCGCCGACATCCGCCGCTTCACCTACGCGCGTCTGCGCGCGGCATGAGAGAGCACGAAAAGGAAAGAGACATCATATGCAGCGTCCCATCATGACCACCCGGTCCTTCCTCATGCGCCCCGGCGCGTCCGCCGGCCCCGGCGACGAGGAGACGGTGGTCGATCTGGTCGACACGCTCGAGGCGAACCGCGCGCGTTGCGTGGGTATGGCCGCGAACATGATCGGCGTGAGCAAACGCATCATCGCCTTCGTCGACGACGATCTGGGCGGCAGGATCACGGTGATGCTCAATCCCGTGATCACCGCCGCCGACGGCGAATACGAGACGACCGAAGGCTGCCTGTCGCTTGAGGGCGAGCGCCGCACGCGCCGCGCCCGTCGCATCGAGGTGCGCTATCAGGACCGGCGTCTCCGGGAGCACCACGCCACCTTCACCGGATGGACCGCGCAGATCATCCAGCACGAGGTCGATCACTGCGAGGGCGTCGTAATCTGAAATCAAACGAACCATATGAACGCATATGAACACATATGAACACATACGAACAAAGGAGCTGATATGACCACGGCAGTGCTGGTCTTCCACCCGAATCTGACCGCCTCGAAGGCGAACCGCGCGCTGGCGGAGGCGACGCAACAGGCCGCCGCCGAAGGCGCGGATATCATCGTGCGCGATGAATACGCGGCCTATTCCGACGGCCGCGTCGATGTGTCCGCCGAGCAGGAACTGCTGGAGAATGCCGACCGCATCGTGCTGCAATTCCCGGTGTGGTGGTATTCCGCCCCGCCGCTGCTCAAGTCGTGGCTCGACGAGGTGCTCGCCTTCGGCTGGGCCTATGGTCCGGGCGGCGAGGCCCTGCGCGGCAAGGAGATCGCCGTGGCCGTGACGGCCGGCGGCGGCCATGACGAATACGAGCTCGACGGGCCGCATAAGTGCACGATGGAGGATGTGCTCACGCCCTACCGCGCCACCGCCGAATATGTCGGCGCGCGTTGGGGGCGGCATTTCGCCGTGTATGGCGTCGACGAGAATGTCACGACCGCGATGATCGAGGCCGCGGCGCGTGAGTACCGCGACTATCTCGCCGGCTGACGGCTGGACCGCGGTGCGGTGCGCGGGAATATAGCTGATATGGACGAGCGGCCGGGCGGATCACGACGATCCGTCCGGCCGCTCGCATATGGCTTTTTATGGCCGCTATGGCCGTAACTCTATTCGGCGAATCTCACACGCCGGCCGCGTCAAGCGCCTGCTTGAGATCGGCGATGATGTCGGCCGCATTCTCCAGGCCGCAGCTCAGGCGCACGAGGTCGATGCCGACGCCGGCCTCCTCAAGCTGCTCCTCCGTGAGCTGGCGGTGCGTGGTGCCGGCCGGGTAGAGCGTGCAGCTGCGCGCATCGGCCACATGCGTGGCGATCGAGACCATCTTGAGGTGGTCGAGGAACGAGGCGACCTTCTCGCGGCCGCCCGGCACGCCGAAGGAGATCACGCCGCAGGTGCCGTTCGGCATGTACTTTTCGGCCAGCGCATGATACTTGTCGCTGGGCAGTCCCGGATAGTTGACCCACGAGATGCGCGGATCGGAGGCGAGGAACTCCGCCACCTTCTGACCGTTCTCGCAATGGCGGGCCATGCGCAGCGCCAGGGACTCCAGATGCATGCCCATGATCCACGAATTGATCGGTGCCGGCGTGGAGCCGAAGTCGCGCATGAGCTGCGCGGTGACCTTGGTGATGTAGGCGGCGGGGCCGAAGTCCTTCGCGTAGGTCACGCCGTGATAGGAGTCGTCCGGCGTGGTCAGCCCCGGGAACTTGTCGGCATGCGCCATCCAATCGAAGTTGCCCGAGTCGACGATCGCGCCGCCCACGCACGAGCCGTGGCCGTCCATGTACTTGGTGGTCGCATGCGTGACGATGTCGACGCCGAATTCGAACGGACGACAGTTGATCGGCGTGGGGAAGGTGTTGTCGACGATGAACGGCACGCTGTGGCGATGCGCGGCCTTGGCGAACTTCTCGAAGTCGAGCACAATCAGCGCCGGGTTGGCGATCGACTCGCCGAACACGGCCTTGGTGTTCGGGCGGAACGCGGCCTCGAGCTCCTCCTCGGTGCAGTCGGGGGAGACGAAGGTCGCCTCGATGCCCATCTTGGCCATCGTCACATTGATGAGGTTGAAGGTGCCGCCGTAGATCGCGGAGGAAGCGACGATATGGTCGCCCGCATTGCAGATGTTGAACAGCGCGAAGAAGTTCGCCGCTTGGCCCGAGCTGGTGAGCATCGCGGCCGCGCCGCCCTCGAGCTCGCAGATCTTCGCGGCGATGGTGTCGTTCGTCGGGTTTTGCAGGCGCGTATAGAAATAGCCGGATTCCGTCAGGTCGAACAGGCGGCTCATCTGCTCGCTCGACGTGTATTTGAATGTGGTGGCCTGGATGATCGGAGGGGTTCGGGACTCCCCGTTGCCCGGCTGGTAGCCGCCCTGCACGCAGGTGGTGTCGATCCGTTCGCTCATGCGCTGCTCCTTCGTTGCGTTTGTATACGACCCTTGGGTTTGCGGACAAGCCCACTGTACCCGTGCGGACGGTCGGGCACGCGGGTGTCGTCCGGGCGGCGGAATATCCGCGATATCATCGTCTGATGAGCAGTGAGAACGAAGCGGACGGAATCCGACAGACCCCGCGTGGTGTGGCGGCGACCTTGGTGTCCGCCGTGGTGTATGGCATGTTTCCGTTGTATTGGGCGGCGCTGGCCTCCGTGTCGTCGATGAATGTGATGCTCTACCGCATCCTGACCGCCGCCGTCGTGATGGCGCTGTTCATGCTCGTCACCCGCCGTTGGCGTCCGTTCGTTGCGCATGTGCGCGCGATGTGGCGCACGCCGCGCGTCTTCTGGATGTCGGTGGCCGCCGCCGTGCTCGTCACCATCGATTGGGTGGCCTATATCTACCTGGTGTCGCTCGGGCGCACCTCCGAGGCCTCCGCCGGAGGCTTCCTGCTGCCGCTGATCAGCATGTTCTTCGCGCTGGTGTTGTTGCGCGAACGCGTCAGTCGGCTTGGCGCGGCCGCGATGGCGGTCGCGTTGCTGGGATGCGTGCTCTATGTGATCGACACGGGGACGTTCCCGACGATCGCGTTCATCATGGTGCTCAGTTATTCGGGCTACTGCCTGATCAAACGCTTCGTGCCGCTCGATGCCTTCGAGTCCCTGACCTTCGAGACGGGTGTGCTCGCGCCCTTCGCGCTGGTGGCGCTCGCCGTGCAGCCGCGCATGGGCGTGCCCGTGGGAGAGCCGTGGTGGGTGTGGGCGCTGCTGGCCGGCTGCGGCGTGGTCACGGCGATCCCGCTGGTGCTCACCTCCTATGCGGTCAAGCACGCGACCTTCCTCATGGTCAGCTTCAGCCAGTTCATCACCCCGACGATCCAGCTGTTCCTGGGGATCTGGGTGCTGGGGGAGCAGGTGCCGGCGCACCGGTTCGTCTCCTTCGGCGTGATCTGGGCGGCGCTGGTGCTGTATTCGCTGGATCTGGCGCGGCAGGCGCGTGCGGTGCCGCGCGCCGCACGCTGAGTCGGTTGCTTGGGCTCGGCTGGCTGAACACGGCGTTTCCGTAGTATTTCGTAGCGTTTTCCCCGGGTGTGCGGCATTGCGACACGCGGATAGTTAGATGATTTGACATATTAAATCAATCCATTTTATTATTAAGGCAACGAACGGGGCGCAACGCCTCGTCGGGAGCAGTAACGAACCGCGCAAGCAAAGGAGCAACCCATGGGTCTGTGGGACATCGACAAGATTGAGTACGTCGGCCGCGACAAGGGACCGAAGGAGGGCCTGGCCTTCCATTACTACGACGCCGACAAGGTCGTCGCCGGCAAGAAGATGAAGGACTGGCTGCGCTTTGGCGTCGCCTGGTGGCACACCTTCGACCAGGAGCTGGTCGATCCCTTCGGCACCGGCACCGCGCAGCGCCCGTGGTATGGCAAGTACTCCAACCCGATGGACGAGGCCCTGGCCAAGGTCGACTACGCCTTCGAGTTCTTCACCAAGCTCGGCGCCGAGTTCTTCTGCTTCCATGACCGCGACATCGCGCCCGAGGGCGACACCCTGCGCGAGACCAACGCCAACCTCGACAAGGTCGTGGACAAGATCGAGGAGAACATGAAGTCCACCGGCGTCAAGCTGCTGTGGAACACCTCCTCCCTGTTCACCAACCCGCGCTTCGTCTCCGGCGCCTCCACCTCGCCGTTCGCCGACATCTACGCCTATGCCGGCGGCCAGCTCAAGCATTCGCTGGAGATCGCCAAGCGCCTCGGCGCCGAGAACTACGTGTTCTGGGGCGGCCGCGAAGGCTATGAGAACCTGTGGAACACGCAGATGAAGCGCGAGCAGGAGCATATGGCCAACTTCTTCCACATGTGCCATGAGTATGCCCAGGAGATCGGCCTGGATGCGCAGTTCCTCATCGAGCCGAAGGCCAAGGAACCCACGATGCACCAGTACGACTTCGACGCCGCCACCGCCATCGCCTTCCTCAAGACCTATGACATCGACTTCATGAAGCTCAACCTCGAGGGCAACCACGCCAACCTCGCCGGCCACAGCTACCAGCATGAGATCCGCACCGCCCGCGAGGCCGGCTACCTCGGCTCGCTCGACGCCAACCAGGGCGACAAGCTCATCGGCTGGGACATGGACGAGTTCCCGACCGACCTCTATGAGACCTCCACCGTGATGTGGGAGGTGCTCGACGAGGGCTCCATCGGCCCGAAGGGCGGCCTGAACTTCGACGCCAAGCCGCGCCGCACCTCCTTCTATGCCGAGGATCTGTTCCGCTCGCACATCGCGGGCATGGACTCCTTCGCCGCCGGCCTGCTCGTGGCCGATAAGATGCACCAGGACCACTTCATCGAGGACCTGCAGGCCGAGCGTTATGCCTCCTACAACGAGGGCATCGGCAAGAAGATCGACGACAAGGCGACTTCGCTCGCGGAGCTCGAGGAATACTCCCTCGACATCCCGCAGGCCAAGCTCATCGAGGCAACCAAGTCCGATCACCTCGAGTCCGTCAAGGCCACGATCAACAACTACATTGTCGACGCCCTGGCCGCTGCCTGAGCGCTGACCGACTGAAGGATTCCTTCCTCCTTTCCTCCTCCTTCCAGCAGGCGAACCGCCCAAGGCCTTGTGCCGCAGGCGGTTCGCCTGTATTGTGGCGTTTAATCTTTCTTTTTATGTCTTCTTCTGCCTGATCTATGGGGCCGCATCTGTGTATTCAGGTCGATGGAGTGGCAAGCGATGTGATGTTGCTTTGCTGTCAATAAGCTCCGCTGTCGCATGGCCGGTGTTGTCGTTTGCCGCTTGAGGCGGTAAGCTCTGCACGGAAGTTTGCAAATTGTCGTTTTGTGCATGTCCTTTGGTTTGCAAACTGTTGTTTCAGACATGTTTTTGGGTTTGCAAACTGCGTATTTTAGGGCTTATATTGGTTTGCATATTGCAATCGGTGATGTGGGACAAGGTGATGAAAGTGTTGCGGCGCAAGGCGTATAGTCAGATGGAGTCTTGGAAGCGATACAAAACCAAGCAGGCTTTGCTGGTTGACGGTGCGCGACAAGTGGGCAAGACTTTTCTGATTCGGCAGTTCGGCGGCGCTCACTACAGGCATGTCGTCGAATTGAATCTGTTGGAGGATGTTGAGGCCCGCGATGCGTTGGCGACGGCGGGCAATACTGCCGAACTGTTTCTGCGCATCAGCGCCTTCGCCCGTCAGCCATTGATTCCCGGCGAGACCTTGATCTTCCTGGATGAGGTGCAGGCCTGCCCGAATGTCATCACCATGATTAAATTCCTGTGCGAACGGCAGGATTATGACTATGTGTTGTCGGGCTCCATGCTTGGCGTCGAGATGAAGAATGTCCGCTCGCTGCCCGTCGGATATCTCATGACGATGACCATGCATCCGCTTGATTTCGAGGAATTCACATGGGCGGCTGGCGTCGGCGGCGAGGTCTGGGATGCAGTGCGACGCGCGTATTCACAGGGGGAGGCGGTGGACGATTATGTGCACCGTCGACTGTTGCAGCTGTTTCACCAATATTTGATCTGCGGCGGCATGCCGGATGTGGTGCAGACATATTTCGATACCAATGACATTCAGCGTACGCGCGCTCTCCAGGGCGGTATCGCGCGGATGTACAGGGAGGATATCTCAAAATATGCCGGCGAGCGTGCCCGCACGGTGAAGCGTATTTTCGACCTTATCCCCAGCGAATTGAACGACCAGAACAAACGCTTCGTCATCAAGGACATCGAGGGGCAATCTCGGATGAACCGCTATGACAACGATTTCCTGTGGTTGTCCGATGCGAATGTGGCCTTGCCCGTATACAACGTGGATGAACCACGGTATCCATTGATGTTGGCGATGAACTCGACCAAGTTCAAACTGTTCATGGCGGATGTAGGACTGCTGACGTATGAGTGTGGGTTGGATGTCGTCCGCTCGTTGATGGTGGATCGCGCCGATATCAACTACGGAGCCATCTATGAGAATGCAGTGGCCCAAGAGCTAGCCGCACATGGGCATAGGTTGTTCTTCTTTAAGAACAGGAACATCGGTGAACTTGATTTTCTTATCGAACAGGAGGGGCGTGTGGTGCCGATTGAAGTCAAGTCCGGCAAATCATACAAGCGGCATAGCGCATTGAACAACGCCTTGGCGACCCCGAACTATGGCATTGAGCGTGCGATTGTGCTCAGCGAAGCGAACGTTTCCTCGCAGGGGCCTGTGCGGTATCTGCCCGTATATATGACCGGATTGTTCGAAGGAGGGCGCCGCGCCCTGGGCTCTGAATGAGAGTTCCTTCCGTCTCTAGTTTTTAGCGGCTTACAAGGACCGGAATCCGAGAGGTGGGGCGTCTGGTTCCAGATGCTTGAGATAAGCCTGTGAAGGGGAGTGTGTTGGCGTCCATTTCGAGCGACGCCGCTATGAACACAGCCGCGCTGTCCGTCATGCTGGTGGCTGAGGGACTGCTTGTGCTTTCCTATGCCCTGCGCATCGCACCCCGAGATACTTCGATCGCGCCTGCTGATCCGTCGTCCGTGGCGTAGCGCCAACGACCTTATGATGTGGTGGAGGCCGTCGTCCTCCGCCGGGCATGAGGAGGATGACGACGAGAGACGGTCCGATTGTGGAACGAAGGGAGATTCCGATGCCGTTGTTCGTTGAGGTGGTGTTCTGCGCGGTTCTGGGCGTCGCGTGTCTGGTGGGCGGGCTTGTGCTCGGATTCCTGCCGATGAAGTCCGACATGATGACGGAAACGCAGACGAAGGTTTCGCAGATGGTCGGCTTCCTCATCGCCGTCGTGTTCATCATGCTGATGGTCACTGGTCTGGACGCCGAATCGTGGGCGATGCTCATCGGCGTGGTGCTCGGCTATGCGATCGGCAAGATTCCGCCGCTGCATCGTTGGGTCGTGGGCCGCTGGATGTTCTTCCAGCCCAAGGAGACCAAGCGCCGTCGATGAGTGGGACGACGTCTGACGCTTGCTTGAAAAATTGGAAAGTGGCAGCAGACACCCTGATTCACGTTGGAAAAGTGGCAACCCAGCGGTAAATTTGTGTTGTAAAACGTGATTCGCCGTTGCCATGTTCAAGCGAAAGGCCCTGCAAATACTGGAATCTTGACATATGGCAGGGTTGTTCGCCAACAAGTAAACGATATGAGGGGCCACGCGCCGTTGCGTGGCCCCATCGTTATGCGGCTATATATGGCGCGGCTCAGTAGCGGTTCGCGCCCTCGCCCTCCCAGTTGACGGTGAAGCCGCGGTGATAGTGCAGGAACATGTCGGCGCCGTAGCGGTCGACCGGGCGGTGCGTGAAGAGCATGCGGATCGCGAACGCGGTCTGCACGTCCTCGGGCAGCGCCATGAACGCCGCATGCGCGTCCCAGTAGGGGTTCATGCAGATCGCGGCGTCCGGCACATAGGCGTAGCCGTAGCCATCCTCGTTCACGTAGCCCATGAACGGCAGGTCCCAGGCGTTGTGGCGGGTCAGTTCCGCCTTGAAGTCCTCGACCTTGGCGAGCTCCGCGTCGCTGATGCCGAACCCCTTGGCCACCGTGTTGGCGGCGGCGGTCTTGGCGGCGGCGTCCTTGCCGAACATTTCGAGATTGACGGTGATGGTCTTGTTGTCAGCCATATCGATCCTTTCCAATCAATTGAAACGAACAATATTTATGTTCTTTATAGAGGGTTGATTATGTTCGTTTTCTCTGTATTACTTCCTGTTTTCTCGGACATCTGCGTGATGTTTGATGGATACCTTAGCACTGTCTTGCCTACTGGAATGACGAAAATACGGCAGTTCCAGCTTTGTTAACGCGGCTGTAATCAGATTGGTTCGATTTGTTCCGATGTTCGTAAGCATGTTCATTTCTTTGTTAGAACAAACATCTATTGTGTTTGAGGCTGGGGAAAATTGAACATCGATGTTCTCTTCTCCGGGCGTGTCGTGCCTTATGCGACATATACATGCAACGACGCTTCGGTCGCAGATGCCGCAATCGCCTGGAATGCGATTGATGAATTCGACTTATGCCAAAGCTGACGAGTCCACGGTTAACGGCGATGCCTCGGTAAGTTGACCGATGCGGCACACTTGTACCCGTCTTCGTGACGGTTAATGATGACTTCATCTTCTGGTGGCGATTCCGGTAAATACGGGCGGCAATAGCGGCATGATGCTCGAGATTCCGTATCCGTATAACCTCGGACTTGGCCAGTCCGTTGTCAATGTGGTTGCGGGCGGTTGCAGCCTTCGTTTCCTCAGTCGTGGCGTCTGTATGCCTTGCCCATGGCCGCGTCCTTTTCGTTGACTCTATGCGGCATGATCCATTTCGGGTGGTGTGCGTCGGCGTCGCAAACCGACGGGCGAGTGCCTTGTAATCCGTGCTCATCGTTTTCCGCGCCCACGCTGCTGTTTTCTCCACGATGACACAAACTCCACGGTGCGGTAAACGTCATTTCGGCTATATTCCGCCATTTTGCGAATTGCCGCACAGTGGGGTTTACATCACCGTGGAGATAACGTCACCGTGGAGGCAATGATTGCGGAGCTTCGATTGCCGCGTAACGCCACGACACGCCGGTGTGGGAAGAAATCTAATCCATTTTTCGCGGTTGAGAGGCGGTAATCTGGAGTTTGGGACGTGCGAAGAGGTATTTTCGACACGCCGAGCGAAGCTTGTTGTTTCAACGGTTTTCGCAATTGTGAGCGCTCTCGGTTTGCGTGAATTCCGAGTTGCGTGTAAGTTAATCCCTTGCTGCCGCTCAGCAAGCGGTTCTCCTCCGGAGAGCTGGTGAGTTGGGTGAGTGGTGGTGGTTTGAGAACTCAAGAGTGTGTTTGTACTACTTCTTTATAGTCAATGATTGCCAGTTCACTGGCCGCCCGCCTTTGGGTGGGTAA
>NZ_JBKETB010000014.1:0-65717 GCF_056355835.1 Bifidobacterium sp. LH_730
CGCAACCGGCCACACAGCCAGCGCATACAACACTTTGTAAGCCCAACTCACCGCGAAACCTCCAACGGCTCACGGCCAAGAAGCGCGTCCACGGAGACATCGAAATAGTCCGCGATCTGACGAATCTGGCGAAGCGTGAACACACTCTTGCCGGTCATCTTCTGAGACATTGCCGAACGGGTTATATGCAGCTCGCGGCTTAACTCGGCACGGGTTACGTGATTGCTCTTGCAAAGCAAGTCAATGGCGGTAGCCGCGCCCTCCGCAACAATTTGATTAGGCATAATTTACATAATAAAGCTTGGAAAGGCACACTTGACACAAAATGTAAAATTAAACCCACCAAGCGCGTAGCCACGCTTTACTTTGTTGTATAATGTCAAGCATGACTACACAGACGATAAACGGCGAAACCACAGCGCTTTCGCTCGAAGAAGTAATTAGCGGAAACATGCGCATAGCCCTAGCCATGCGCGACAAAAATCAATCAGATTTATCACGCGCTTTCGGCGTGTCGCGCGCGCTGGTATCTCAGAAAATGCGTGGAATTACTGCGTGGACTATCTCAGACATGGAAAAGGCCGGGCAATTCCTTGGAATTGCACCGGCCAGATTCCTAGACCCTAACGGTCTCGTAGTAGCGGGGCAAGGATTTGAACCTTGGACCTCTGGGTTATGAGCCCAGCGAGCTACCGAGCTGCTCCACCCCGCGTCGGCACGTCCGTTCGGACAGCTCTATCTAAGATACTGTCCAATCCGTCGTTGTCAACGCGGCGTGTCGCATTTCCTCTCTTAGCGAAATTCTTCACAGACTGCGTCTGCGGATGACCGCCAGCATGAAGGCGCCGACGGCAAGCACCGACACGGCCACGACGAAGATGGCGGCAATGTCTATGCCTGTGTGCGCGAGGTCGGGCTGCGGCTCGGCCTTCGGCGTCTGCGGAGTCGACGGCTGCTTGGGCTGTTCCGGCGTCTTCGGGGTCTTCGGGGTCTTCGGGGTCTCGGGCTCTTTGGGATCCTCGGGTTTCTTCGGTTCCTCGGGCGGAGCCTCGACCAGCACTGTCTCGTCGGCGGCGCCAAGCTCATGCGTGGCAAGCACCTTGCCCTCCGGAGACAGCACCGTGGCCTGCCAATGGACCAGACCGGGTTCCGGCGAACTGATCCACGGACTTCGCACGCTTTGGCGTTTGACCCCGGACTCGAGCTCGATGCGTCCGTCCTCGAGCAGAAGTCCCCTCGCATCGGGCTCGTCATCCTCGCCGACGGCCTTGTATGCCTTGAACACCACGACCGACCCCTCCGGGACCTTGCCGACGATGACAGCTGTATCGCGGAATCGCTCGTCGACCCGCACCTTCTGCGGATCGACCTTCGTCACGATGCTCACCTTCTCCTCCTTCGGCGTCGGCGGGGTCACCGGAGGCGTGACCGGAGGCGTAACGGGCGGAGTCACCGGCGGCTCTTCCTTTGGAACAACCAGATTAATCAATGACCCTTCAGACCATTCTTCCGTACCTGTCCGCATAAAATCTTGTTGGCTATCAACTTGACCTAGTGGCTCATACGAATAAGAAGCAGAAACCGAGACTTTCCCCTCACCTGTTGCAATCCAATCATGCGTCACAGGCTCTTTTTTAGATTCGCCTTCTACCTTTTTGCCTCCAGTCACGAACTCAGCTGGACCGCTGAGCGTCAACACATATTTGGCACCAGCAATAGGCTGATTAGCAGCATTATGAATTTGAACTCTAACAGTCCCCCTCTTTTTGCCATCAAGTACACTACCCTCAACTACCGCTGTCGAGGGAGCGTTTACCTCAGCCTCTTTTTTAAGTTGCTGAATTTCAGATTCAAGACTCGGATTTTCTTTAAGAATCACTAACCGATGCTTTGCCCATAGTTCTTGATTCGGATCATAGGCATCATGGACCAAAATGCCTATTGCAGCATGCGCAGCTTGGTCATTCTTCTTCTCATAATGTTTCATTAGCCAAGCAAGTTGACGCGATTCATCATCTTGGAACGGCTTAAAAGCCCCGTCCTGACCATTATCTTCCTTCTCTACCTCCATGCAGTAATAGTTTTTCCCGGACTCATCCTGGTAAAGCACTCCTATGACGAACGTCTCACCTTCAAAGTCGTAATACAAATTTTTATCCGTATTAGGCGTGAGCTGATCACCGGCATATGCATGGGCCGGAAGGAGGAGTGGAGTGAGGAGGAATAGGGCTAGAAGGAAAGCCAGGAGAGGTGGCAGATGGCGTTTGAGTTGAGATAGCATGACTTCTTCTTTCTGTTGGACCCGCTGCTTCGCGGGGCTGCATCAGAGACTGTCACAAACGACCTGCACCCGGATAGCTTCCCCGGGGATTGTGGTCGGAGGCCGTCGCTTCGGCGTGTTGTGGATAACTTCGGCTCGAAAACCATCCCGAAGACGACGAATTATCCACATATGAGGAAGGAAAGACCCGGATAGGCCAAATCATCCACAATGAACGCGACGCAAAGATATCGTGAAGCAATCATTCAAAAAAGCCAGTCACCACACATGCAGCAAACCCCGGCATCGCAACCATGCGTCCGCAAACCGCATCGCAACCACGCATTCCACGCTCAGCCACGGACGCAATCGCATATGGAACGCCAAACGCCACATACAATGGGGCGTATGGCAGTAGCACATAACAGCGCATCCAAGCGCAACAGCAACGAAGCAACACCGGCCTCCTCGACGAAGACGGCGGCACGCACCACGAAGGCCAAGGCCTCCGCGACCAAGACCACCACCGCGCGCGCCGCAGCCAAGCCTGCGTCCGCCCGCGCCGCCAAGGCCAAGGCCGCAAAAACCGTCAAGCGGACGCCCAGGACCACCAAGCAGACCGTCATCGGCGAGGTCCCCGCACCGGTTATCCCCGTCAGCGATCCGACCCAATTCGGCCGCATCAACGTCATGGACATCACGCCCTGCGAGAACCAGGGGCTCTTCCCGGCGCGCGTCGAGCTCGGCGAACCCTTCGAGGTGACCGCGCAGGTCTTCATCGAAGGCCGCACCAAGGTCGGAGCAACCGCCGTTGTGCGCAACACACGCGGCAAGGAGACCATGCGCCGCCAGATGACCTGCGCGAACGCCGGCCTCGACCGCTGGACCGTGATGCTGACCTGCGGCGAGCGCTCCGACGCCAAGCCTTGGGAACCCGAATTCACGCATGTGAAGCGTCAGCTCGGCGAGTGGACCGTCACCATCGAAGGCTGGGAGGACACCTACGCCTCCTGGCTGCATGACGCCGAAATCAAGGTGGAGGTCAACGACGACGTGGACAACGCGCTGGCCTCCGGCGCGCAACTGCTCGCCCGCTGGGCCGACGCCGAGGACAGCGGACTCGGCGCCCGCGAGCGCAAGCATCTGCTCGACGCGGCCAAGACGATGGCCGACGCCACCCTCACCCCCGAGGAGCGCCTCGCGGCCGCCACCACGGACACCATCACGGAGCTGCACGAGCACAAGCCGCTGCGCGACGGCGTCTCCCCCAGCCAGCCGCAGCGGTTCAAGGTGGAGCGTCCCAAGTCAAGCTTCGCCGCTTGGTATCAGTTCTTCCCCCGCTCCGAGGGCGCCTACGTCGACCAGTCCACCGGCAAGATCGTGCAGGGCACGTTCAAGACCTCGATCAGCGGCCTTGAACGTGCGAAGGCCGAGGGCTTCGATATCGTCTACTTACCCCCGATCTTCCCGATCGGCGTGACCAATCGCAAGGGCAAGAACAACACGCTGACGGCCGGCCCCGACGATCCGGGCTCCGTCTTCGGCGTGGGTAGCGAGCTCGGCGGCCATGACACCGTGGATCCGCTGCTGGGCACGATGGACGATTTCAAGGCCCTGACCGCCAAGGCACATGAGCTGGGGCTGGAGATCGCCCTCGACTTCGCGCTGCAGTGCTCCCCCGACCATCCGTGGGTCAAGCAGCATCCGGAATGGTTCCGCATCAAGCCGGACGGCACCATCGCCTTCGCCGAGAACCCGCCGAAGAAGTACCAGGACATCTATCCGATCGATTTCAACGCGGATATGCCCGGCATCGAACGCGAGGTCGAACGAATCCTCAACCTGTGGATCGAGGCGGGCGTGACGATCTTCCGCATCGACAACCCACACACCAAGCCCGTGCGCTTCTGGCAGGACGTCATCGCCGCGGTCACCAAGAAGCATCCCGAGGTGCTGTTCCTCGCCGAGGCCTTCACCCGCCCCGGCATGATGCGCGCCCTGAGCTACGTCGGCTTCACGCAGTCCCACTGCTACTTCCCGTGGCGCAACACGAAGGAGGAGCTCGAGGAATACCTCGGCACCACCAACTGCGACGACGGCTACTACCAGCACAACACCTTCTGGCCCACGACGCCCGACATCCTCACCGCCTACGTGCGTGACAACGGCATCGCCGGCCATTGCGTGCGCGCGGTGCTGGCCGCGATGGGATCGCCGTCGTGGGGCATCTACAACGGCTACGAGCTCATCGAGAACAAGCAGCGCCCCGGTTTCGAGGAGCAGATCGACAACGAGAAGTACGAGATCAAGGTGCGCGACTGGGAGCAGGCCGATAAGTTCGGCGTCTCCGCGCTGCTGACCTCGCTCAACCGCATCCGCCGCGAGTATGCCGACGTCTTCAGCTATCACAATGTGACGTTGCTCGAGACCTCCGATCCGAATATCGTCGCCTTCGCCCGCCACACGCCCGCCGATCTGACGCGCTCCGGCAAGCCCGAGACGCTGGTCGTCGTCGTCAATCTTGACGGACATAACGCGCATCAGGCGATGGTCCACTTCGAACTCACCGATTTCGACATCGACCCGAAGTGGGGCGCGCATATGCGCGACGAACTCACCGGCCGCGACTTCGCGTGGAGCTGGGACAACTTCGTCTCCCTGGCCCCCTGGGCCGACGTGGCGCACATCTTCCACGTCGTGCACGAGTTCTGAGTTCCACTAGCAAAGCGGGGTGTGTGGTTCAGCTGAACCACACACCCCGCTTTGTCGTCCGCGGGTTTCGTCAGAGTTTGACGAGGTTCTTGTCAATCATGCGGCCAAGGAACGCGGCCGTGTCCTGACGTACAATCGTGCTGCCGCCCCTGAACGTGCCATCGGGGAAACCAGTCGTCACACCAGCGGCCTTCGCCCACGCAATCGCCTCACAATGCGGAGTATCGGCGGTCACATCCGAGAACGACACACCGTCCTTCGCCGCCGGGCTACCGGCCAGACGCCACAGCATCGCAACCATATCCTGACGCAGGATATCCCTGCCACCAGCGAACGTGCGGGTCCCATCGGCAGCCTCAAAGCCCCGGATGACACCCTGTTTCGCGGCCCACAAAATCTCCCGATAATGCGGGGTCGCCGTGGTCACATCCACGAACACGAAGTCCGCCTCCGTGGGCTCGTAATCCGGCTGACCGGCAAGACGATACAGGAACGCAGCCAAATCCTGACGATTCAGAGTCGACATGCCACGGAACGTGCCATCATCGAAACCACGCGTGATATCACGCTCAAGGATCGTCCTGATCTCCTCATGGTGAGGCGTCATCTCATTGACATCCCTGAACATAACCAGCACCTCGAAGGAAGCGGCCTGCTTCGGATCCTCCTTCAAGGCCACGGTCACCTTCTGCACGCCAGGCTTGTCAGAGCGATAGCCGGACACCGTGTATTCGGCGGCATCCAACTTCTTGCCCGACGCATCCGTCACCACCAGTCCGGTCAGGTCAAGTTTGTCGCCGTATGCATACTCGCTCTTCGCAGGTTTCGAAGAGATCTCCAATCCCTTCGAGGGAGTCACGGCTCCACCGCCACCGCTGCCACCGCCACCAGGGGTCGGAGCCGGGGCTTCGCCGGTGGTGTGGGTCACTGCGTCGGACGGCTGGGACGGCTCGTGGTTCTTGTCTCCCTTGTCACGCAGACGGAACTGGTATTCCGTCTTCGCGGCCAGGTTGGAGAAGGTCGGGGAATCCTGCCACTTGTCGGGCCAGTCCTTGTCCGAAGCCTTCCTCGCCTGGTATTCGACGTTCTTTGCCTCCGTCGTCAGGACAACGGTGGTCTTGACGGACTTGTCCTTGTCGACCGCGGGAACGGCCGGCTTGGTGGTGACTGTGCTCGCGGCTTTCTTCACCGTCACCTTCGCGGGGTTGACGAGTGTGGTCTTGCCCTTGGTCAATTGCACCTCGTATTCACCGGCGTCCTTGACCTCGGTGACCTGCTTGCCGTCCTTCCACACGGATACTTTCCAGTCCGACGGGAACGTATGGATCAGCCCGCCTTCGACGGAATTCTTGGAGACAATGGCCTTTTCCGTCACCGTATCCATATGATTGCTGCCGTCATAGGTCAGATTCAACTTGGACAGATCGGGAAGGTTGTCCTCCGTGGGATCGACCTCCGCCTTCGATCCAGTTGTGCCGTCGACCTTACCCCCGCCGGACACATTGCCGCTGCCCTCGACCTTGATCGAGCCGTTGTTGGTGACCGTCGTGTCCTTGCCAAGAATCAGCTCGGAGCCGTCGGGAATCGTCAGCGTCTCGTCCGATTCAATGGTGAACGACGGAGGCGCGGGCGTCCCGTGCACGGTGCCGTTCTTGCCCTCGAAGATCACACCCGACCAATCGTCGCGACCGGTCTGGTCCTTGATCGGCGTATTGGATTTGATCACCGCATTGCCAGGATTGCCCTCGGCATCGGTGGTGGAGAAATTGGTCTCGTAAGGACCCGTACCGGTATCGCCGATACCGCACGCATCGCCAGCGGCCTTGACCACACCACCAGTGATGGTGACATCGCTGCCATTCAGCCCGCCGATACCCACGGCACCATCTTGAGTAGCAGTCGTAGTCACCGCGCCGCCACTAATATTCACCTTGCCGTAGCCGAAGGTACTGGTTCCACCAATGCCCACTGAATCGGTGCCTTTAACAGTGACATTCACACTGCCGTCATTGATGTCTACCGTAGGTTTGTCAGATCCTCCAATGCCAATGGATTCGGCACCAGTCGAATCAATAGAGATGGTTCCTCCGTCGATATCAATGGCTTCACCTTCTCGATTATCATGGCCACCAATACCTATGGCCCCGTCACCAGTGAGCTTGATATTGACGTCACCCGAGCTCATGGCCACGTCCGCCCGGCCATTGGTGGAACCGGCGCCAATGGCAACAGTGTTATTGCCTGTCAACGTGATAGTCACATTGGCACCATCAATCGTCACATTACCAACGCCATTGCCGACGCTGCCAATGCCAACCATATCGTTCTGTTTGCTCTCTACGGTGACAGTACCGCCGGTGAGATTCACTGTGGCGTCTTCGTTTAAACCCGCGCCGATGACCACAGCATCGAAGTTGGTGGCACTGCTCGAAGCATTGACGGTCCCGCCGGAGATAGTGATTGTGGCGGTTTGTCCGTTTCCGCCTCCAATGGCAGGCCCGTCAGAACTGGACGCCGTAACCGTTCCTCCGGAAATGGTGATGATATTGTTATCGCCGCCTCCAACGGCAGGTCCGTCATCCGCATTAACGGCAACGACACCACCACCGACGCTAATCGTGGCAGTCGAGTTCGAACCATCATATCCAGTAATACCATTCTTCGCATCAATAAAACCATCGGTGATGTCAACAATGGTGTTGCTGGTATAGAGGCCAGCGCCGATGTTGCCATTAGCGGTGATTTTGCCGCCCGAAATTACCACCGACGTGGCACTATCACTCATATTGCCGCCGATAGCTGAATACCAACCATCGTTGGTCGTCGTTGCGGACAGGCTACCCGCCCAGCCGTCGTATCCTTCTCCCTCCGCGGCTTTGTCGGAGGTAATGACGTGATTCTTCGTGGCACCGGGGAAACGGATTGCGGCCTGACTACTGGTGATAGTGTTCTCACCGACAAGTTTCAATGTGACGATGGCGCCTTCGTCGACATCGATGCCAGGCTTATTGCTGACGCTGAGGTTAAGGCCGGATAGCGTGATAGTGCCGGACTTAAAAGCATCGGTTACTTTAATGCCCGTGGACCCAACCGAATCGATTGCCATGGACAGCGTGTAGTCGCCGCTTTCGCTAATGGTCAGCACTTTGTTCTCATAGCTATACCCATCGGAGACCGTGGTTTCGACGGCGATGTCGCTGCCTACGAGAGTGACTGGCCCCGTGGGAACTGTTGGCTCCTCAGTACCCGGATCTTCCACCTTGGGCTGTTCCGCGGTTCCGGATGGCAGTTGAGAGTCTGAATTCAATTCCGGCTCCGCGGAAGAAGGAACACCCACCACATTCTGCGACGGAACCGGAGATTCCGGCTCGCTTGCGGAGGCCGTGGGAGCGAATGCGGCGAACATGGCGACCGCCGCCATCATGGCCAGGGCCTTTCCTACCGGCCTAAAGCCAGATCGTATACCCCCCCCCCGTTGAGATCTTTCTCGATAGATGAATGTTCATGGTTGCTCCTTTTCACCGGACGACATCGTCCGTCAAACATCGCGTGGATACGTCAACATCCTCATAGACATATCCACGAACGCCTGATATATCAAGCGTTACGCTAACTCTATACCCGAACACTCTGTTCACCGAGCCGCGGGCATAAATGGCTCATAGGGAGGCATGAATGGTTGTCTGCACCATCGCATTCCCATTATTGACGTTTGACATGCCACACGAGCGGAAGCATCTCAGCACAAAAATACGAACGACGGCCCCGAGTCGTTTGCGCATCTCCACTGTCCAGGGCAAAGGATGGCACCCGGAACTACCGAATATGGCTCGCCATAAACAAAAAGACCACGCCGGCTAAGCATGGTCTGTCCCAAACGGGAAATAGTCCATTTACCGTACGCCCATCCTTGTCGACATCAGAGAAAGACATATCAGCTAAGACATCAACTAAGAATTGTGCACTCGGCTCGGGAATTGTGTATCTCCTCTCCAAAACGGTCAACAGAAGCACCGAAGTTTCAGCGGCCGGGAGAGACGCGGTAAACACAGCTCTCCCGGCCACGTTGCCAACCTGTCAGAACTTGACGAGGTTCTTGGCAATCACGCGACCAAGGAACGCGGCCGCGTCTTGACGCACGATCGTGTCTCCGCCACGGAACGTGCCGTCCTCGAAACCGGTCGCCACGCCAGCATGCTTCGCCCACTCGATCGCCTCACGATGCGGAGTGTCGGCGGTCACATCCGGGAACGACCCATCGCCCGCATCCGGCTCGCCAGCCAGACGCCACAGCATCGCCGCCAGATCCTGACGCAGAATCGGGCTATCGCCCTCATAACGACGCGTGCCATCGGCCATGTCATAGCCCTTGACCACGCCATGCTTCGCGGCCCACAGAATCTCACGGTAATGAGGCGTCGCCTCCGTCACGTCCGCGAACACGAAGTCCTCCTTGGCAGGCGTGTACTCAGGCTGACCGGCCATCCGATACAGGAACGCCGCCAAGTCCTGACGGTTCAACGAACCCATGCCACGGAACGTGCCATCATCGAAACCACGCGTGATGTCCTTCTCCAACAGGGTGCGGATCTCCCCATTGTGCGGGGTCGCCTTGTCCACGTCCTTGAACATCACCAACACTTGGAAAGTGGCGACCTTCGACTCATCCCACGCGAGTTTGACGGACAGGGTCTGTACGCCAGGCCTCGAGGAATCGAAACCAGTCATCTCCCACTGCGCGGGCTTGAGCGTGTCACGCTTGCCCGACGACCAAACCATATCGACCCTCAGGCCATCCGGATCAAACGCCTCACCATACCGATACTCTGTCTTCGACGGCTTCGCGGCAATCTCGATGCCCGTGATCTGATCGGGCACCGTCACCGTGCCACCACCGGGATGGACGGCCGCGGGCACAATCTGCCACCTGCCGGTCGTTCCCTCCGGAGTGCCGGCGAGTTTCTGGGCCTCGTAGCCGTTGGCGATGGTCGTCTGCGTCGCCGGGTCCACGTTGTCGTACAGGCCGCCGGACAGTGTCGTCGCCGACTTGTCTCCCTCGAACAGGATGCCGCCATCCTTGATCGCGGTGAACAGGCCGCCAGTGATCATCACGGATGCATTCTCGCCCGTCGTCTTGATCAGCGGGCTAGTTCCCGAGAACTTGCCACCGCTAATCGTCAATGAGCCTTGATTATCGACGATTACCTTGTCCGAGCCTTCGGAGGAGAGCGCACCACCCTCAACCTTCAAGGTACCCTTGTTGTCGATCAGAACGCTCGGCGCTTGGATACCAACGGTATCAGGCATGACCGCTCCAGTGCCTCCCAAAGAAGAATCCTTCACTGTCAGGGAGCCACCGGCGTTGATGGTCGCCAGTGTCTGCGGAACATTCTTGTCGCTACCGTTTTTAATCGTATGACCGTTCAGATCCAACGTCACCTGTTTGCCCGCATCAACGGCAAAACTGCTATAAACCGTTCCAGCGAGCAGACGCAGGTTCACCGCACCGTCCTCCAGCGCAGCAGCCAAGGTCTTATACGCTTGGTTGTTGTCCGCGTTCACGACCGCGAAGGAACCATTGTATTTGCCTCCGAATGTATTGGTACCATCAATCTTGACCGTATGGTTAGCCTTCGCATTCACAGTGAAGTTAAAGCCGATGGCCGCGTCGAATTTGTTTCCACTAAATGAAATCTCCCCATTACCCTTGATACCGATGAGATACACGCCATAATTCCAGGTTCGTTCCTTCGTCGTATCCACCACCGTATTGCTGTTCACGGTGAGGCCGGAAATCGTTGGAGCAGCTTGGCCCCAGATAAAGCTCAGATGGGGAGACATAGGTCGCACAAAGCCAGTTGGAAGCTTCGACGCAGAAGTGAAAGTCGCTGTGTTATCCGAGATGACTGTGTTTGCAATCGTGCCGGTTTGTTCGACATGCACGGCAGCAGCAGTGGTGTGCTGACCTATATCGAAGGTATTGCCAGTGATTTGCGTGTCCGACGCGCCTTGGTCCAACCATACCGACCAGAATCGATCATAGGTAAAAGCGGGGTCATTGTAGCCCCCATCGCTTACTTTAAGGGGCTCGATAATGAAAGCATTGTCCTTGATCACGGTGTTGGTCGCGCCATTCACTATGACGCTCGTCCCCGTATTGTCATGAGAAGGATCGCCTGTAGTCTCGAGCTTGAAGGTCATGCCCTTGACCGTGACATGATCAGCATTGTTGCCTGAGCCATAAGATCTAATAGTCATCGTGCCTGTGTAGGTCACGTTGGCCTTGTCCGAGGACGTGATGGTGATGTTCGGCTTGTTGACCGTCACATTCTCATCGCTATCGGCGACAAGGGTGACCGTGTCATTCGCCTTGGCGGCATCCACTGCAGCTTTGAATGATGCGTATGTTGTCTCGCCAATCTTGGCAACAACCTTCTGCTGCTGCTCCGGCTCGGCACCCGTCACCGGAGTGCTCCCGGAGTTCTGCGTCCCCGTCTGAGACTGCGAATCAGTCGCCGGCTGCTGCGTCGTATTTTGCGTGGCGGCAGGCGTCTGTTCTGCCACCGGCGCGGAGGTGGTCTCATCGGCCATCGCACTAGGGGCGACGGCGAGCGAGCCCAGCGTGCAGGCGGCCGCGACGAGGGCGACCCAGCGACGCGAGGGAGCGCCGTTAGTTTGCGTTGTCATAAGAATCCTTTCCAGCACAAGGTCAGTCCGCAGCCACAATGACTCCAACTTCCAGCGGACACACCCTCGTGCTGCCTCAACCAATACCCCCCCCCCCAGACTAAGAGGACACCCGCGAACCTTGCAATACCAATGATTTTGAAGAAATTAAGGGGGACATATGCACCCCGATGACATATCTAGTAAGCACATATGATTGCCACATGTTTAACCCCACCAAAAAGGGGATTCCAAGCCTTTCCTTCCAACAGAACATGCCGAGACGCCACCGATTGTGAAAAACCTCACCAGCAACGCGCAATCAAACAATGTAAAAATGGTGCAATTCGGCCATTCTCACTGCGCAGAACCGTGGTAAAATATATTGATATGAATATGAAATTGGAGGACAGGCTGCTGCCCATCGCACGCAGGTGGCACGGGGTGATCCCCACATGGGAAGCCCGCAACGCGGGCATCGACGACAGCCAGCTACGTCACTGGGCCCTAGGCAACCCGGACGTGGACCACCCCGAACGCGGAATCTACGTATGGTGGACCGACGATGAAGACGTGAACTACGAGTACACACATCTGGCACAGACGCTCGCCTCCGCCGGCGAAGGCGCGACGCTCTGGGGTCCGACCGTCGTGGAGCTGCATGGTTTGGGGGCTTGGGCCTCCCCTGTGACGCACATCGCCACCTATGTCCGCAAACGCCCCAAGGAAGGCGTGCGCTGGCATCACGACACCGGATACCGCAGGGAAACGGCAGCCGGCCTGCCATCGCAGGGACTCAACGATGCCCTGGCCGCCTCGCTGCCGTTCATGGACGAAGACAAACGCCAAGCCGCTCTGGCCGACGCCATGGAACGAAATATCCTGACCAAGGAGCACGCCGATGAACTCCTCCGATCCTGATTCGCTGCCGACTGACGCGGCCATAGAACGACCGTCATCCGCCAAACAGCTGTATAAAGCGATGCAACGTCAATCGGCGGGATTGTCGGCCCGGGAGCGGCGCGTGTATATGCAGTCCGTTCACAACGCCATTCTGTCTCAGTTTCTCGATGGCATCGCTTACGTCAAAGGAGGCGCGGCCATCCAGCTGCGCTATCCGCTGCGGGACGGTCGCATGTCCGAGGACTTGGACGCTGCCTATTCCGGATCGCTGCGCGAATTCGAAACCATGCTCGCCGACCGGCTTACGGCGGGCTGGAACGGATTCACCGGCAGCGTCGAGCGATTGCCCCGCCCGTGGTGATGGACCGCATCAGCCAAATCGCGGACAAGCTCCATGCCATCAGCAGGCCCGGCAAAGTCCGGGGCCGAGACCTTGCGGACCTGGCGTTGCTGACACGAAGCGGCGTCGATTCCGCCGAATTGCGTCAGGCCGTCCGGCATATCGAAACGGCGCAGGGTCAGCATCATGTCCATCCCCTCGATGAACGTGCCAAGAATGAATACCGCCTCAGCTTCGAGGAGACCGGCAGCGCGACGGACTTTGAAGAAGCTTGGGAAAACACTCAGCGGCTGCTAACGCAGGTCGAGAACAAACAACCAACGACTGTCAGCAGTCAAGAACCGAATTAACCGTCTTCCGCGCAGAAGGCGGATGAATGAGGCACGAGTATGGCGATTCGTTGCCGGCTCGTCCCCGTCTCGACATTCGAAGAGAGTCGGGCATGAAATTGTGTATTTGGCCCGGGAATTGTGTATTCCCTCTCCGAAACGACCACCGGAAACACTGGAGCTTCGGTGTCCCGATGACGGAGCGGATACACAATTCCCGGGCCAAGTACACAATTTTTGGCTCGCTGGCCCGGCAGCGGGGCTCAGGCTTGCATGACGGAACCGTCGGATTCCGATTGCCCCGCGGAGCGGAGCTGAGGCTGGATGGCTTGGCGTATTTGGTCAAGCTGCTCCTCAAGCTCTTTGATGCGCAGAGCCTGGCTTGCGATGAGATGATCACGCGCGTCGCCTAGACAGCCGTCGGAAGCACCCGCGACCGGCGCAGCCTTACGCGCGGGGCGCGCGCTCGAGCCATCGGTAGACGCAGAGGCCTGCCTCCAACGGGCAAGCGCCCGCTCGATGCGCTTCGAGCCGATGAGACGGGGATCGAGCCCCGCCTCACGGAACAACGCCGTCGGACTCTCGCCATCCATATACCGACGCACGCACTGCTCCCGGAACGCCTTCGTATAGTAGATGCGCCCGTTGCGCACCTCGCGCACCGCCGGCAACGACTCCAAGTACCGCCGCTCCCGCTCTCCGAAACCAACGGGCGAAGTCATAAGACTTGCCGACTGCCGTTCGCCAGTCATAATCATCCCCTCCAGCACACGACAAGGGCTGGGGAAAAAGGCACACGCGCCCGTTCCCCCAGCACCACTGCTGCTCCCGTCAGAACTTGATGAGGTTCTTGGCAATCACGCGACCAAGGAACGCGGCCGCGTCCTGACGCACGATCGTGTCGCCCGGATGGAAGCCACCGTCGGGGAAACCCTGCGCCACGCCGGCTTGCTTGGCCCAGACGATCGCCTGCGCATGCGGAGTCGCCTCGGTCACATCAGCGAACGAAGACCCCTCCGCTTCAGGAGCGCCTGCGAGCTGCCACAGCATCGCCGCCAGATCCTGACGCAGAATCGGGCTATCGCCCTCATAACGACGCGTGCCATCGGCCATGTCATAGCCCTTGACCACGCCTTGCTTCGCGGCCCACAGAATCTCACGATAATGCGGGGTATCCGTCGTCACATCAGCGAATACGAAGTCCTCCTTGTCCGGCGTGTAGTCTGGCTGGCCTGCCATACGGTAGAGGAACGCCGCCAGATCCTGGCGATTCAAGGAACCCATGCCACGGAACGTACCATCGTCGAAACCACGCGTGACGTCCCGCTCAAGCAAGGTCTTGATCTCCTCGTTGTGAGGGGTCGCCTCGGTCACATCCTTGAACATGACCAGCACCTGGAAGGTGGCGGTCTTGGACTCGTCCCACGCCAGCTTGACGGTGACCGTCACCTTGCCCGGCTTGGAGGAGTCGAAGCCGGTGACCTCGTACTGCGCGGGCTTGAGCGCATCCTTCTTGCCCGACGACCACTTCATATCGACCTTCAGACCAGCCGGATCGAACGCCTCACCGATCCTGTACTCGGTCTTCGACGGCTTCGCGGCGATCTCGATACCCGAAATCGTCGGCTCCGACGGAGCAGGAGTCGGGGCGGGGTTGCTCACCGTGCCATTGTTATCAATCACGACATCGGAAACCAAGTATTCCTTCACAGCTTCATTAGGCTTTCCACCAATCGTGAACTTGCCACCGGAAATCTGAGGAGACTTGGTTCCCTGCGCGATCTTGATGGGCCCCTCGAAGAAACCACCAGAAATCGAGATGCCCCCCTTTGACGTGGCACCGTTGACAGCTGACTGAGCAAGGGCCTGCTGGCTGCCTGTTGCCGTGAACGATCCTCCAGTGACAGTGAGCGCACCCTTCTCATTGGTCTGGAACGGATAGTTCCAGATTACGGGAGTAGAGTCATCCTGCGTGGAGAACGTACCGCCGTTGATGGTCGCGACATTGTAGTTGAGTACAGCGGCACGGCGTCCACGAATAGTACCACCGTTGACCACGAGCTCACCATAGCTGTCATTCTTAAGGTACTTGCCACCGGTAATGGTGCCACCGTTAATGGTCAGCTTCGCTTGGTATCCATCCTTGGAAGGCTTGCCGTCGTACCAGCCGTTCGCAATGACGCTGGAGTTGCCGGCAATGTCCTTCTCATGGTCTTTGACGCCTTCGCGAAGCAGCTGCACTGAAGTTCCATCATTGATGGTCAGGTCACCTTGGTTCTGAATTGTGTAATACGTATTGCCGTTAGGCTGATCCGTCCACTTGCCATTTTGCAGAACGACATCGCCCTTTTCCTGGGAGCGCTTGAACGTACCGCCGTTAAGCGTGGCCTTAGCACCCTCCGTGTTGAACAACGCCGCTTTCTGGTGCGACACGTTGTCCACCACGCCACCGCCAACGGAGTCCTTGATGGTCAGCGTGCCGTTGTTCGTGATGGTGTGGTCCGAAGCTTCGTCTTTCTCGACCTTGTTGGTCAGCGTGTGGCCATTGAGATCAAGCGTGACGGTCTTTCCCTCGGGGATAGTCACGTTCGCAGTTTGATTAACAAGCAGCTTGACATCAGTTGCATCAGCATTGAGCGCATCGGCAATCTGCACGTATTCATTGCCGTCCTGATCAGCAGCTCGGAAATTATTGAACGCGACACCGTTGTAGGTGTTGTTCTTAGGCTTCCATGTGTTGGCATCACTCTGTCCCTTGTAAACGGTGTTGTACATGCCGTATTCCGCGTTGTTCAACGTGTTCTCTTCGGCAACGACGTCGCTCGCGTCGGAAAAGCCCGCAAAATACGATTTTGCCTTGACCGCGCTTCCATCGAACGTGTTGCCCTTGAGGTTCACAGTCTGGATGCCGAAATTCTCTTTATTGGTATTCTCATTGCCGTTGCCGATGACGAAGGACATGCTGCCGGAAGCAGCATTCCCGTACGTCGGTCCTGTGACAATACGGTTGTTGGAGATGGTCGTGTTCTTAATCGGCTTATCCTTGCCCCCGACGAGGTTCACACCAACCGACGAGTTGTTCCAGACCTGTCCGAGCTTGAACTCGTTGTCGGCAATGGTGGTGTTGTCGGCGCCGGATTCCAGCCACACGGAGCTGGGCTGCCAATCACAGTCGCTCCCGCACGTTCCCGGCTTGCCGGAATTAATGGTGAACTGATTCTTCTCGATCGTGACGTTTTGAGCCCCACTCACAATGACGTTCTGCAGCACACCCTTATTCGTAGAGGTGATGCTCTCCGTGGGACCAAGCTTGAAGCTCATGCCGGTGACCGTGATGTTGCTCGCGTTGATTCTCATGGAGTTCGTGAACACCACATCTTTATCCGCAGTGACTGTAATCTTCGTAGTCCCTTGCGGAATCGTCACGGATGTGTCTTTAGCGGCAGCCGTCAACGTGACAGTCTCACCGCCCTTCGCCGCCTTGAACGCTTCCTCCAGCGACGTATACGTGCTGTCGCCAATCTTGGCGACGGTCTTCTCCGCCGTCTGAGTTTGATCATTGCTTGGCGTCTGAGACGCAGGAGACTGGACAGGGGCCTGCTGCGTTTCCTGAGTCACCGCCTCGGTGCCAGACGCAGGAGCGTCGGAGGTGGCCTCATCCGCCATCGCGACGGGGGCAATGGCGAGCGAGCCCAGCGTGCACGCGGCCGCGACGAGGGCGACCCAGCGACGCACGGGAGCGCCGTTAGTTTGCGTTGTCATAAGAATCCTTTCCAGCACAAGGCCAGTCCGCAGCCACAACGGCTCCAACTTCCAGCGGACACACCCTCGTGCTGCCTCAATCAATACCCCCCCCCCTAGACGGTTTCCCCTTGCGCCAGCGGCACTCACCAATGCCGATGGCAGTATGAAAAGAGGATTATTCCACCCCTGTCGAAAGCCGCGTTCCAACAAGGCAGCGCTCCGTCTTTATACCCCCTTCATAGGGAAACCCCATAAATCGCACGAACCGAAGCCAAAGGACACGCCGGCGCCCCTCCCCCATGCCCCAAAGCGCACGAAACGCACGAAACGGGTATTGTGGGTTGCGAACATATATCCGACGTTCCAAAGGAGAACGACATGGCAGAGACCTTCAATGTCGTCGTGGAGATTCCGCGCGGCTCGAAGAACAAGTATGAAGTCGACCACGAGACCGGCCGCGTGTTCCTGGACCGCACGCTGTTCACCGCGATGGGCTACCCGGACGACTACGGCTACATCGACGGCACGCTGGGCGAGGACGGCGATCCGCTGGACGCGCTCGTCATGATCCCGAACTCCGTGTTCCCGGGCTGCGTGGTCGAGTGCCGCGCCGTGGGCCTGTATCACATGGTGGACGAGGCCGGCGGCGACGACAAGGTGCTGTGCGTGCCCGCCGACGTGCGCTTCGACGACATCAAGGACGTCGACGACGTCTCCGAATATCACAAGGCGGAGATCAAGCACTTCTTCGAGCAGTACAAGGCCCTGGAGCCCGGCAAGGAAGTCAAGCCCGGCGACTACTGGACCGGCGCGGAGAAGGCCGAGGCGGAGATCAAGGCCGCCCGCGAGCGCCTCGCCGCTTCCGAAGGCAAGTGAGCCCAAGCTAATCGACATATCGTTGCCTAGGCAACGATATTGTGCCTAAGCGTTACTCGGATACCAAGTACGGCATCCGAGTAACGCTTTTTGATATTCGGCGTTATCGAAGCCCATGCAACGGCTTAGACGTTGCTCACGTTCCGATGAACGCGCGCGGGCCGCAATCGCCCGACAAATCATCAACCGAGCAACTGGCTGGCGAAGGCCATGGCGAACACGGCCAGCCCGGAGAACATCACGGGCAGCAGCGCGGCGCCCATCCACGGCACTTTTGCGGCGGGGTCGGGATCGAGCTCACGCACCCAGAACGTCGAGGCGTAGGCCATCACCGCAAGCACCACCAGCAGCGCAACCGTCATGAGCACCGCGCTCGTCGAAGTCAGCACCCATGGCAGGAACATCCAACCGGAGACCGCGATCGCAGCCACGCCTGCGGTCATGCAGTGCGACAGCGCGCGGATGAGATGGCTGCGATCCTCGCGCGCCATCTGGCGGCCGAAGGACACGACGGTCAGCGCAATCAGCAGCACGCCGACCCACAGCGCCCAGTTGACCAAGGTCAGGAACGCGGCATGGTCGGCCGGCGAAGACACGATGCCTGCGAACCCGCCCGGCTGGGAGCCGAAGGCAAGCGTCGCCGACGCCAGACCGGCGACCAAGGCAATCACGCGCTCGGCCTTGCCGGTGCGGAAGGGCCAGCGGATCACGAACCACATCAGGATGACCACGACCACGCCCAGCAGCGGATATGGGAGTGTCAACCCGCTCGCCCCGGGGCCCATATTCCCCGGCAGAAAAGCCGCCAATGCAAGCACCACATAGACGACCAGCTGCACCGCGTAGGCAGCCCACTGCTGCGTCCGCAGCGCGACGCGAGCCTTCGACTTGTCCTCAGCCGCGACCTCTCCGCTCATACCCACTCCCAATTCCACGTTAACAATGCCTTCCATCCTACCCACCATCAATCCCACGGTGCGGCAAACTCCACGGTGCGGTAAACCCCACCGTGCGGTAACTCGCAGAATGGCGGAATATGGCCGAAACCGTGTTTGCAGCACCGTGGAGTTTGCAGCACCGTGGGGTTTACCGCACGGTGGAGTTCGCAGCACGGTGGGGTTTGCCGCACCGTGGAGTTTGCAGCACGGTGGGGCGGCGCCGCGCAGCGCAATGGGGCATGGCGGGGCGCAAACAGGGGACGGCGCGACGGCACGCGGCGAGGGCGGAGGTACGGTCGCGCAGTGACGGCGCCGCACGACGCGGTGGGACATGCGATGCGCGTATAGGGCGACATATGGCGGAACCGCGGCGGCTGTGTCCGACGCACACGCGTAGAATATCGCACAAACCGCGGCATGAGGCGCGACCGAAAACACAGGGGGCACAACGTGACGGATCTGACGTTGATGACGTTCGCCAAGGACCCGGCCTCCGTGCTGCCCTCGCTCGCCCTGCTGTCGCACCGCGTGCGCGTGCTGCCGATGGACGCGGCGAGCCTGGTGAAGATGCCGGAGAACACGATTCTGTTCCTCGACGCGCGCGATGACCTGGCCACCGCCAAAACGCTGTGCAACCTCATCCACGCCTCCGGCCTGTCCACGCCGATCGTGCTGGTGCTCACCGAGGGCGGGTTCACCGTCGTCAACTCGCAGTGGGGCATCGCCGACGTGATTGTCGCAAACGCCTCCCCCGCCGAGGTCGAGGCACGCCTGCGGCTTGTCTCCGAACGGGGCAACGCACCGTCCGCCGGCGCGCGCGGCGCCACGACGCCCGACGGCGTGGCGAACGAGGACGGCCAGATCCGCTCCGGCGACCTGATCGTGGACACCAACGGATACACCGCCTCCCTGCACGGCCAACCGATCGACCTGGCCTATAAGGAATTCGAGCTGCTCAAGTATCTGGTGCAGCATCCGGGGCGCGTCTTCACGCGCGCGCAGCTGCTGCAGGAGGTGTGGGGATACGACTATTACGGCGGCACCCGCACCGTCGACGTGCATATCCGGCGTCTGCGCGCCAAGCTGGGCGGCGAATACGAGCATTTGATCGGCACCGTGCGCAACGTCGGATACCGCTTCGATCCGCCGAACGAGGAGATGGAGGAGTCGGCCGCGCAGGCCAGCGCTTCCAAGGCCGGGCGAAACGGGGACGCCGATTCCACCGCGCCACACGCGGCCTCCGACGGAGCCTGATATGCCCCGCGAGTCGAAGGCCGCGCGGCTCGGCCGTATGCACGCCGAATACGACATCCTCAAAACCATGTTCCCCGCGCCCAAATGCGCGCTCGATTTCGCCAATCCGCTGCAGCTGCTCATCGCCACGGTGCTGAGCGCGCAATGCACGGACAAGAGGGTGAATATGGTCACCCCGGAGCTGTTCGACCGCTACCCCACCGCCGAGGCCTTGGCCGACGCGCGCCTCGAGGAGGTCGAGGAGATCATACGTTCGCTGGGCTTTTTCCGTGCCAAGGCGAAGAACCTTGTGGGGCTAGCAATGGGCATCGTCGAGCGTTTCGGCGGCGAAGTGCCGCGCACGATGGAGGAGCTGACGAGCCTGCCGGGCGTCGGGCGCAAAACCGCGAACGTGGTGCTCGGCAATGCCTTCGGTGTGCCCGGATTTCCCGTCGACACGCATGTGATGCGCGTGACCGGACGGCTGCGTTGGCGCGCCGATTGGCGTTCCACGACCCCCGACCCGGTGCATATCGAGCGGGAGATCACCGCTTGCTTCCCGCCGGAGGAATGGACCGATCTGTCGCACCGCCTCATCCTCTTCGGCCGGGCGACCTGCCATGCGCGCAAGCCGGCCTGCGGCGAGTGCCCGCTGGCAGAGACCTGCCCGTCGGCGCTCTGACGGGTCGTGCCAGGGGTTGAGCCGTCTCGTGGACGGACATCGGTGGCCCAAGAGGCCGCCTTGCCAACGCACAGACACCGGCACGCAGCCACCAGCTGTCAGCGCCGGCCACCAGCGCCAGTCCCGTCCAAGGCGCAAACGCTACACTGGGTTCCCATGCGTGAGACGAATGCGATCCGGGACAACACCCCAAGGAAATGGGCGGTGTTCATCGTCATGGTGGCGCTGCTGTCCGCCTTGCTGTGGGCGGGTTGGTCGTTGGTCGGGCACCGCCCGGCTATCCCCGGAACCACCGCCTCATCATCCGAGACGATCACCGTGGGTCTGCGCGACGCCCCCGCGTCCCTCGACCTGCGCCAGGAACAAGGCGATGCCGTCGGCCGCGCGTTGCTCGGCAATGTCTATGAGACACTGATCGCCCGCGACCAGAACAATGCGCTCCAGCCCGGTCTCGCCGAGCGGTGGAGCATGTCGGAGGACGGGCTGACGCTGACATTGCATCTGCGCGGAAACATGCGTTTCTCCAACGGCGACGCACTCGATGCCTCGGACGCCGTGTGGTCACTGCAGCAGATCATCACCGGCCGCCTGCCCGGATACGAAGGCCTCGGCAATGTGAGCGGGGTCGGCAATCCCGACGCCGGCACCGTCGTCATCACGCTGTCCGCGCCGAATTCCGCCTTGCCGCGCGCGCTGGCCGGCCGCGCCGGTGTCGTCTACGATCAGGACGCCGATATCGATTACGCCACCGAGGCGCTGGGCTCCGGCCCCTTCGTCGTCGCCGACAGCGCGAAGGACGGCAACGGCACCCTCACCTCGATCGATTTGGAGCGCAATACCGATTATTGGGGAGACAAGGCCGCCTCGGCGCGCGTCACGCTGCGCTATTACGCCGACGACGCGGCGCTGGCGCAGGCGCTCAAAGACGGCAAGGCCGACGCGATTATGCCGGCCGACGCCGCCACAGCCGACGGGCTCAAGAACAGCGCAGACGCAACAGTTGCGGCCGGGCAAACCACCGACGTCAAGGTGCTCGTCTTCAACAACGGCAACGATTCGATATTCTCCGACGAGCAGGTGCGCGGCGCGGTCCGCCATCTCATCGACCGCAATGCCATCGCCGGCTCCCGCCCAGACGCGGGGCAACCGCTCGGCGGCCCCATCGCCCCCTTGGAACCCGGCTACGAGGATCTGACGGGTCTGTTCCCTTATGACATGGCCAAGGCGCGTTCGATGCTGAGCTATTTCTCCGCCGGATATCTCGGCACGATGCGGCTGGTCGTCGAGGCCGCTGACCAACCGCTGGCGCAGACCATCGCCGACCAGCTGTCGGCCGGCGGGCTCGCCGTCGAGGTGCAGACGGTCGCCTCGCACGACGAATACGCCGCGCGCATCGAGGCGAAGGACTACGACATGACCTTGGCCACGGCGCGCGGCGAGGCGGGCATCGCTGCCTTCGCGAGTTCCCAGTCCCCGTATTGGTTCGAGAACGCCGACGCACAGCAGGCGTATGCGGCGGCGATGGCGGCGACGAACGACCAGGACTATCAGAACCGGCTCAAGGAATACGCCCGCGTCGTCAGCCAGCACTCGGCCAGCGACTGGCTGTATGTCATCGAATCACGCGTGGTGACGGCGAAGGGAATATCCGGCATGCCCGCGAATATGACCGATGTGACGCTGCCGCTCAGCCAGCTGCGGAAGGCCTGAACTACTGCCACAACCAAGCCAAGACCGGCCGCAGCCCTTGTCACACAACGGCCCTAGACTGGCGCGTATGACTGAAACCAACTCCATCACCGCGAATCTGAGCCCGTTGCCCGACAAAGTCGGCGTGGACGGACTCGAGGACAAGTGGCGCGCCGTCTGGGACGAGGACGGCACCTACCGCTTCAACAAGGACGGCGAGACGCGCGACCGCAAGGCCGTGTATTCGATCGACACCCCGCCGCCCACCGTCTCCGGCTCGCTGCACGTCGGCCATGTGTTCTCCTACACGCACACCGACGTCATCGCGCGCTACAAGCGCATGCGCGGTTTCGACGTGTTCTATCCGATGGGTTGGGACGACAACGGCCTGCCCACCGAGCGCCGCGTGCAGAACTATTACGGCGTACGTGTGGACACTTCCCTCAAGTACGACCCCGATTTCAAGCCGCCGTTCGAGGGCACCGAGGGCAAGAAGATCCAAGCCAAGGACCAGGTGCCCTGCTCCCGCCAGAACTTCATCGAGCTGTGCGAGCAGCTGATCGGCCAGGACGAGCAGAAGTTCGAGGCGCTGTGGCGTCGCCTCGGTCTGTCGATCGACTGGACGCAGACCTATCACACCATCGGCGAGCATCCGCGCCGCGTGGCGCAGAAGGCGTTCCTGCGCAACCTCGCGCGCGGCGAAGCCTACCAACAGGAGGCGCCGGGCCTGTGGGATGTGACCTTCCAGACCGCCGTGGCCCAGGCCGAGCTTGAGAGCCGCGAATATCCGGGCTTCTATCACAAGGTGGCCTTCCGCTTCGAGGACGGCACCCCGATCTACATCGAGACGACCCGCCCCGAGCTGCTGGCGGCCTGCACCTCGCTGATCGCGCACCCGGACGACGAGCGCTACAAGCCGTATTTCGGCAAGCATGTGTATTCCCCGCTGTTCCATGTGGAGGTGCCGATTCTCGCGCACCCGGCCGCGGAGATGGACAAGGGCGCCGGCATCGCCATGTGCTGCACCTTCGGCGACGTGACCGACGTCGAATGGTGGCGCGATCTGAAGCTGCCGACCCGTTCGATCATCCAGCGCAACGGCCGCATCGCGATGGACACCCCCGACTGGATCACTGACCCGGCCGGCCGCGCTGTCTTCGAGGAGACCGCCGGCAAGACGACGTTCTCGGCCCGCCAGATCATCGTTGATAAGCTGCGTGAATCCGGCGATCTCGACGGAGAGCCGACGCCGACGAAGCGTATGACGAACTTCTATGAGAAGGGCGACAAGCCGCTGGAAATCGTCACCTCGCGCCAGTGGTATCTGCGCAACGGCGGCACGGACGCTGATCTCAACGCCGAGCTTATTTCGCGCGGCAAGGAACTCGAGTTCCACCCCGATTTCATGCGCGTGCGCTATGAGAACTGGGTGCATGGCCTGAACGGCGACTGGCTGATCTCCCGCCAGCGCTTCTTCGGTGTGCCGTTCCCGCTGTGGTATCCGGTGCGCGAGGATGGCACGGCGGATTACGATCACCCGATCACGCCCTCCGAGGACCGTCTGCCGATCGACCCGACCTCCGATGTGCCGGAAGGCTTCACCGAGGACCAGCGCGACGTGCCCGGCGGCTTCACGGCCGAGCAGGACATCATGGACACCTGGGCGACCTCCTCGCTGACCCCGCAGATCGTCACCCACTGGGAGGAACAGGACGAGGCCTCGAAGGCGCTGTTCAAGATGACCTTCCCGATGGATCTGCGCCCGCAGGGCCAGGACATCATCCGCACCTGGCTGTTCTCCACCGTGGACCGCGCGCATCTCGAGAACAAGTGCCTGCCGTGGGCGCATGCCACGCTCTCGGGCTGGATCCTCGACCCGGATCACAAGAAGATGTCGAAGTCCAAGGGCAACGTCGTGGTGCCGAACGAGCCAATCGAGAAGTTCGGCGCGGACGCGGTGCGCTATTGGTCCGCCTCCGCCCGCCTGGGCCTCGACGCCACCTATGACGAGGGCCAGATGAAGATCGGCCGCCGCCTGGCCATCAAGCTGCTCAACGCCACGAAGTTCGCGCTGGCCATCGGCCGCGAGGACGAGAACCATCATGTGGGCGAAGCCGGTTCCGCCGTGTGGAACCCGGCCGACGTGACCGAGGCCCTGGACCGCGCCGCGATGGCGAAGATGGCCGCCGTTGTGCGCGAGGCCACCGCCAATCTGGAGGCCTATGAGCATTCCAAGGCGCTTGAGGCCATCGAAAGCTTCTTCTGGCAGTTCTGCGACGACTACATCGAGCTGGTGAAGAACCGCGCCTATGGCACGGCCGACTCCACCGGGCATGTGCCTTCCGAGGCCGCCGTGAAGTCGGCGCGCACCGCGCTGGGCCTGGGACTCGACGCCTTCGCCCGTCTGCTCGCGCCGTATCTGCCCTATGCGACCGAGGAGGTCTGGGGCTGGATGCATGCCGGCTCCGGTTCGGTGCACCGCGCCGCTTGGCCGACCGCCGATGTCTACGAGACCGCCGCGGGCGATGCCTCGGCCGACCTGCTGGTCCACGCCGGCGAGGCGCTGGCCGCGCTGCGCGGCATCAAGTCACAGGCCAAGGTCTCGATGAAGACCCCGGTGCTCTCGGCTACGCTGTGCGTGCCGGCCGACGCCGTGGCTGGTCTGGAAGCCGTGCGCGACGATATCGCCGAGGCCGGCCGCGTCACCGGTCCGCTTGAGTTCGTGCCCGCCGCCGAAAGCGGCGACGCCGAGGGCGAAGGCGACCAGAGCGTCACCATCGCCTCCTCCGAGCTCGGCGAGCCGCCGGCCAAAAAGCCGAAGGCCTGATGTCTTTTGTCTTTTCGGCTTTAGCCGATTGACTTTTGGGGAGCCCCGCCGGACTCCCCTTTTTTTGTTGCGACTGCGATATGGGTCTGAAGCTCAGCTTACAAAGACGTCACCGTCTGGCTTCACAAACCTGGCATCACCAAGAAAATACGCGTGGGCTCGCCGGTCCGGGAGGATTCCGCCGTCTGTCCGTCCTCGGCATCGGCGGCGAGCGCGGCGGCGACCAGAGCGCCGCCATCCGCAAGATCCGCGGTGTCATTGAGCAATTCGGAGACATCGGGTTTGATCAGGGTGCGGTCCGTCTTGCCTGCCATGCCATACGACATCGAGGGATGCTCGATGACTTTGGGAGCGGAGGGCTTGCCGTCAGCCGATGCTCCCTCATGTGACGACGAGCCTTGCGCGCTGGCGCCGGCATTGCCGTCGGGGGTCTTCGCATCCGATTCCTTGGAGGCATCCGCCCCCTTGCCGCTCGACGCTCCCGGCACGCCACCGGCGAATTTCATCACCTCGCCGGCATCGGATCTGCCGGCATTCGGATCAATCACCGAAGTCGTCACATCGCCCGACGAGGCGGCCGATGCCGTCCGCTCGGACTGGGCCTGCTTGCGCAAGCGCACTGTCTCGGCCCTGGCCGCCAAGGAATCATCCTCAGCCAACCCCGTGCGTGCCGCGGCAACAGGCGACGCGGATCGTCCGACATCTTCCTTGGAGCCGCTCGGTTCCGCATCCGAACCGCCGCCCGCACCCGTATCGGCCAAATCGTTGGCGAAGCGCAGCACAATCTGTTCGTAGGCGTCCCCGGCCCCGCTCCGTTCGCTGGCCGCCGCCATCGCACTCATCGCGGCGTCGACCTTCGCCGTGTCATCGGCCAAATCGGCGCTGGAATCAAACTCGCGGTTCGTCGCTTCGATCGCCTGCTGGATCTGCCCGGATGACGCGGAGGACGCGCCACCGGTGAGCCCGCTCAAATGCTTGGTGAACGCATCGGTATAGGCCATCGAATACGGAATCATCGCCTGCGACATCTGCGCCTGGCCGTCGGCGTATCCCTTCGCGCCCTGCGTGCGCTCCTCGCCGGCTTTGCGTTTCAGCTCCTCCGCCAAGCCATCGACGCCCTGCTGCCTAACCAGACGAATCACTTGGTCGATGGCATCGGCCGCGCCGGTGTGACGCTTGGCGGCATTGAGCTCGTCCACGGCGCTCGCCTCGCCCATCACCGCGACGGCCAACGGCGTGTCTCCGGACAGTTCGCCGGCAGTGCCCATCAACGCGGTCAGCTGCGTGGACGAACCGATCGAACCGGACAGATGGCTCGCATACGACCTCACATAGGCGGCCATGTAATCCTGGAAAGCCTGCTCGTATGCCGCTTGTTTGGCCGCGATTTCGCTCGCCGCCAACGAACGTTCCAAGTCACGCAATGCGGTCAGCTTATCGATCAGCCCCTGATGCGCGCTTGCGCCTCCGCCCTGCCCCACGGCATCCGACAATCCGACGGCCGCGGACGCAAGTTCCTCCGCGCCTTCGGGCGAGGCAACCACCAGCGCGCCCATTGCGAAATTCTTCGCGGTCATATAGCAATCCAGCGTCTGGCCGGCGGACAAGGTCGCAGATACAGCGGTGTTCGAGCCCTGCGCCTGCACGCGCGCCCCATGGCTGGCATTCACATCGCTGGAAACGCGGGCTGGAATCGAGAACGCGACCAACACGCCATCGGAAGCGTCGACATGCGGATTCTCGACGTCTCCGGCCGAGGTGACCGTGATATGGATGCCGACCATGCCACTGGCACCTGCGATCTGGTTCCGCGGCACATCTGGACCGTCAAGTGAATACCGCACGCGCACATCCCACGGCAAGTCTCGCTTTCCGGCCGGTATCTCGGTCACTTTGCCATCATGGTTTGCTTGGTCGGTTTGCGCCGCGTCATTCCCGATCACATATAGCGTTCCCGGATCGCCATCCGCGGCGACCACAGAGAACACGTCATGCCCGGCCAACGGGGGCACTGCGCGCGCGGCCTCGGCCCACTCCCCCGCGATACCTGTGCCTAGCGCCAGAGACGCGGCAATCACAACACCGCATGCGCACGAAAGCGTCGCCTTCATATGATGCATGATTCCCACCGGTCGTCCGAAAGTTGCTCCGTCCAATCTACTCCATGCGCCACATGATCCGCTCCACGAACCATCACCTACCCGCGATGCCGACTTTCCCATCTCCGCGCGTTATCCATATGCCATATTGCGGCATCCAAGTAACGCTGAGAGTATGTCAGGCGTTACCCATATGCCGGTATGTGGCAGCTAAGTAACGATTGAAACGCCCAGCGTTACCCAGACGCCATCTACCGGAGCCGCGGTAACGCCTGACATACTCTCAGCGTTACCTATATGCCATCATGTGGCAGCTGGGTAACGCATGGAGCACTCAGCGTTACCCAGACGCCATTCATTGGAATCGAAGCAACGCTTGACACGCACTCAGCGTTACCCACACGCCGCTCATTGGCGGCGAAAGAACTCCGGCAGATGGAACTTGGGAATCCCACGACTCACAGGCCGTCGGCCCGCAATGGCACGCCGGCGGCAAGCGCTTTGCGCCGCAGCGGCTCCCGGTCTGTCACTTCACGGAAGTTGAAGCGAAATATCCCGCTCACCCCGGCACGGCGCAGACCCTCCTGCCGCTCGCGCTCTGCGCCGACGACCCCGGCGATGTCCTTGCCACCGGTCATGGAAGGCGCAATGTATTTCTCCTGTCCGTCGAATTCGCCGACGATGACGCGGCCATCGGGCAGATACCACACGAAGTCCGCACGATATGAGCTGCCGGTAGCGGGGTCTGTGAACTCCACCTGTAGTCTCGGCACCTGAAGGCCCAGATCGATCATGGTGCCACGCGCGAAGGACTCGCCGCCGTTCTCGCTGTCCGCGCTGGCATAATGCAAAAGCCGGAAGACGGCGCTGCAATCCGCACGCGAGGATCCGCATAGCCGCAACACCGAGGCAATGGGCACGCCCTGTGCCAAAGCCGAGTCGAATATCGGCAGGGCAAGGCGGAACTCCAGCATCAACGCGCAATCCACAAGCGTGCGGGACTTGCCCGTCACCGGCACGCCGCCCGCATCGACGCATTCCAGCGTAGACGCCGGCGCAAACAGGTGTCTTAGCCGTTTGCTGCCCTGATATCCGCCGCGGTGATGGGTGGAGATGGTCATGGAACCATCATGGAGCGACCACTGATGCTCGAAACCATGGGCCGCCGCAGCCACAGGTCCGGCGAACACCCAGTCACGATGCAGCAGAGACAATGAGCGGGCCATGTGGAGGGTCCGCTCGGGAGGATCGAGGTCACGCCAATAAACTGTCCGCGCGTATAACGCGGGATACGGATGCGTCAGCTCGCCAGCGATGGCTCTTCGTCGAAGGGCCATCTGTTCCGCCTTCGTTTCCGCGAAGGCGCATCGCCGTCCATTCTCCGCCTTGTCCAAAAGGACCATCACCGCTTTGTGCCGCTTCATGCCTCTGAGCGTAACCCACGCGTGGATTGCACCGGCAGGATTTCGGGCATTGTGGACGGAGGCCGTTCCATCGGCGTGTCGCGCATCTCGAGAAGAGGAAGGAACCAAACGTGTTTTCTTGGAACGCGGCGGATCATCAGCGCCATCCGATTATCCGGCACCATGCTGTCGGAGTTGCATTGGCATTGCGGATTATTCCGATCGCATCCTGCAGCGTTACCCTGGCGCCACTGACTGGCATTCCAGCAACGCTGGGGCAAGCCTTATCGTTACCCAGATGCCACTGACCGACGCCAAAGTAACGATAAGAGCCCTTAGCGTTACCTTGGCGCCAGCTTGCGGCACACGGCCAACGCTAAGCAGCAGCCAGCCGTTACCCACATGCCAGTAAGTGGCATCCGAACAACGCTTGGCCATCTTAAGCGTTGCCTAAGTGCCGGATGGAGGCACTCAGGCAACGCGACGAGACTGTCAAGCGTTGCCCACACGCCAGCATGAGGTGTCTCGGTAACGCTCATTGCCTGCACAGCGCCGCCTACACCACCGCCCGATAACGGGACAGGGCAACACGCGGTCACAACAAGCGAAATGCGATACGAGACTTCAATCGGGGCCGCCAATGGCGCCATGCAGGCCCGCACAGCAACGGCGCTCAAGCAAAGACGTCAAGCACGCCGGGGTCGCCGCCGGCATCGGCAATGCGCTGATGGCGCTTCTTGGCCTCGGTGACGACGAATTCGCGATACATTTCGGCGATGTTGGGGTCGAGGCCCGCATCGACGGCGATGCGATGAAGGCGTTCGATCTGATAATCCTCGCGCTTGGTGTCCTCCGGCGCGAAGCCGGCGCCGGCCTTGAGCACACCGACCTGGCTCGTGGCCTTGAAACGCTCGGCCAGCAGGGAGACAATCGCGGCGTCGACATTGTCGATGGTCTGGCGAAGTTCCTTGATACGGGCCACCGCCGCCGCGGTCTCGGGATGCGCGGCAGCCGCCGCGTCGTCGATGGTGGAGTTGCGCCAGTCGCCGCTTGTCGTTTCGCTCATGGTTCAAGGATACCCATGCAAAAGGACCCGTTCCCTGTGCGGGATACGGGTCCTTACGTCAGTTTGCGGTCGGAATGCTCCGACGCCAAATCACTTGTTGCGGAAGCCCTTGATGACGTCCACAATCGCGTCACCGAGCATGGCGGCGCCAAAGGCGGGGTCCAGCGAGGCGAGACGGGAGTTCAGCACGGTGTTGACGGTCTTCTTATCCATAATCTTGTCCTTTCACATGCAGCCGCAATTGTCATTTTTCTTTCTTCGCGCGGCCTGTCTGTTCTGTTCGTTCTTCTGTTGTGGCTCCAGCTTACGTCGAATGAGAAGCCCATACCTTGCCGCATTCATCGAATTTTTGATATATCCATCGGCCGTTACGGTCAATATGACATTTTCTTCACATGCCTGACGTTCTTTCACCATGTTTCCGCCCGAGCCCCAGACCTACCCACGTTCCGTAGGCGGTTTTGGGCTTCCGTAGGTGGATGTCGGAGTCAAGGCGTCATTTTTTAATTAGCAGACCGTTGCAAAATGGCCATTTTCTCGAAGCACGCATGCGCAACAGCGGCCATAAAACCTACGGAAGTCAAAAACCGCCTACGGAACGCAATGAGGCCCATGGGAAACTCCATGGGCCTCGCTCAGGCGTCGCGCTGCCGGCAAGCCCACCGGGCTTGTCTGAGCGGCAACCTCAGTTGCCGTTCACGCCGCCGCCCTGTTGCTGCACGATGGCGGCCAGGAAGTCGCGGTTGGAGGCGGTCTTCTTGAGACGCGGGACCAGCGTCTGGTAGGCCTGCTCCGGCTCCATGCCGCCGAAGAGGCGACGGAGGCGGTAGATGATCGGAAGCTCGGCCGGCGCGGTGATGAGCTCCTCGCGGCGGGTGCCGGAGGCGTTGATGTCGATGGCCGGGAACAGGCGCTTGTCGGCCAACTCGCGGGAGAGGCGCAGCTCCATGTTGCCGGTGCCCTTGAACTCCTCGAAGATCACCTCGTCCATCTTCGAGCCGGTCTCCACCAGCGCGGACGAGATGATGGTCAGCGAGCCGCCGTTCTCGATGTTGCGGGCCGCGCCGAAGAATTTCTTCGGCGGGTAGAGCGCCTGCGCGTCGACGCCGCCGGACAGGATGCGCCCGGAGGCGGGGGCGGCGATGTTGTAGGCACGGGCGAGGCGGGTCATCGAGTCAAGCAGCACGACGACATCCTGGCCAAGCTCCACAAGGCGCTTGGCACGCTCGATGGCGAGCTCCGCGACGGTGGTGTGGTCGGAGGCCGGGCGATCGAAGGTCGAGGAGATGACCTCGCCCTGCACCGTGCGCTCCATGTCGGTGACTTCCTCGGGGCGCTCGTCCACGAGCACCACCATGAGATGGACCTCGGGGTTATTCGTGGTGATCGAGTTGGCGATGTTCTGCAGCGTGATCGTCTTGCCGGCCTTCGGCGGGGAGACGATGAGGCCGCGCTGGCCCTTGCCGATGGGCGAGACGATGTCCATGATGCGGCCGGTGAGCTTGTTGGCCGTGGTCTCCTGCTTGAGGCGCTCCTGCGGGTAGAGCGGCGTGAGCTTGGAGAACTGCGGACGGTTCATGGCCTCTTCGACGGTCATGCCATTGATCGAGTCGATGGACTGCAGCGGCACGAACTTCTGACGCTGGTTGCGACGGTCGCCCTCGCGCGGCGCACGGATGGCGCCATGCACGGCGTCGCCCTTGCGCAGCCCATACTTCTTGACCTGACCCATGGAGACATAGACATCGTTGGGGCCAGGCAGATATCCGGAGGTGCGCACGAAGGCGTAGGAATCGAGCACGTCGACGATGCCCGCCACCGGCACCAGATCATCGGCCGCTTCTTCGCGGCGGACATCACGGTCATGCTCGCGACGCGCCTCGCGCGGCTCACGCTCGTCGAAATCACGCTCGCCGCCACGCCCGCGCAGTCTGCGGCCACGGCGGTCATGCTGATCGCCACGATCATTGCGATCGCCACGGTCACGGCGGTTGCGATGCGGATACTCCTCACGCTCGTGGTCCTCGTCCTCGCCGGCCTCGGAACGCTGGGACGGCAGGGTGGCGAGGATATCATCCAGATCGCGCACCGTTTCCTCGGTCTGCGGTTCCGGCTCGGGGCGACGGCGACGACGGATATTCTCGACGATCACCTCGTCGCCTTCCTCGTTACGGACCTCGCGATAGGGGCGGTTCTCGGTGCGGCGGGTGCGGCGCTCGGCACGCGCGGGACGCTCGGCGCGATCGGCTTTCGCAGTCGGGGCATCGATGCCCAGCTCGTCGAAGAGATCGGCCGCCTCCACCTGCGGTTCGTCGGCGGGAGCCGAGGCACGACGCGCGGTACGGCGAGTACGACGTCCTTCACCACGCTCTTCGGCCTCCGGCTGCGCGAAGGCCGCGGCTTCAGCCTCAGCGGCATCGGCCTTATCGGCGGCGCCGGCAGCCTCGACGACAGTCTCGGCCACCTTGGGAGCTTCCTCGGTCTTGGCTACGGCGGCCTTGCGGGCACCGGTCTTCGGCGCGCGCACGGTCACGCCGGCCGGCGGCTCGCCGCCGGAGCGGGCGGCCTGCAGTGTGGCAAGCAATTCCGGCTTACGCATCGTCGACGTGCCGCGAAGTCCCATCTGCTTGGCGAGCTCCTTGAGCTCCGGCAGCTTCATATCCTCGAGATTCTGGCTGGTTGCCACTATGTCATACCTTTCCATAGCACCTGCCGACGCATGGCGACGGCCTTGCTTATGAATGATTTGCGGCTGGATGCCGCTTGCGAGTGCCCACACGCAAACCCTTGCGCCCTGTGGACTGCACTCACCATACAACGCATTCGGGACCAACGCAAAACGGGGCGCCATATGACGCCCCGTTGATTTGATCACTGGAAAGGAACCGGAGAAACCCTACTTCTGCTCGTGGTAGGACTTGTCGGTGTTGACGTTCCAGACGTTCTTCTTGCTCGTCTTGCCGGACTTGATGTTGGAGACGGCTTCGAAGGACGTGGCCATGGAGTGGTCCATGTTGTTGTAGCGGTGCTGGCCGTTGCGGCCCACGCAGTAGAGGTTGCCGAAGGAATCGAGGTATTCCACCAGCTCGTCCATCTGATCGTAGGTGTCGAAATACGCCGGATAGGCCTTCTGCACGCGCTCGCGATGCGAATCGAGCACATCCTGCGGGCCGTTGATCACGCGCATGCGGGTCAGCTCGGAGATTGCGAACTTCGTGGCCTCCTCATCGGTCATATTCCAGAAGGAATCGCCTTCCTCGCAGAAATATTCGAGGCCGATCCACACGGTGTCGTCGACATCCTTGACCAGATACGGACTCCAGTTGTTGAAGATCTGCAGACGGCCGACCTTGTATCCCGGGTCCTGCACATAGATCCAGCAATCCGGCACGATCGGCGGGTTGCCGAGGGTGGGGATGTCGGTGGTGTTCTTCAAACGCAGATGCTTGACCAGCAGGCCCACGGTGACGAAATCGCGATACGGCAGGCCGTCGGCGATATGCACCATATCGGCCGGGGCATGCGCCTCGGAGGCGTCGATCGCGTTGACCAGATCCTTGACCGGCATCGAGGAGATGAACTGGTCGGCGGTGAGCTCGGTGCGGGTGCCCTCGGCATCCTGATAGACCACGGAGGCGATGCGGCCGCCGGACTGGCGCACCTCGACGACCCTCGCGTCGGTGAGCACCTTGACGCCGTTGGCGACGCACTGGCGCTCGACGGTCTCCCACAGCTGGCCGGGGCCGAGCTTGGGATACCAGAATTCCTCGATCAGGCTGGTCTCGACCTGCGAGCTGTCGCGCTTCTTCGGCGCCAGCTTGGCGATGGCGTTCTTGAGCACGCCCATGATCGACAGACCCTTGACGCGCTGCGCGCCCCAGTCCGCGGAGATCTCGGAGGGATGGCGGCCCCACAGCTTCTCCGTGTATCCCTCGAAGAACATCGAATAGAGCTTGCGGCCGAAACGATTGATATAGAAGTTCTCGAGATTGTCCTCGGGCAGCTTGTGGAACATCGACTTGAGATACGAGAAGCCGGCCTCCATCGTGAGCTTGAAGCCCATCGCCTTGAAGGTGTTGACGCTCAGCGAGATCGGATAGTCGAAGAAGCGGCGGTTCCAATAGATGCGGGAGACGCGGTGACGCTTGAGCATCACTTGGTCGGTCGTCTCCGGATCCGGCCCGCCCGGCTCCATGTCATGCTCGCGGCCGAGCTTCCTGTCGTCGTAGCTGGGCGCGCCCTGCAGCGGCAGGATGTTCTTCCACCAATCCATGACGCGGTCGTCCTTGGAGAAGAAACGATGGCCGCCGATGTCCATGCGATTGCCGTTGTGCTTCACAGTGCGCGAAATACCACCGAATTCGCGGGTGGCCTCAAGCACGGTCACATCGTACTTATCCGCGCCGCCATCCTTGACAAGCTCCCAAGCGGCGGTCAGACCGGCGGGGCCGCCGCCGATGATGACCACGGATTGCTTTTCGGTCATGATGCTCCTTAGAAAACGAAATCAGAAACAGTGTACTGGAAACGACGAAAACGCACGCGCGGAAGCGTGCGTTTCTTCAGTTCCCTCACGAATATCAGTGCAGTTCGTCGGGGATGTCTATGTCGGTTTTCTGCACTTCCTCGACGTTGACATCCTTGAAGGTGACGATGCGCACGTTCTTGACGAAACGGCTGGAACGATAGACGTCCCAGACCCACGCGTCGGTCAACCGCACGTCGAAATAGACGTCCTGCCCGGCGGAACGCACGTTGAAATCGACTTTGTTCGCCAGATAGAAGCGGCGCTCGGTCTCCACCACATAGGTGAACAGTTTGATGACGTCGCGATATTCCTTGTACAACGCGAGTTCGGCGTCGGTTTCGTAGTTGTCGAGGTCCTCGGCGCTCATATCCTGCCTTTTCATATGCCGTTATGACTATGTCGATATCCGCGCGCCGGCGGATGCGACCGGCGCGGCGCGTCCGCTATTTGTCGTTGTCGTCGCGTTTGCGCCCGCGCCCCAGCGTACGCCACCAAGCTTCCTTCGAGGTCTTCCGGTCGGACTGCCCATAGGGCCAGCTGCCGGTTCCCTCGCCGCCGGCGGTCTCTTGGTCGCCCCGGGAATCCTTGGACGCATTGTCCGCGTCGCCTTGCGCGGCTTTGCCGGACTCTGGGAGGGTGGATTGGCCGCTTTCCTGTGCGGAGGACGCGGGACCGGACTCGGAACGGGCGGCGGCGTCCGCCGTCTGGCTCCGCTCTCCGTCGACAGCGTCCTTCTTGCGGATCGCCAGCGAATGCTCGCGTGCGCTCAGGGCCTCCTTGACGCCCGGGTTGTCCTCGAACACATGCATGCCGAAGGCATCCAGCGAGCGGATCGGATCGTATTCGTCGGCCAGCGTGTCCATGACAATCTGGTCCTGGTATTTGTTGTTCTCGACATCCCACAGCGCGTCGCGCGAAGTGCCGGAGGGCACGAAGCCGAGCGACTGGTAGACGGAGATCGAACGCGAGTTCTTCTCGGGCACGGCGACCCAGATGCGATGCATCCCGAGGCCCACCGGCGCGGGCGCGAAGCCATAGGTCATCACACGCGGCATGGCGTCGCGCGAATAGCCGCGGCCGCGGTAATCCTTGCCCAGAATCACCTGGATGCGGGCGGAGCGCGACCAACCGTCGACATCGATCAGGAAGATCATGCCGATGACATTGCCGGTGGAGGCCGCATCGACGGCGCCATCCTCGTCATGGTCGGCATCCGTGAGCAGCGCCCAGGCGACCGTGCGACGGAACTCAGGATCGCCGACGCCGGATTCGGAAGGCTTTTGTCCCTTCGTCCATGCGACGGAACGGCGGACCCAGGTGTGCACCAAGGCACGCTCGGCGACCTTGTCCTTGCCGGTGATCTTGGAGGCGCCGTAATAGGCGTCGAGTTCGTCGAGCTTGTCAAGGTCCTCGACGACGGCGGGACGCAGATGCACCATCTCACCGCGAATCGGCGGAATGACGATGCTCGCTGGCAGTTCGCGACGGGTTCCGTCGCTGTACGTCGTCTCAGCGTTGTCCGGCATATATACCCCTGTTGCGTTGTCGACGATTCCAAACGGTACGTATTGTATCCGACGGGGCTGAAGATATGCTGGGAGCTTTTGGCTTTGGCGGGGCGCCGCAAGCCGCGCGATATGCGAAGGCCCCGTCCGGCGTGGCGTCGACGCGTATGCGCCATGCCATGCCGGACAGGGCCTTGGAACCACTTTCGCCTTACTTGATCTTGCCCATCACGATCTTGGTGACGGCCTTCGCGTCGGCCTGGCCGCGCGTGGCCTTCATCACCGCGCCGATGATGACGCCCATCGGCTTCATATTGCCGCTCTTGAGCTTCTCGGCGACATCCGGGTTCGCGGCGAGCGCCTCGTCGACGGCCTTTTCGATGGCGCCGTCGTCGGAGACGATCTTGTAGCCATGCTTCTCGACGACATCGGACGGGGTGCCCTCGCCCGCGAGCACACCGGCGACGGTCTGCTTGGCGAGCTTGTCGTTGAGCTTGCCCGCGGCGATGAGCTTCTCGACCTCGGCCACGTCGGCGGCGGTGATCGCCAGCTCCTCGAGCGAGACGCCCTTGGCGTTGGCCTCGCGGGAGAGCTCGCCGAGCCACCACTTGCGCGCACCAGCGGCAGTGGCGCCGGCTTTGACGGTCTCCTCGATCAGGTCGAGCGCGTCGGCGTTGAGAATGTCACGCAACTGCAGATCCGTCAGGCCCCATTCAGCCTTGAGACGGTTGCGGCGCTCGCGCGGCATCTCCGGCATCTGCGCCTGCATCTCCTCGATATGCTCGGGAGTGATGTGCAGCATGACCAGATCGGGATCCGGGAAGTAGCGGTAGTCATCGGCGTCGGACTTGACGCGGCCGCCGGCGGTGGTCTGCGAGGCCTCGTCCCAGTGGCGGGTCTCCTGCAGGATCTCGCCACCGTCGGTCAGGATCGCGGCCTGACGGCGGATCTCGTAGTTCAGCGTCTTCTCGATGCCGCGGAACGAGTTCACGTTCTTGGTTTCGGAACGCGTGCCATACGGATCGTCAGCGGTCGGGCGCAGCGAGACGTTCACGTCGGCGCGCATATTGCCCTGCTCCATGCGGGCGTGGGAGATGCCCAGCGCACGCACGATGTCGCGAATCGCGCGCATATAGGCGCCAGCGATCTCCGGCGCACGGTCGCCCGCGCCCTCAATCGGCTTGGTCACGATCTCGATCAGCGGCACGCCGGCGCGGTTGTAGTCGACGAGCGAATGGTCGGCGCCCTCGATGCGGCCGTCGGCACCGCCGACATGCGTGTTCTTGCCGGCGTCGTCCTCGATGTGCGCGCGCTCGATCGGCACGCGGAAGACGGTGCCGTCCTCGAGCTCGACGTCGAGGTAGCCGTTGCCGTTGGTCGGCTTGTCATACTGCGAGATCTGATAATCGCGCGGCATATCCGGGTAGAAGTAGTTCTTGCGGGCGAACTGGCTCCACTCGTTGATCTCGCAATGCAGGGCCAGGCCCAGCTTAATCGCGTAATCGACGGCGGTTTTGTTGATCACCGGCAGCGAGCCCGGCAGACCGAGGCTCACCGGGGTGAGCTGGGAGTTCGGTTCGCCGCCGAAATGCACCTCGGCGGGGCAGAACAGCTTGGTCGTAGTGCTCAGCTCGACGTGGGTCTCCAGACCGAAGACCACATCGAACTTCTTGCAGGCCTCGGAGTACTTCATCAATTTTTCAGCCATTGTCTTTGTCTCCTCCGAATCTCACTCGCCCAGCCACGGGGTCTTGAGGCTCTGCCAGATCGGGCCGCCCCAGCTTTCCTCAAGCGCGGCCTCGAGCGCGGCCGCCGGCTTGTACATCGCCTCGTCGCGCTGCTGCGGCGCGATGAACTGGATGCCGGCGGGCAGGCCATCGTCGGACAGGCCGGACGGAATCGACATGGCGGGCACGCCGGCGAGGTTCGCCGGAATGGTCGCGATGTCGTTCATATACATGGACAGCGGGTCGTCCATCTTCTCGCCGAACTTGAAGGCGGTGGACGGGCTCGTCGGGGAGACCAGCACATCGGCCTTCTCGAAGGCCTTCTTGAAGTCCTCGATGATGAGGGTGCGCACCTTCTGCGCGGAGCCATACCAGGCGTCGTAGTAGCCAGCGGAGAGGGCGTAGGTGCCGAGGATGATGCGGCGCTTGACCTCGTCGCCGAAGCCGGCCTCGCGGGTGGCGGCCATCATGTTGGCGGCGGTCTGCGGCTTGTCCGCCGGCGGCATGACGCGCAGGCCGTAGCGCATGCCATCGTAGCGGGCCAGGTTGGAGCTGACCTCGGAGGGCATGATGATGTAATACGCGCCGAGGGCGTATTCGAAGTGCGGGCAGGAGACCTCGACGATCTCGGCGCCCATCTCCTTGAGCTTGGCGACGGCCTCATCGAAGCGAGCCTGCACGCCGGGCTGGAAGCCTTCGCCGGAGAGTTCCTTGACCAAGCCGACCTTGAGTCCCTTGAGGTCGCGGCGCGCGCCTTCGCGGGCGGCGGCGGCCATCGGGCGCGGGCCCTCCGGGATGGAGGTGGAGTCGCGGCGGTCGTTGCCGCCGATGATCTCCTGCAGCAGCGCGGAGTCGAGCACAGTGCGGGAAACCGGGCCGATCTGATCGAGCGAGGAGGCCATGGCGATCGCGCCGAAGCGGGAGACACCGCCGTAGGTGGGCTTGACGCCCACGGTGCCGGTCAGGGCGCCGGGCTGGCGGATGGAGCCGCCGGTGTCGGTGCCGAGGGCGATCGGGGCCTCGAAGGCCGCGACCGCGGAGGCCGAGCCGCCGCCGGAGCCGCCGGGCACGCGGTCGGTGTCCCACGGGTTGTGGGTCGGGCCATAGGCGGAGTGCTCGGTGGAGGAGCCCTGCGCGAACTCGTCGAGGTTGGTCTTGCCGAGGATCGGCATGCCGGCGGCCTTGAGCTTCTCGATGACGGTGGCATCGTAGGGCGGCACCCAGCCTTCGAGGATCTTCGAGGCGGCGGTGGTCGGGATGCCCTTGGTGACGATCATGTCCTTGATCGCGATCGGCACGCCGGCCAGCTCGCCCTTGGCGGCCTTCTCGTCGGCGCTGAGCGCGTCGAAGGCATCGGCCTGCTCGCGGGCCACGTCGGCGGAGACATTGAGGAAGGCCTTGATGCTCGGCTCGGCGGCTTCGATCACATTGAGGTGCGCGTCGACGAGCTCGCGGGAGCTCACCTCGCCCTTCTTGATGGCGGCGGCCATATCGGCCGCGGACAGCTTCACCAGTTCGTTGGCGTTGGTTGCGTTGGTCATGGCGCTCACTCCTCACTTCCCAGGATGCGCGGCGCGACGAACATGCCGGCCTCTGTCTTCGGACCGCCGGCAAGCGCCTCGGCCTGCGTCAGCGGGGTCGCCGGCTCGTCGGGACGCAGATATGCCTCCAGCGGAACCGGGTTGGCGGTCGGGGCAACGTCGTCGGAGGCGACTTCCTGCACCTTGTTGATGGAATCCGCGATGACGTTCAGCTCGCCCTGCAGACGGCCGATTTCCTCGTCGGTGAGCGCGATGCGGGCAAGATCGCCCAAATGCTCGATTTCTTCTCGTGTGAATGTTGGCATGGGCCCCACTATACGCGGCCTGCCGTAATTCCAAGGCGGCCTGCCGCAATTCCGGAGGAATTGCAATTGCAGGCCGCGCGAGCCGGCCGAAGAAGGAGCCATGACCCACATATGACAAGGATTGCTCCGCCATCCGGAAGCCCACTGGGCTTCCTCCTTCCTCGCGCGGCGGTCCGTCTGCCATGCGGACGGACCGGGAGCCATCCTTATAACAAACCGCAACCACCGTAATTCCGAGGCATCCCGCGCCAAAACCCGCCCATACTCGCGCCCGCGCCTCCGTCCGAGTACGTTTCCGCGCATTCCGACGAAACCTCTGCTCACAAACGTACGATAAGCGGCGCCAAGGGTACGATTCTGCGCATATAGCTCATTGGACTGCTCAGAAACGTACGGATGGGGTGGCTCAGCGTACGATTCCGCGCAGCCATACCGTCGGACTGCTCACAAACGTACGGATGCGGGACCGCGGCTACTTGATATCGGCGCGCTTGGTGACGATGAGACCGGCGATCCAGAACAGCGCCACCCATGCGAGGAAGATCAGCCCGGACTGCCACCATTCGGGAATCCAGTAGCCGGGGTCGTTCGCAACCGTCTGCGCGGAGGCTCCTTGGGAATCGACGGTGACGGTTGTGGCGGACCCGTCGAGGACGCCGGCGCTCAGGAAGTTGTTCATCGCCGAATCGGGAGTGAGATAAGCCAAGGTCCCGAGCCACTTGATTTTGCCGGCGATCAGCGAGGTGAGGCTCACGACGGTCGACAGGATCATCAGCAGGCCGACGACCGAGCACACACCGCCGACGGTCGAACGGGTCAGCCCTCCGAGGCCAAGCGCCATCAGCGAGGTCAGCATCAGCGCGCCCGGGCAACCGGCGACGATGACCGGAATGATGCGCCACTGATCGCCGCCCAGAGGCGTGACGTCATGTCCGGAAGTCATCGCGATGATCACCGCACCGGCCGCCAGTATGCCGACCACCCCGCCGGCGAGCGCGAACGCCGCCACCGCCACGGACTTGGCCGCATAGAACATGCCGCGCCGCGGATTGGCGGCAAGCGAACTCTGGATAGACGACGTGGTGTATTCGCTGGTCATCGCCATGACGCCGAAGATGCCTATGACCAGCCCGGCAGTCGAGGACGAGGCGCCGAGCAGGGACCACACGTTGGCAGCGGCGATGGGCTGCGGATCATCGAGCGTTTTGCCGGTGAGGGGATCGATGCTTGCGATGAAGGTGGTGCTCCACGCGCTCAACGCCGCCATGCCGGCGGACAGTGCCACGGTGACAGCGAGCAGGATCCGGGTGGAGTTGAGCGACCACAATTTGATGATCTCGCCGGCGAGCGCGCCGGCGAAGGTGAGCCGGGCGCGGCGGTTCAACGCACGCGAGGAGCCATATCCCGCATGGCGTTGGGTCGCCGCACCGGCGGTATGCCGATGCAGCGGGTCATGCGCGGCGTCGATTCGTTGTTGCGTGGAGTGGCTCATCGTGTCTCCCTCCCGCTGTTCGCAATGGCGACCGGCGCGTGGGCCCCGGGCACGGCCGTCGTGAGATATTCCGCGTGCGCATGTGTGAGCGCCATATAGGACTCCTCCAACGAGGCATGTTCCTCGACGAATTCATAGACGACCAACTGGGCCTGGGCGAAGACGCGCGCAGCCTGCTTCAGGTCGGCGCCGATGATGCGAAAGACGGTGGCCGGCGCATCGGCGATACCAGTGGCGCCCGTGTCCGCCATGACAGCACCGACGGCAACCCCGCCGCCGATTTCCTCGACACGCACGTCGTGTGCGGAGGCGAATATCGCGCGCAGTTTGCCCGGCTCAGGCGTGACGACCCGGATGGCCTTCGTGGAATGCTCGGCCACGAACCGATTGACCGTCGTGGTCTCCAGGATGCGCCCCTGCCCGATGATGACGAGATTGTCGGCGGTCAACGCCACCTCGCTCATCAGATGCGAGCTCAGCAGCACGGCGCGCCCTTCGGAGGCATAGTGGCGGCAGAGTTCCCGCACCCATTTGATGCCCTCGGGGTCGAGCCCGTTGATCGGCTCGTCGAGCATCAGGTTCGCCGGGTCGCCGAGCAGCGCGGCCGCAATGGACAGGCGCTGGCTCATGCCGAGCGAGAATTGGCCGGCCTTGCGTTTGGTCGCGGAAGCGAGTCCCGTCAGCTCGACGACCTCGTCGACGCGGCGGCGCGGAATGCGATTCGTGGCGGCGAGCGCCCGAAGATGTGCCAGCGCGCTGCGGTTCCTGTGCGCCGATTTCGCGTCGAGCACCGCGCCGACCGCGCGCATCGGAGCGCGCTGGACGGCGAAGGGCTTGCCATCGATCAGGGCACGTCCCCTATCCGGAGATATCATGCCGAGCGCCGCGCGCATGGTGGTGGATTTGCCGGCGCCGTTGGGGCCGAGGAACCCGGTGACCTTGCCATTCTCGGCCACGAAGCTCACATCATCCAACGCCTGCTTGGCGCCGAACCGCTTGGACAGCCCCTCTATCTCGATCATGTTGCCAGTATATGCGCGACAGGCGCATCGGCCAAAGCCTCACGACAGTCGTCATCGTCCGTCCACAAAACGTTAACCGATCACCGCATGCTGGGCGATCCAGGCGTGCATGGCGACGGCGGCCGCGGCGCCGGCGTTGATCGATCGGACGGAGCCGAATTGGGAGATATAGACCACGTCGTCGGCCAGTTCGAGGGCCTTCTCGCTCAGGCCCGGCCCCTCGGCGCCGAACAGCAGCAGGCAACGCTTCGGGAAGGCATAGGTTTCCATCGGCACCGCGCCGGGAATGATATCGAGCGCGATGACGCGGGCGGTCTCGAGTTCGCGGATGCGCGCATCGTGCGCGGCTACAAGCGCGGCGGCCTCGGACGCAGCATGACGACGGGACGTCTCGTCGGCCGGGGCGCCATCGGACGCATCGAAAGCATCGGAACCATTGGCGAGCGCATGCGCACGCAATGATGCGGCGGCCGCCGCAGAACGTTCCCATGCGATTTCGCCGGCGATGCGGTGACGCCAGCAGCGCACCAGTTCGGCGATGGAGGGATGATGCTCGACATGACTGTAGAGCTCGGTCATCAGCGCGCCCTTGCGATTCCACTTATGCGGGCCGACGATATGCACACGCCGCGTCTGGAAGGCGTTGGCGGTGCGCACCATCGAACCGATGTTGAAATCGTGGGTCCAGTTCTCGACCGCGACCTCGAAATCGTGGCGCCCCGCCGCGTCCAGATCGGCTTTGATCGCGGCGACGGACCAGTAGCGGTATCGGTCGAGCACATTGCGCCGGTCGCCCTCGTCGAGCAACGCGGTGTCATATCTCGCGTCATACGAGAGCGAGGCCGGATCATCGGGGCGCGGTTCGCCCGGATGCGTTTCAGCCCACGGGCCGACGCCGACCTCACGGAAGACGGGCTCGCCGGAGCGGCGCGCCTCCTCGGAAACGGGATTGGGGGTGTGCATGACGGCGGCTCAGCGCAATTCGGACTCGTCGTAGACCTGCACGAAGGGCAGGGTGCGGCGTTCGTCGTTCACCGGATTGACGACCTCGATATGGCGCTTGTCGGCCACGCCTTCGCCGATGCCACCGACCAGCGAAGCTATCGCCACGACCTCGGCGCCCTCGTGCTCGACGATCGAGAAATCGAGGCCAAGCTCGTTGCCGTTGCGCAGCGTGACCAGAGAGGAGGTCTGCACATAGGACTTCTCGGACAGCCATGCGTCGAGCAGCACGACGCGACGTCCCTTGATCGACGGGCCTTTGACGGAGGGATAGACGAAGTCCATCACGAAACCGTCGAGATCCTCGCCACGGGAGGCGGCGGACTGGATCATCGCGCCGACCAGCGGCACGGCGGCAGCGGTCAGCGCTCCGACCGCGTCGAAATCGTCGACCGAATAGCCGGCGTCTTCAAGCGCGTCGAGCAGGATATGCCCCATAATCGGCGCACCGCGGTGGTCGAAGGTGACGGAGGCCAGTTCGGAGAACGGCTTGCCCGACACCTGTTCGGCGAGCAGGGTCTTGAGCTGCTCTCGCGGCTCCATCATTGCAAACGGCGTGCCGGTGGCCCGGAAATCCTTGGTTTCGCTCATGCCTCCACCCTATCGTCAGCGTCGGATGCGCCGTCCGCGCTCCTGGAACCTTCCGCGTCCCCTGAGCCCTGGTCCGGCAGCGTCTCCGGCGCGGTGAGCTCGACGATGTTGCCCTTGTCGGAGTCGATGATCGGCACTTCGTCGATGACCTTGCCCGCATCGATCTTCTGCAGTTTGCGCGCAGTGGGCAGCACACGGCGCTCCAAGCTGGAGGCGAAAGCATTGTAGGCGGCGACCGTGCGCGTGATCTGCGTGCCGAGCTTGATGGCATGTTCGCCCAACGTGGCGAAACGGTCGTAGAGCTCGCGGCTCAGGCGGAACAGCGTCTTGGCGTCATCGGTCAGGCTTTGCTGCTGCCAGGCGTAGGCAACGGATTTGAGCACGGCCCACAGTGTCACCGGCGATGTGAGCGCGACCTTGCGTGCGAAGGCATCGTCGAGCAGCGTGGGATCCGCCGCCATCGCGGCCTGCAGCAGCGCCTCGTTGGGGATGAAGGCGACCACGAAATCGGGGGCCGTGTCGAAGGCACTCCAATACGCCTTGTCTCCCAGAGCCCTGACATGCTCGCGCAGGGCCTTGGCATGCTCCTTGAGCAGATCGTCGCGGCGGGCCAGCTCCTCGACCGATGCGACGTCGGGAATCTCGCAGGCGCGCTGATAGTAGGAATACGGCACCTTCGCATCGATGGGAATCGTCTTGCCGCCGGGCAGATGGACAACCATATCGGGACGGTATTGCTTGCCATCGGGATCGGTGACGACGACCTGAGTGTCGAAATCAACGTGCTCGAGCAGCCCCGCCGATTCGACGATGTTCTTGAGCTGGGCCTCGCCCCACGCGCCGCGCACCTTGTTGTCTCGCAGCGCCGCGGATAGCGCGCTCGTCTCCTTGTCGAGCCTGGTCTGCTGTTCGCCGAGCCCCTTGAGTTGCGCGCCCAGCGCACCCATCTCGCGCTTGCGACCCTCTTCGATCTGCCCGACCTTGGCGGCCAGATCGTCGAGGTTCTTACGCACGGGAGCCAGCGCCTCGAGCACCTTGGCCTGTTCCTTGAGCCGGGCCTCGGCTTCAAGCCGACGGCGTTCCGCGGCCTGTGCTTCGGCCTGGCGCCGTTCCTCGGCACGCTCAACCTCCGCCTTGCGACGCTCCTCGGCCTCAGTCGCGGCTCGTTCACGTTCATGCTCGATGCGCACCTGCTCGGCCTGCTGCGCCTGGGCCAGTTGCGATTTGACAAAGCCGAGCTGCTGGGTGAGCCCATCCGCCTGCGCGCGTGCCTGCGCGAGCTCGGCGCCTTGTTCGGAGAGCCGCGCATTGGCGGCGTCCAGTTGCGCACGCGCCTCGGCAAGCTCTTCGCCGCGGGCCGCGCGCGCCGCCTCCTGCGTGCGAGCGCGACCGAAGAGGAAGCCGGCCACGGCACCCAATCCGGCACCGACGATCAGCACCACGATCACGACGATCCATGCCACGCCATCGAAATTTCCCATATCCATTCCTTCCGTCTGCCGCCAAATCCTATGTCTAATCCTTATGACCGGACTAACCGCGCGATGGCGACGGATGCCTCGTCGAGTTTTTCGTCGGCCAGCGACCCGCCCTCGGCGGCGGCCTGGCGCACGCAATGGCCGAGATGGTCGTCGAGCAGCAGCAACGCCACTGATTTGAGCGCGGAGTTGGCGGCCGAGATCTGCGTGAGCACATCGATGCAGTATTTGTCGTCCTCGACCATCTGCTCGATGGCGCGCACCTGCCCTTCGATCCGCCTGAGTCGCGCGGTCAGCTTGGCCTTGTCGCCGTGATATCCGTGCATACGCGATCCTTCCGTCCCATTTCATATCCCTCGCCGCCACGCGATGCCGGGCGGCATCTCGGTTCCGTACATCATAATATGCCGAAAGTATACCCTCTGGGGGTATTGGGTATATGATGAACCACGACGGAATCCGCACACAGGACGATGCCGCGCCCGCCGCTGCGGTGCCATGATGGAGGGAAAGGATGAATCGGACGATGGGATGGAGCATGTTCCTTATTGTCGCGTGTGCGCTGGTGGCGGCCGCACTCACCTGGGCCATACTCAGGTTCTTCTTCGCAAAGCGGCAGGGCGAGGCTGGTCAGCTCGTCGACGGCGAGCAGCGGGCGACCATCGTCGTGCACGGCGGCTACTCGCCCGATGTAATCGAAATGCAGGCGGGCGTGCCGATTGTGCTCGAATTCGACCGGCAGGAAACCGGCGAATGCACCTCGCATGTCGTTTTCGCCGACCTCGGCGTGGACGCGGCGTTGCCCGGCAACGCGCGCACCGAGGTGCGGCTGCCGGCGCTGGCGGAGGGCGAATATCCCTTCGCCTGCGGGATGAATATGGTGCATGGGTTGCTGCGCATCACCGCGGGGCAGGCTGGCTTTGGCTCGCGCAAGGAGACCGACGCGGAAAAGCAGCGCACTCCCGCGTCGGGAAAGACTTCCTTGCGGGAAAACCCAGGCATGGACTCAATCGACTCCCCTGCACACCCCTCCCCTAGCCCGGAGAGCCACCCCACCGCCTGCGCTTCCTGCCACGCGGACTCTTCCACGCCGGCCATCGACCCGGAGCGCGAATCCGCGAAACGGCGAGCCGAGATTCACCACTTAACCAAACTCGTCGTCGTGGGCGCCGTGCTTACCGCACCGGTGTTCATCGTGATGATGATTCATATGTTCGACCATATGCTGCTGCCGGGGTGGCTCACGAATCCCTGGCTGCAGGCGATACTCATCACGCCGGTGATGTTCTATTGCGGCGCGCCGATCCACCGCGTCGGATTCCCCGCGCTCAAACACCGCTCGCCGGACATGAATTCGCTGGTATCACTGGGCACCAGCGCCGCTTACCTCTACAGCCTGCTGGTCTGCGTGGCCCCGTGGCTGCTGCCCGAGGACGCGCGCGAACCGTATTTCGAATCGGTGGGCGTGGTCATCACGCTGGTGTTGCTCGGGCGCCTATTAGAGACAAAAGCACGCGAGGGCACAGGCAAGGCGGTGCAACCGTTGATCGCGCTGCGGCCGCGGATTGCGCATGTCTTGCGCGAGGGCGCGACCGCTGACGCCGCTACCGTTGGAGCCTCTGCGACTGCGGCCGGGGCAACCGTGGATTGGCGAAACCCGAAGCTTGCGCAGGATGTGGCCATTGACGACCTCGCAACCGGCGATCTGGTCATCGTGCGAGCCGGCGAGCGCGTGCCTGCCGACGGCATAGTCATGGCAGGCGAAGCGCAAGTGGACGAGTCGATGCTCACCGGCGAAGCGAGACCAGTGCGCAAAGCACCGACGACAAGCGAGATTGCGGATATCAACCACCCAACGAGTGCAACTGCCGGCACCAGCCGTGCCAACGCAACACTCACCGACGAAATCCTGCCAACGGACAAGCTGCCAGTCACAAACGACGCCACGACTACCGACACCCCTCACCCGCATGCGACACTGACCGGCGCGACGGTGTTGCTCACGGGCGACCTGTTGATGCGGGTCACGCGCACCGGAGGCGACACCGTGCTTTCGCAGATCGTGGCGATGGTGGCGCGCGCGCAGGCCACGAAGGCACCGGTGCAACGACTGGCCGACCGCATCGCGCGCGTGTTCGTTCCGGCCGTGATGATTGCGGCCATCTGGACCTTTGCGATATGGCTGGCGCTCGGCCCCGCCCCGGAGCTGGCGCACGCACTGGTCACGGCGGTCAGTGTGCTCATCATCGCCTGCCCGTGCGCGCTCGGATTGGCGACCCCGCTGTCGGTGACGGCGGCCACGGGACTTGGAGCCACGAACGGCGTGCTTGTGGCCAATGCGAAAGCCCTGGAACAGGCGCGCGGCATCATGACCGTCGTCTTCGACAAAACGGGCACGATCACGCGCGGCACCGTGGACGCGAGCGCCGACTGGAAGGCGCCGAGCTACGAGCTCGATCCAATCAAGGAAGGCTCGAAGGAGGCCGTGGCCTCGCTGCGCGCCGCCGGCATCCGCACGGTGATGCTGTCCGGCGACCGCGCCGAAGTGGCCGAGCGCATCGCGCGCGAAGTCGGCATCGACACGGTGATCTGCCAGGTCAAACCTGACGGCAAGGCCCACTGGATCAAGCGCATCCAAGCCGGGTTGTTGATGCCGAATAGCACGAGCGCCGGCGCTACGGACAGCACAAGCACCGTCACCAAAAACGGCGCAAACACTGGTGTCCCGGACAACGCGGGCACCAGCTCCACAAACGGAGTAAACACCAGCGCCATAAACAGCATGGACATCACGCCCACAGCAACCGACGAAAACCGCGACACCAGCACCAACATTGGCGCCTCAGATGCCGCAGCTGGTACGAATCATGCTGGAAATATCGCCAAGCGCAGCCTGCGTGGCGGACTTGTGGCGATGGTCGGCGACGGCATCAACGATGCGCCTGCGCTCGCGCAGGCCGATCTTGGCATCGCCATCGGCACCGGCACCGACGTGGCGATGCAGTCGGCCGACGTGACGCTGATGAGCGGCGACCTGCGCGGCGTGATCCGCACGATCAACCTCTCCCACGCCACGATGCGCAATATCCGTGAAAATCTCGCGTGGGCCTTCGGATACAACGTCATCGGCATACCAATCGCCGCCGGCGTGCTCTATCCGTTCACCGGCTGGCTGCTGAGCCCGATGATCGCGGGGCTGGCGATGGCGCTGAGCTCGGTATGCCTGGTGCTCAATGCGAACCGGCTGAACCGCGCGCGTCTCGACGGGCCGGTACGACTTAGCGCCTCTGCCGGCAGCGCACCGGCGACGCACCAGCCGATCGTGATCGTCGACGAACGCACTGCGCTTGACAACACACCCACTATCACCACAAAGGAGAATCACATGGATATGCATATGCACATGGCCGCCCCGACCGACGGCGAAACCGCCACCGATCCGGTGTGCGGCATGACCGTCGCCGTCAACGCCGACGCCATCACACGCGAGCACGACGGCCGCACCTACTACTTCTGCGGCGAGCGCTGCGCGGAGAACTTCGCCAAGGCCCCGCAGGTGTTCCTGAGCTAAGACCGCCCTGCTCCCCCTGACGAGGGAGCTGTCAGCGACAGCTGACTGAGGGAGAGAGCATGCTTCGGGTAACGATCGTTATCTCTCCCTCCGTCGGCCTACGGCCGCCACCTCCCTCGTCAGAGGGAGGATAGACGCACTCAGCCCTCGTCGACGAGCTTGTCGCTGGCCCAGGCGGTGAGCTCAAGGTGTTCGCCGCCGGTCTGGTCGACGAGCACGGTGTCGCCGTCGTGGACCTTGCCGGCGAGCAGCATGCGCGCAAGCTGATCGCCCACCTCGGTCTGCACGAGGCGGCGCAGCGGACGGGCGCCGTAGGCCGGGTCGTAGCCCATGTCGGCGAGCCAGGTGCGCGCCGCATCGGTCACGTCGAGCGTGATGCGACGCTCGGTCAGACGCGCCGCCACACCGGCGACCTGGATGTCGACGATGCCGCCAAGCTCCTCGCGCGTAAGCGGATGGAACATCACCGTGTCGTCGAGGCGGTTCAGGAACTCCGGCTTGAAGTTCATATGCACCGCGTCCATCACGGCCTTGCGCTTGGCATCCTCGTCCATATCCTCGTTGACGAGGAACTGCGAACCGAGGTTCGAGGTCATGATGAGGATCGTGTTCTTGAAGTCCACGGTCCGCCCCTGGCCATCGGTCAGCCGGCCATCGTCAAGCACCTGCAGCAGCACGTCGAAGATCTCCGGATTGGCCTTCTCGACCTCGTCGAACAGCACCACCGAATACGGACGACGGCGCACGGCCTCGGTGAGCTGGCCGCCCTGCTCGTATCCGACATAACCTGGGGCAGCGCCGATCAGGCGGGACACGGACGACTTCTCCATATATTCCGACATATCGATGCGCACCATGGCGCGCTCGTCATCGAAGAGGAAGTCGGCGAGCGCCTTCGCCAGCTCCGTCTTGCCGACGCCGGTGGGGCCGAGGAACAGGAAGGAGCCGGTCGGACGGTTCGGATCCGAGATGCCGGCGCGCGAACGGCGCACGGCGTCGGACACGGCCGCGATGGCTTCCTTCTGGCCGATCACGCGCTTGCCCAGGTAGTCCTCCATATGGAGCAGCTTCTCGTTCTCGCCCTGCATGAGGCGACCGACGGGAATACCGGTCCAGTCGGAGACGATCTCGGCCACGGAGTCAGCGTCCACACGGTCGGGCACCATCGGCTCGTTCGCCGGCCCGCCCAGTGCGCCGACGGCAGCGGTCGCATCGCCGTCCGTCGCACTGGCCGCGCCAGCTCCCGCCTTCTGCGCATCCGCCGCCTGTTCGGCCGCGTTCAGCTCCTTCTGGATGGCCGGAATCTCGCCATACAGAATGCGGCTCGCCTGCTCAAGGTCACCCTCGCGGGTGAATTTGTCGGCCTGCACGCGCAGATCATCGAGTTTGGCGCGCAGCTCGCCCACCTTGTTATGCCCGGCCTGCTCCGCATCCCAACGCGCCTTGAGGCCCGCAAGACGCTCACGCGCATCGGCCAGCTCGGCCTGCAGCTTGCCCAGACGATCCTTGGAGGCCGGGTCCTCGGCCTTCTTGAGCTGCATCTCCTCCATTTCCAGGCGGGTGACCTTGCGGCCAAGCTCGTCGATCTCCTCCGGAGAGGAATCAAGCTCCATGCGCAGATGCGCGGCGGCCTCGTCGACCAAATCGATGGCCTTGTCCGGCAGCTGACGGCCGGAGATATAACGGTTCGACAGCGTGGCGGCGGCCACCAGCGCATCGTCGCCGATCGTCACCTTATGGTGGGCCTCGTAACGCTGCTTCAGACCGCGCAGGATGGCGATCGTATCCTCGACGGACGGTTCGCCCACGAAGACCTGCTGGAAGCGGCGCTCCAAAGCCGGGTCCTTCTCGATGTTCTCGCGGTATTCGTCGAGCGTGGTCGCGCCGATCAGACGCAGCTCGCCGCGCGCCAGCATGGGCTTCAACATATTGCCGGCGTCCATCGAGCCCTCGGCCGCGCCCGCGCCGACGATCGTATGGATCTCGTCGATGAAGGTGATGACCTGCCCGTCCGCGTTCTTGATCTCGTTGAGCACGGCCTTCAGGCGCTCCTCGAATTCGCCGCGGTATTTCGAACCGGCGACCATGGAACCCAGGTCGAGGCTGATGAGCTTCTTGTCCTGCAGCGTGGTCGGCACGTCTCCGGCCACGATGCGTTGCGCCAGTCCTTCGACGACGGCGGTCTTGCCGACGCCGGGCTCGCCGATCAGCACCGGGTTGTTCTTCGTGCGGCGGGACAGGATCTGGATGACGCGACGGATCTCCTGATCGCGGCCGATCACTGGGTCGAGCTTGCCTTCCTTCGCGGCGGCCGTCAGGTCGGTGGAGTACTTCTCCAGCGCCTTATAGGAGCCTTCCGCGTCGGGGCTGGTCACCTTCGCGCCACCACGCACGCCGGGGACGGCCTTGCGCAGGGCCTCGGGCGTGACGCCGTTGTTCTTGAGGATGTCCGCGGACTGGTTCGGGGCCGCGGCGGCGATGCCGATAAGCAAGTGCTCGGTGGAGACGTATTCGTCTCCCATCGCCTGCATTTCCTTCTCGGCGGCGGCAAGCGCGGCGGTCAGCTGACGGCTGGCCTGCGGCTGCGAGGTGGTCGAACCAGAAGCGCTCGGCAGCGCGACCAGCGCATTGCGCACGGCGGCGCCGATGGCCTGCGGGTCGCCGCCCGCGGCCTCGATGAGCCCGCGCACCACGCCCTGTTCCTGGCGCAGCAACGCGTCCGTCAGATGCAGGGTCTCGACCTGCGCATTGCCCGCGGCCGACGCGCTTTGAATCGCGTCGCCAAGCGCTTCCTGCGCCATGGTGGTGAACTTCTGTTCCATATCATCCTCCAAAATCTCGCGCCCACCGACCGTCGGTCACGCGGGCGCATCCGTCATGTGCTGATATGCTCAACCACTTGTTCATGCATTCTATTCCCAAAACTTGAGCGAACCTGACTCAAGTTTCAAAATGAAGCCTTCGTCCCCCCTGGCATCCTGAGCAAGCGAAGCGAGTCGAAGGATCTCGACGGGGTAGATCTTCCCACCCAGGAGATCCTTCGGCTGCGCGCTGCGCGCTCCGCTCAGGATGACAAAGGACACAGCACTCTCTGTCATCCTGAGCGAAACGCGACGCGCGCAGCCGAAGGATCCCGTCACACGCAAGCGGTCCGCAATGCGCAACGACAATCGCGCGGCGCAACCCACGGACCTAGACTCGGGCAGGTTGCATATCAAGGAGAGGAATCCCATGCTGTTCCAAGCCGGCTCCCTATTGCTCGTGATCCTCGGCGCATACACACTCAAACGGCTCCATATCTTCGGCGAGCGGGACTACAAGGTGGCGCAGGGACTCGTGTTCAACCTCACACTGCCGTGTGCGATCGTGATGTCATTCGCCACGCATGACCACCCCACCAGCCTGCTGTGGCTCGTGGCCTTCGGCTTCGTCGCCGCGCTCGTGCCGCTGTTCATCGTGTTCCTCGGATCGCATCGGGATGAGCCGCGATACCGCGCCTACCAGATGCTCAACGCTTCCGGTCTCAACCTCGGCGCGTTCTGTCTGCCCGTCGTGCAGACCTTCATGGGCTCGGCGGCCGGCCTGCCGGTCATCATGATGGATATCGGCAACGCCATCGTCGCCACGGCCGCCTCGCTGACCATCACGCGCGGACTGCTGCATCTCGACGGGCCGTCCAAGTCATTGCCGTTGTCGCTGCGACTCAAGAACATCGCGCACGATTTCTATTCGTCGATCTCCTTCGACATCTACATGCTCATGCTGGTGTTCATGGCGTTCCATATCACCGTGCCGCAGCCCATCGTCACGTTGATCACGCCGTTCGCCAACGCGAACACCTTCGCATCGATGGCGATGATCGGGCTGATGATGGACGTGCCGCATGGGCGCAAGGACCGCGCCGAACTCGGCATCGTCGTCGGCTGGCGCCTGGCGTTCGGCGTCATCATCGCGCTGGCCGCATGGTTCCTGCTGCCGCTCGACGCCTCGATCCGCGAGATCGCGGTGCTCGGCGCCTTCGCACCGGTGACGATCTTCTCGACCAAGTTCACCGATTCACTGACCGGCAACGCGAAGCTCGCCGGGTTCTCGCTGACCGTCACCGGGGTGATCGGGTTGGTCATTATGACGGGGTTGCATGCGGCTTTGCCTACAACGCTATAACCATTTGACGGTCAGAACGGCCTAAGACAGGGGTGGTTGGTTATAGCGTTGCACAATCCCACAACGCTATAACCAACCACCCCCTAAAAGGCCAATATCAAGGTCAAAATGGTTATAGCGTTGTAAAGTCACCCGCGCACGACGACATTGCGCAGGTCGCCAAGCCCCTCGACATGCACGATGGCCTCGTCCCCGGGCCGCAGCGAGCCCGAGGCATTCGGCGTGCCGGTCAGGATCACGTCGCCCGGCAGCAAGGTCGAGAACGAGGAGATCGCGGCGATCTGCTCGGGGATGCCATGGATCAGATTCGCGGTGGTGCCGGAGGCCTCGGGCACATCCTCGCCATTCAAGGTGAACGAGATATGCGCGTCGCGCCAGTTGAGCTCGGTCTCGATCCACGGGCCGAGCGGGCAGGCGGTGTCGAAGCCCTTGGCGCGCGTCCACATCGGGTCCTTGCCCTGCAAATCGCGCAGCGTCACGTCGTTGACGCAGGTGAAGCCGAGCACATAATCCATCGCCTCGTTGACGCTCACGTTCTTCGCGATGCGTCCGATGACGACGGCCACCTCGGGCTCGAAATTCATGTCGTCCGAGCACGACGGGAACACAATCGGATCGTCGGGGCCGATCACGGCGGTCGAGGGCTTGGTGAAGATCATCATATCCTCGGGCGCGTGCGCGATGTCGGAATGGCCGGCCTCGTGCATGAACCGCGCATGGGCCTCGTAGTTCTTGGCCAGGCCGAAGACCTTGGAGGGGATCACCGGCGCAAGAAGGCGGATGCCCTCGGCGTCGAGCGCGTAGCGGTTGCCGGTGGGGCGCACCTGCGCGGAGGACAGCGGATAGCCGTCGATTTCGACCAGATAGTCCTTCTCCTCGGCCTCGTCATACTGCACGAAGGCATAGCGCGGGGAGTCATTGAGCGAAAAACGTGCGATTCTCATATGCCCCACCCTACCCGCGCCGGGGGCCAAGAATCTCAGATGAAGGCGCGTTCGCCGAAGATGGCGGTGCCGACGCGCACGATGGTGGAGCCTTCGGCGATGGCGAGCGCCATATCCTGCGTCATACCCATCGATAGTTCGACGCAATGCTCGGTGCCGGTCGCACCCGAAGCGAGGATCTGGTCGCGCGTGCGGCGCAGATGGGCGAAGCCTCGACGGATAACCGCCTCGTCGTCCACATGGGCGCCGATGGTCATCAGGCCCTGCAAATCCAAGCCGCCCATCGCGCCGATGCGCTGCGCCAGATCGATGGCATGGCTGGGCGCACAGCCTGATTTGCTTTCCTCACCGGATTCGTTGACCTCCAGCAGCACACCCACGCTGATGCCGCGCGCGACGGCCCGGCGGGAGATCTTCTCGGCCAATTCGATGGAGTCCACCGCCTCGATGGTGTCCACAACAGGCAATACCTTGCCGATTTTGTTGCTCTGCAGTTGGCCGATGAGATGGAAAGGGATATGCGGTCGCGCAGCCGCGCTAGCGTCAGCGTCAGCGGCGCCGCCGGCCACACCCAGGTCATATCCACGTTCGGCGCACAACCTCGCCAGTCCGTCTGCCTTGGCCACCACTTCCTGCGGCCGGTTCTCGCCAATCATCCGCACGCCGGCATCGATGGCGGCCATGATCTCGCCCACGTCACGCGTCTTGGTGGCGGCCAGCAACTTGACCTCACCCGCCGCCCGCCCGGCCGCCGCCTCGGCTTCGGCGATGCCATCGAGCACCCGGCGCACGCCGTCGGCGATCTGCCGCGCACGCGCCGGGTCGATGGTCTCGTTGGCCAGATCCTTGTGATCCATATAAGCCGTCATATCGCTCCCCTACTGTCGGTCCGCATTCCATCGTATCCATGCGCACGACGGGATGCGCCGGGCGTCTGTCGCAAGCGGGACGAGCGCCCGTTCTCCACCCAACGCATCATACGAATGGATCGTCCGGCACAGCGCGGTCGGCGTGTTCGGCGCACAGTGGCGCCCAGGAAAAGTCGCCAAGCAGATCCTGCGGCGCGCACGGCGCAGGTTCGGGAATCAGCCGCAGCAGCCATGCGCAATAACCGACCACCTGCTCGGCCTTGATCTCCCGCGCACGCAACGCTCCCAAGTCCAGCGATCGCTCGCGCTTGGCGAGCCGTCTCCCGGCCGCGTTGTCCACCAGCGGAAGATGGGAATACCGCGGATGCCACGGCGTATACGTCGATGCTCCGATTTCGTGCGCTTCCTCCGGGGCAGCGGCATTGCGCGTCTCCAACGCACCGTCGTCCGCACGCAAATCTCCGGATCTCCGGGGCGCGGCCTCGCATTCGAACCCCACGCTGCCCACCAGCCCTCGCAGATGCTCCTGCAAAGCCGTGGAACGCAGCAAATCACGCCCGCGCACGATGTCGGTGACGCCCATAAGCAAATCGTCGATCGTGACGACGAACTGGTAGGCGAATAGCCCGTCAGCGCGCCGCATCACCGTGTCGCCCAGATCGCGCGCCAGATTGAACCGCTGCGAGCCAAACACCTCGTCGTCGAAACTCACATCCCGCTCGGACACGGCCAGACGCAGGGAATGCCGCCGCCCCTCGGACAGACGCGCGCGCATCTCATCGGGATGCTCGCACGCAAGCCGGCGACAGGTGCCGGGATACACGACAAAACCGTCGCCCTCCTGTGGCGCGGAGGCGGCGCGGATATCCGCACGGGAACAGAAGCAGGGATATATGGTCGGAGCCGACTGATTTGCCTCCGCCGGCAGCACGGCGGCACCGTCCGCCACGCCCATATCGTCCGCAGACGCGCATGCGGCCATTCCCGCGGCATCTGCCGCAATGCAGCACCCATCCCGCAACCGCTCCAACGCATCTTCGTAAAGATCCAGCCGCTCGGATTGATAGACGGGTTCACCGTCCCAATCAAGCCCCAGCCACGTCAGATCATCCATGATCCAGCGGTCGGCGTCGGGCAGCACACGGGGACGGTCGATGTCCTCGATGCGCAGCAGCATCCGTCCCTCCCGGGAGCGCGAGGACAGCCATGCGGCGAGCATCGCGTAGGCATTGCCCAGATGCATACGCCCCGAGGGCGTGGGGGCGAACCGCCCGATCACGGGCGAATCCGCCGCGCCGCGCGCAGAGGGCCCAGACAACGTGTATTGCGTCATACCGACCATCCTATGCGCGTTTCCGTCGCGGCCGGCGTCGCGGGGACTCCCCGGCTGCCGACGGAATGTCCGGTTCCGCAAGACAAAACCCGGCCCGCGGCAATACCGCGAACCGGGCGTTGAATCATATTCCCGCCGTTCGTCAGGCGAAGAACACGTTGAAGAGGAACGCGCCGACGATGGCGCCGAAGATGGGGGCGACGACCGGAATCCACGCTTCGTTCCAACGCGACGAACCCTTGTGGGAGATCGGCAGGATGGCGTGCAGCAGACGCGGCATGAGGTCGCGGGCCGGGTTCAGGCCGGGGCCGGTGGCGCCGCCCATGGAGGTCACCAGACCCCACACGATGAAGCCGACGACGATGGACGCCGCGGCCAGATCCTGCTTGCCCCACGGCAGCGACAGGCAGCACAGCGCGCCGAGCACCAACACCAGCGTGCCGAAGAACTCGTTGAGGAAGTAGTTGGACTTGGAGTTCTCGGCGTCGGTGGTCGAGAAGGTCGCGAAGATGGCATTCGGATCGTCGGTGTCGCGGTAGTGGGGGTAATAGATCGCAAAGACGACGAGCTGGCCGGCGAGGGCGCCGAGCAGCTGCGCGATGATGTACGGCAGCACAAGGGCCCAGTCGAACATGCCGTTGACGGCCTGGGCGATGGTCATGGCCGGGTTGATGTGCGCGCCCGAGATGGAGCCGAACATCAGCACCGGGAACATGACGCCGAAGCCGTACCCCATCGCGATGTTGAGCCAGCCGGCATGGTGGCCCTTGGTGTTCTTGAGCTCGACGTTGGCGACCGCGCCGTTGCCGAAGATCATGAGGATGGCGGTGCCGAAGAATTCGGCGGCAAGTTTGGTGAACAGGCTTACTTCCACTGGATTTCTTTTCTCTCGATTACTTATACCAACAAAAACCCGCCTTATGGCGAAACGGAGCGCTACGCGCACATCTTTTGCTGGCTCGGAGGCATAGCCTCCTCGCACGCGTCTAAAAACAGTCCACCGGACTGTTTTCTTAACGCCGCGTCCCCTCCGCCGGGGGCACCAATGAAAAAACCCGCCTTTCGGCGGGTTTTCATTGGTGCCCCCTCAGGGATTCGAACCCTGGACACGCTGATTAAGAGTCAGCTGCTCTAACCAACTGAGCTAAAGGGGCGTTGGTCTTGGAAGTTCTCACTTCTTGAGCCGAGTGATAACTATACTCAGGATCTTCCGGAGCGCAAACTCGGCGTGTCGCACCACCGCCAACGTTACCTGCGCGCCGTAATGTGGAGCGCAGGTAACGCCTGGATGCCTCTCAGCGTGGTCCGCGCTCCGCCAACAGGCGTAGAGGTAACGCTAGCGAACCTCAGCGTTATCTTCACGCCATCTTGCGGAGCATGGGCAACGCTAAGCTCCCTGCCAGCGTTACCGCCACGCTATCTTATGGAACGCAAGTAACGCTGAATCCCCTTCCAACGTTACTGGCGCACCACAATGTGGCGCACAGACCACGCGATAAGAAAACCCTCCGCCCGCGAACATGCGCGGAACGGAGGGTCTCGATGCTTAAGCTCAGACATGCAGTCTGATGGAATCCGGCGCCCCACCGAAGCAGGGTCAGCCGGAATGAATCACTCGGCGACGACCTTCACGAAGAAGGAGGCGACGATTTCCGGGTGCAGGGTGACCTTGGCCGGGAATTCGCCCGTGGTCTTGATCGTCTCGACCTCGATGGCCTTCGGATCGACCGGGGCCTTGTCGGCCAGAGCCTTGGCGATGGCGTCGGCGGACACGCCGCCGAACAGCTTGCCGGACTCGCTCACCTTGGCGGCGATGGTCACGGCGGTGCCCTCGATCAGGTCCTTGGCAGCCACGGCGCCCTCGCGGGTGGCGATGGCCTTGGCCAGACGAGCGCGGCGCATGGCCGCGATCTGGGCCTCGGCGCCCTTGTTCCACGCAAAGGCGAGGCCCTGCGGGATCAGGTAGTTGCGGGCGTAGCCGGACTTGACCTCGACGACGTCACCGGAGTGACCGAGGTTGGCGACGGTCTTGGTGAGGATAACCTTGGTATCAGCCATGATGCTATTCCTTTCCCTTGCCTCAGCGACCCGAGGTGGCGTAGGGCAGCAGGGCCATCTCGCGGGCGTTCTTGATCGCCTTGGAGATCTTGCGCTGCTCCTGCACGGTGACGCCGGTGATGCGACGGGAACGGATCTTGCCGCGATCGGAGATGAACTTGCGCAGCAGCGCGACGTCCTTGTAATCGATCTCGGTGACCTTCGCCGCCTTCAGCGGATTCGGCTTCTTCTTGAACGGCTTGACCGGGGCTTGCGGCCTCTTGCGTGCCATGATGTTCTCCTTATAAAACTGATGGTTCGTTATGCGTCGATCGCAATCGATCAGAACTCGGGCTCGTCGCCGCCTCCGAAATCGGAGGAGCCGCCGAAGGTGGTGAAACCGTCGTTCGACGGGGCGCCGCTGCTCCAGGGATCGGCCGCGGGAGCCTGCGCGGGTTGCGCCGCGGGGGCCTGTGCCGCCTGGGCGCCGTATCCGGCGCCTCCCTGATATCCGGCGCCGCCGGAATATCCGCCGCCGTAGCCGCCATTGCCGCCGCGATTGCCCTGGAAGCCGCCCTGCGAGGACGACTGACGGGTCACCTGTGCGGTGGCGTAGCGCAGCGAGGGGCCGATCTCGTCGATCTGCATCTCGACAACGGTGCGGTTGGAGCCGTCCTGCGCCTGATAGGAACGCTGCTGCAGACGGCCCTGCGCGATCACGCGCATGCCCTTGGCGAGGCTGTTCGCGCAATGGTCGGCGAGGTCACGCCACGCGGAGCAGCGCATGAACAGCGCCTGTCCGTCCTCCCACTGGTTCGTGTTGCGATTGAACGAACGCGGGGTGGAGGCGATGGTGAAGCTCGCCACGGTCGCGCCGCTGCCAATGGTGCGCAGCTCGGGGTCGGCCGTGAGGTTGCCCACGATGGTGATGGTCGTCTCTCCTGCCATGACGCTACCTTCTTCGGTTCTGTCGATGCTGGGCTAACGCTTTACTTGGCGTCCTTACGAAGGATCTTCGTACGGATCACGGATTCGTTGAGGTTCAGGACACGGTCGAGCTCGTCGGAAACGGCCGGCTCGGCGGTGTAGGTCACCACGACGTAGTTGCCTTCGTTCTTGCCCTCGATCTCATAGGCAAGCTTGCGGCGGCCCCAGTAATCGGGCTCATCGACAACGCCGCCCTCCTTGGTGACGAGCTCCAGATACTGCTCGGTCAGCTTCTTCAGACCGCGCTCATCCAGCTCGGGATCGGCGATGAACATCAGTTCGTACTTATGCGCAGACATCACCCACCTCCTTCGGACTATTCGGCCGCGGACCTTCCGCGGCAGGAGTGTGTATACGCGCCGCCCGCCCCGCTCGCCGATGGCGCGCGCCGGCTGGGCAACTTGCCGATGATATCCCGCTCGCCGGACAGCTTCCGCCGTACCTCTATTAGATATCGAAAAGGCGCGCTCCCATGGGGATGTCGGAGCGCTGCGGGGAATGGATACAGGAGGAGGGACGCGCATGCAACTCGCCGGACGCGGGATCGGCGAGGGGATTGTACACTGGTGTCGGCCCCTGATAATCCCTCTTATGCGAAAAGGCGGAACATGTCGGCGATCCTCGAAGGCACCCCGGACAAGCGATTGGCGTTGGTGACGGGACGTGCGTACCCGCAGCTGGCTGCCGAGACCGCGCGATATCTCGGCACCGAGGTGTTGGAGACCACCGCCTATGACTTCGCGAACGGCGAGATGTACGTGCGGTTCACCGAGCCCGTGCGCGGCGCGGATGTCTTCGTCATGCAGTGCCACTCGGGCGACATCAACAAATGGATCATGGAGCAGCTGCTCATGATCGACGCCCTCAAGCGCGCCTCTGCCCGCTCGATCACGGTCGTCGCGCCCTTCCTGGGCTATTCCCGTCAGGACAAGAAGCACCAGGGCCGCGAACCGATCACCGCGCGTCTGATGTTCGACCTGTTCCAAGGCGCCGGCGCCAACCGCATCATGACCGTCGACCTGCACGCCGCGCAGGAGCAAGGATTCTTCGACGGACCGGTCGACCATTTGACGGCCATGCCGGTGCTGCTCGACTATGTGCGCGGCGCGATGCCGCTGGACAACACGACGATCGTCTCCCCCGACGCGGGACGCATCAAGGTCTCCGAGCAATGGGCGGCCAAGCTGGGCAACCTTCCGCTGGCCTTCATCCACAAGCAGCGCGACATCACGCGCCCGAACCATGCCGAGGCGCATGGCATCATCGGCGAGGTCGACGGCCGCGACTGCGTGGTCGTCGACGATATGATCGACACGGCCGGCACGATCTGCGAGGCCGTGCGCACGCTCAACGAGGCCGGCGCGAAATCGGTCACGCTCGTGGCCACGCATGGCTTGCTCTCCGGACCTGCCGTCGAGCGACTCGCGGACTGCGGCGCCAAGGAGATCGTGCTCACCGACACCGTGCCGGTGCCCGAGGAGAAGCGTCTGCCGAATATGACCGTGCTGTCGGTCGCGCCGCTGCTGGCCGCCGGCATCCGCTCGGTCTTCGAGGAGGGCTCCGTCGCCACGCTGCTCGAGGGCCTGCCCGAGGATATGCGCCCGCGCAATATCTACGCCTAGGCCTTACTAAAACCTTTTATTGATAAGCGAGCTGCCACCCCGGTGCCAGCTCGCTTTTTCATTGGCCGCGCAAAAAACGAGAAGCCCCACCTTGGTGGGACGGAACAGTCCAGTGGACTGTTCCGTGATAAAAACGGCGAAGCTCAGAAAAACGAAGGACCCCGCCGTAGCGAGGTCCTTCTCAAGAACATCCGAGGGACAGAATCTCTGCACAACATCATCGTCGTAACGGTAAGTCTTTCCAATACCCGCTCAACGTAACGGTCCCTTTTGACCATACACTCTTGTGGGGCTCTGCCGCTGTTCAGTTGTTCTTGTACCTCATAATCTAGGCGCGCCCCGGTCTCCCCGCAACTCAGGGCGGCCCTTTGTGCGGATTTTTTCGCAACTGTTCATTACTTGTTCCGAACACGAAGAAGCCGTCATTTTGTGTGCGGTTCACGCGGCGAAACTGTGCGCTGCTGTTCGTTTGCGGCGTGTCGCACAACGCTCCCGAGAACGCTCACAATCACTCCAAATCGCACCATTCCACGCCGCTATGTGAACTCACGTTGAATTTTGACGCTTCCTTCTCGACCGGCGGCGAACCAGCGCCTAGAGTATGGGATATGGCACAGATATTTGACGCACCCTCGAAGGCGATCCTGCGCAGCCAGATCGCCGAGCACATTGCGGAGACGGACAAGAACGACCGCCGCGAGACCCTCGAAGGCGAGGCCCCGCTGCCCAAGGACCGCTTCTTCGACCGCGAACTGAGCTGGCTCAAGTTCAACAAGCGCGTGCTGGAGCTCGCCCAGGACGAGGAGCTGCCGCTCATCGAGCGCGCCAGCTTCGCCGCGATCTTCGCGAACAACCTCGACGAGTTCTTCATGGTCCGTGTGGCCGGCCTCAAGCGCCGCATCGACTCGGGCATCGCCGTCCCCTCGCCGGCCGGCCTGAGCCCCCGCCAGCAACTGCGCGCGATCAGCGAGCAGGCGCACCGCCTGCAGGACGAGCACGCCCGCTATGTGGTCGACCACATCCTGCCCGCGCTGGCAGACGAGCGCATCGTGCTGCTCAGCTGGGACAAGCTCACCACCGAGGAGCAGGAGCGCCTGAGCCGCTACTACCGCCAGCAGGTCTTCCCGGTCCTCACCCCTCTGGCCGTCGACCCGGCGCACCCCTTCCCCTATATCTCCGGCGGCTCCATCAACCTCGCGGTGCTCGTCGAGAACCCGAACTCCGGCAAATCGCATTTCGCGCGCGTGAAGATCCCGGGCAACCTCAACCGTCTCGTCCCCGTCGACGATATGACCGACGAGGAGGCGAAGGAGGAGCGCTATGGCTTCATCACGATGGAGAACCTCATCATCGCGCACCTCGAATCGCTGTTCCCGGGCATGATCATCAAGGAGGCGCGTTCGTTCCGCGTCACCCGCAACGAGGATATCGACGTCGAGGAGGATGACGCCGAGAACTTGCTCAATGCGATGGAGAAGGAGCTGCTGCGCCGCCGTTTCGGACCGCCGATCCGTCTCGAGATCTCCGATGAGACCAGCCCCTTCCTTTCCCAGCTGCTCGCCGACCAGCTGCGCGTGCGCCCCGACGAGGTCTACCGCCTGCCCGCGCCGCTCGACGCGACCGTGCTCTTCGAGCTCGGCGGCATCGACCGGCCCGACCTCAAGTACCGCCAGTTCATCCCGTCGACGAACCGGCAGATCGCCGAGGTCGAGTCCTCCCGCGCGCAGGACATCTTCGCCGCCATCCGCGAGCGCGACATCCTGCTGCACCATCCGTATGACTCCTTCTCCACCTCGGTGCAGGCCTTCCTTGAGCAGGCCGCGGCCGATCCGAAGGTGCTCGCCATCAAGCAGACCCTGTATCGCACCAGCTCCCACTCGCCGATCATCGACGCGCTGATCGACGCCGCGCACGCCGGCAAGCAGGTGCTGGCGCTGGTCGAGATCAAGGCGCGCTTCGACGAGGACGCCAACATCGCGTGGGCGCGCAAGCTCGAACGCGCCGGCGTGCACGTCGTCTACGGCATCGTGGGACTCAAGACGCACTGCAAGCTCATCGAGGTGGTGCGTCAGGAGCAGGACGGTCTCAAGCGTTACTGCCATGTGGGCACCGGCAACTACAACCCGAAGACCGCGCGCATCTACACCGATCTGGGCCTGCTGACCTGCGATCCGGTGGTCGGCCAGGATTTGACGCGCCTGTTCAACCAGCTCTCCGGCTACGCGCCCAAGTCGAGCTTCCACCGGCTGCTGGTCGCGCCGCGCACCGTGCGCACCGGCCTGATCCAGCGCATCCGCCGCGAGGAGGAGGCCGCCCGCGCCGGCAAGGAGGCGTGGATCAAGATCAAGGTCAACTCGGTCGTCGACGAGAAGACCATCGACGCGCTCTACCGCGCCTCGCAGGCTGGCGTCAAGATCGATATCGTCGAACGCGGCATCTGCTCCCTCAAGCCCGGGGTGCCGGGGCTGAGCGAGAACATCCGCGTGCGTTCGATCCTCGGTCGATTCCTCGAGCACAGCCGCATCTACGCCTTCTGCAATTCGGACGGCCCGTCGATCGGCGAGGGGCCCGCCGCCGGCCCGGAGGTGTGGATCGGCTCGGCCGATCTCATGCACCGCAATCTCGACCGCCGCGTCGAGGCGCTGGTGCGCGTCACCGCGCCCGAGCAGGTCGAGGAGCTCATTCACTACGTCGACCTGCAGATGGCCGATTCGACGGTGTCGTGGCATATGCAGCCCGATGGCACCTACGTGCGCCATGCGAAGGACGGCGAGGGCCGTCCGCTGGTCGACAGCCAGGAATATCTGATCCGCAGCCATCAGCGCCGCCGTCGTTCGTCCAACTGAACGACGTTGATATAGCGAATAGCTCAACCTCCTTCACCACGATGGCCGGTCCCCGACGGGGCCGGCCATCGGCGTATCGGTTGACGACTACGTAGCCTTGCGGAGGTTTTACAATGATTACGATGGCAAGCAGCAAAATCAGAACCACCGTCGAAGCGGCCGGCGGCATACTGTATCGTCGCCGCGGCGGACAGGCGTTTGAGGAATCGGGAACGCCGGCCAAACCGATCGACGGCATCGAGGTATGCCTGGTGCACCGCCCGAAATACGACGACTGGAGCTGGCCGAAGGGCAAGGTCGATCCCAACGAATCCCATCGGCATGCGGCCGTGCGGGAGATCGGCGAGGAGACGGGACTGCCGGTGGCGCTCGGGCCGTGGCTCGGGGAGGTCGAATATCCGCTCGCCGAGGAGGGACATCGCAAGCGGCACACCCGCAATCGCAACGTCGATACGAAGCATGTTGTGTATTGGATGGCGAGGCCGATCGACGACGGGCAGGAGGCGGCGCGGCTGGCGCAGGCCTTCGGACCCGTGCACAAGGCCGACGTGGGCGAGATCGACGAGATCGTCTGGCTGCCGGTGGGCGAGGCGAGGCGCAGGCTCACGCATTCCAGCGACCGGGACATCCTCGCGCTGTTCGTCGACCGGATCGAGGAGGGCGCGGCGGAGGCGACGCCCGTCATCATCGTGCGCCACGGCAAGGCGGAGGCGCGCAAATCCTGGAAGGGCACGGATGCGAACCGGCCGATCACGCCGCGCGGCGCCGCCGCGGCCTATGCGCTGACCGACGAGCTGGCCTGTTTCAATCCAGTGCGGCTGGCGACCTCGCCGTGGATCCGCTGCGTGGAGACGCTGCAGATGTTCGCATGGCAGGTCGGGCGGGATATGACCTTCCTCGAACCGCTCACGGAGGATGCCTTCGCCGCCGATCCCGACGCGGCGTGGGATTGCTTCCGCGACCAGATACAGGCGGCCTGCGAATCCGGGCAGGCCACGGCGATATGCATGCACCGGCCCGTCATCGGCGGCATATTCGCACATCTGCGCGCATTGTGCGCGTCCAAATCCCTGTCCAAGCGGCTGATCGCGAAAAGCCCGTATATGCCCACCGGCACCGCGGTGGCCCTGTTCGTGACCGATGGCGCGAACGGGCCCGCGATCATCGATATTCAGAAGGTCGTTCCCCTTGTCCACTAATTCGCTTCGTTTCGGCTCCGGATCCGTCATCGCCAGCCGCGCGTCCGGATTCACCCACACCGGCTCGCCGCGCCCCGCGCGCCCCGGACAGCTCGACGCGGCCATGGCCGAGGGACTGGCCGGCGGCATGGATCCGGCGCAGCTCAGCGAGATGGCGCATCTGTCGGCCGCCGCGCTGCTGGACCGCGTGCGGCACAGCGAGGACCCGGCCGTGGTATCGCGTGTGTTGACGCTGGTCGAAACGCAGGGAGTCGATGAGATCGCCGAATTGTGGAGCGATGCCGAGCCCGATTCTCTGCCGGGGATCCTGTGGCGGCTCTACATGCTGCGCTCCTGGATGCGCGGGCGCAGCGAGGCGATCGCGCGGCTGTGGCGCGTCGGCGAGCCGGTGGCGACCAGCGCCTCGGCCATCGCCGGCGTGGACGCCGCGCCTTGTGAAGAGGACATCGTGCGCCTGGCCGATTCCATTCTCTCCGGCGCGTTCACCGGCGATTTCGCGGTGGCGCTGGAGCGCGCCGCAGCCTTCACCGATGTGGTGGCGCTGGGCTTGACCGCCGAGGCAAAGCGGATGACGGCCATGGCCGCGGCCAGCGCGGCTGACGCAGCCCACGCCGCCCACGCAGCCGACCCGCACACCGACGAGAAAGCCATCCGCACCAAGGCCGCGCGCCTGATGCACACCGCCGGCAACCTCCTCGCCACCGCCAAAGACTTCAACCACGGCGCGCACCTGTGGCGCCGCGGGCGACTGGAGTAGGGGCGGGCACGTTCAACAGTGATGCTTTGGAGCAAACAGATACTGCGTTGAAGATGAGCCAGTGCACACCACGCACGATTGTCAGGTTGCGGGCGCGGCACCCGTAAGAGGCAACCGCGTCGTCAATGACCGCTACACGAGGAGCCTCAGCAGCTGATAGAGCTGCCACAGCCCGCGCACATTGAAGCGCGTCCCATCAACCGTGGCGAACGCCTCGCCATCGCCCACATGGACGATCACACTGCGCCCGTTCACGGTCAGAGCCCCGCGCATCGTGATATGATTCATTTCGCAACCTTTGGTTAGGGGCGAAAGCCGATAACCAGTCAAGGCTCGGTATTGAACCGCACCCCGATTGTTGGACTGAAGAAATTCAGATTCGATGATTGGAGGTGTGGTTCTTTCGTATGCGAGAGGATCGAAGGAAACG